>VBKL01000103.1 GCA_005879805.1 Deltaproteobacteria bacterium | reverse complement strand
CCTCGGTCCCTCCCTTCCAGCGGCCGAGGCCAGAGGCACCGTCCTGCCTCCTGCGCGGAAGGGCGACGTGTGGCGCGCGCTGGTCCGCTACAGGCCCGCGGCGATCGCGCTCATCGACGGCGTTTTCGAATCGGAGCCGAGCGTCTGGCACCACGAGATCCTCGATGCGCTCGATGCCGGCGTGCGGGTTTTCGGAGGCGCGAGCATGGGCGCCTTGCGCGCGGCCGAGCTGCGCGCGCGGGGGATGATCGGCGTCGGCCGGATCTTCGAGTGGTATCGCGACGGGCGCATCACCGACGATTCCGAAGTGGCTCTGTTGCACGCCGGTGCCGAGCACGGGTTCCGCCCGCTCACGGTGCCGCTCGTCAACGTCCGGTGGGCGGCGGAATGTGCGCGGCGAGCCCACGTGCTGCGCCCGGCCGAGGGCCGTGCACTGGTATCGGCGGCGGAGCGGATCTTCTACCAGGAGCGCACCTGGCCCCGGGTGCTGGAGGCGCTTGCGGCGCCGGCCCGCGCGCGCTGGGAACGGTTCGAGGTCCCCGATCTCAAGGCAGAAGACGCGCGCGAGACGTTGCGTGCGGCGGCGCAGCCGCGCTCCCGCTGGCCGGTCGCGCCTCGCCAGCCCGCGCCTTCGTCGCTCGTCCGCAGGGCGCGACTCGATTCGGCGGAGATCGAGCGCCTGCGCCGCCGGTCCGACTCGCGGGAGCTGGCCGAGGCGGGCCTGCGGCGCGCCCTGATCGCGGGCTGGGCGCGGGAGTGTGGCCTTCGACCGTCGCCGCGGGAGGTGCGCGCCGCGGAGCTTTCCTGGCGGAAGCGCCTCCGGCTCCGCACGCGCGCCGCGCTTTGCGTCCGCACGGGTCTTACCGAAGCCGAGCTCTTGCGAGCCTGCGAGGAGCTTGCGCTGGAGAAGCTCGCCCTCGATCACGCGCCGCGCATGATCGCCGACGGCCCGGCGGCCGACGAGGGCCTCGCCGCCGAGGCGCGGTTGCGCGGGCTATGGGATCGCTAGCGATCACAACGAAAGGCGATGGCCCGTTCAGACCTTTTTCGCCGGCCGGGTGAAGAGGCTCTTCGGGATCATGCAGTGGACGCCCTTGCGGACATCGACCACCTGGGTCACGTGACAGTCGACGGCCATGGAAACGAGCCCGTACGCCTCGTAGCGATCGAGGCCGCGGGTCTCGACGAGGAAGTCGACCGTCTCGCGGACCGCGTTGGCCATTGCCTTGTTCAGGTCCTCGTCGAAGCCGAGGAGGATGTAATGCGTCTTCGTCTCGACGCGCGGCCACTTCAGCTTCAGGTCCTTGCGGACGATGGGCTGGATCTCCATTTCCTGGAAGGAGCACTCCAGCGCGGTGAGGTTCACCTCGCCGTCTCCCTGCGCGCAGTGCGAGTCGCCGGTCCAGATGAGCCCGCCCTCGAGGAAGACCGGCACGAACAAGGTGCTGCCCGCGACCAGCTCTTTGAGATCCATGTTCGATCCGTTCTTCCAGGGCCGCACCGTGTTGACCGGCGCGAGCTTGTCGTCCTTCACGTCGCCTTTGCGCGGCGCCGGATCGTCCGGGTCCATGCCGACTGCCAGCGTTCCCGGAAAGGGGCGGAGCGGAATTTCGATTCCGGGCTTGAATGCAACCGTCTTCCGCTTCGGGTCGACATCGAAGAAAGCTAGATGGCCTTCGGGAAACTCGGGCGCGAGCGCGCCGACGGTGGGGAAGTCCTTGCCCGGCAGGTTGTAGTTTCCGCCGTGCCCCTTGGGGACGATCTTGAGGATGCGGATCTCGAGAACGTCTCCGGGCATCGCGCTTTCGACGTAGATGGGCCCGGTGAGTGAATGGAAGGCGCCTCCGGGGTTGCTCTTGCGCAACTCCAGGATCTTCTCCATCGTGATCCCGGGCTGGAACTGATCCTTCGCGTGCATCCAGGTCTCGATGGAGACCGTGTCGCCGGAGGCGATGCGCAGCTTCGGCGGCTCCTTCGGATCGAGCCATCCCCACTGGACCGTTTGCTTGCTGGCCTTGAGGACGTGATGTTTGCCGGCGGCGCGGACGGAGGGGGAAAGCAGTAGTGCGGCGAGCGCGAGCGCCACGATCGCATGGTTTTGCGAAAATCGAAGGTTTGCGAACCGCATTCTGGGGCTCCTTCCTCCCGGTCGGGTGGACGGTAGCGCAGAAAAGGCGCGCGAAGTACCGCGCTGATTTTATTCCCGGCGGAATGGCGCTCCCGACGCTGCGGTCTGGTCCAGCGAGGCGCACGACGCGCCGACAAGGAGCTGTCCATGAAGATGTCGATGCTGATCGGGCTCTCGATCTTCGCAGCCGGACTGGCCGGCATGAGCGGGCCGGCGGCTGCCGGGAGCGGGATTGCCGGCCGGTGGAGCGGCGTGCTGCTGCGCGACGGCGTGCGGGTACCGATCTCGGTGGAGCTGAACGGCGTGAACCGGGACTTGTCGGGCCGGCTGCAGGCGGGCGACGCGTTCGCGCCGATCGAGAGCGTGCGCGCCACCGCCACTGGCGTCCACTTCGAAGTGCCGGGCGAAGGCATCTTCGACGGTACGGTGGCGGCAGACTCGATGGCCGGATCGGTATCCGGCTCCGCGGCGTCTGGATCGTTCTCGCTCACCCGCGAGACCGAGTCGCCGTTCGCCGACCCGATCACCTCCTCGGGGCCGTAGCCATGGCCATCCGCGGCGTCATCACGTCGAGGCACGTGCTCACCCACGCCGCCCTCATCGTTCGCGAGTTCGGCCTGGATGCCTTCCTCCGCTGCTGCCTCGTGGTCGTTCAGCGCAGGAAGGCGACCTTCCTCGAATGCGCCTTCCCGCATCCGCCGGCGGCATGATCAGGCACCAAACAGCCCGCACCCTCGTGCGACGGACCCGAACGCCTCTTGTGCTGGTAGAGGCGAAGCGCGATGACTATCGTCCGGAAGGACCGCGCTTGCCCCCGTCCGCTTTCGAGAGTGCACTGCGGCCACACTTCGCGGCCGCGCACAATCTCGCCCGCTGGTTGACCCGGACGCAGGCGGACGCCGAGGACGTCCTGCAAGAGGCGATCTTGCGCGCCTTCCGCTCCTGGGACGCGACGCGTCCTTCGAACGCGAAGGCCTGGCTCCTGCGCATCGTGCGCAACTGCTGCTACGACCTGCGCAAGGTGCAGGGCCGCGATCCGATCGATGCGACCGTCGACGTCGATGGACTCTTCGAAGGATCCGCGGACGTCATCGGCCTCCCTGTGGACGGTCCCGACGTGCGCCTGCTCCGCATCGCGGACGGCGAATCCCTGCAGCACGCGATCTTCGCCCTCGCGCCGGAGTTCCGCGAGGCGTTCCTGCTCCGGGAAGTGGAAGGGCTCGCCTACAAGGAGATCGCGGACGTCGCCGGGGTGCCCATCGGAACGGTGATGTCGCGGCTCTCGCGGGCACGCAGCCAGTTGCGCAACCTCATCGCCGGCGAGCGGCGAAGGGAGACGGCATGAACTGCTCGGAGGCGTCCCGCCTGATCGGGCCGTTCGTCGACGACGAGCTCGACGTCAAGTCGGTGCTCGACGTGGAAGGCCACCTTCTGCGTTGCGGTGCCTGCGCGCAGGAGAAGAACGAGCTCATGGGCCTGCGCGAGACGGCGCGCGAGCGGTTGCCGCGCTTCGATCCGCCGGCCGGGCTCGAGGACCGCATCTTCGCCGCCCCGGCGAGACAGAGGCCGGCGCTCCGGCGGCGGCTTCCGTGGCGACAGGCGGCGCTGGTGGCCGCCGCTGCCTGCGCGACCCTGGTCGCGACCACCGCGCTCCGCCCGGCGCGCGACGAGGCCGGCGAGGAAGTCGTCGACGCGCACGTGCGTTCGATGCAGGCCGGCCACCTGACCGACGTCGCCTCGTCCGATCAGCACACCGTCAAACCCTGGTTCCAGGGCCGCATCGACTTCGCGGTGCCGGCGCGCGACTTCACCGCCCAGGGATTCGCGCTCGCCGGGGGACGCCTCGAGATGATCTCCGGCCATCCGGCGGCGGCGCTCGTCTATCGGAGGCGCCAGCACGTCCTGAACCTGTTCCTCTCGCCAGCCTCGAAGGACGAACCGCGCCGCGATTTCTCCCTGCGCGGGTATCGGGTCTCGACCTGGACGCAGGAAGGCCTGCGCTACCGGCTCGTCTCCGATGTCGCTCCGTCGGAAAGCGACGAGCTCGTCTCGCTCGTGCGCGGCGGCGACGCCAGACGGTGACATTGATCGACAGGGCGATTTCAGGCTAAGGGGACTCGTCGAACCAGGAGTGCCGCTGTCTGCCGTCGCAGAGGGGCCGACATGATCCTGGACCGCAGGGAATTCCTGAAGACCTCGTTGTCGGGTGCCGCGGCGCTCGCCTGCTGGGTGGAGATCCCGGCGCTGGCGCGCGCCAAAGGCAAGGACGAGCTGATCCGCCGGACCGAGCGCCCGCTCAACTACGAATCCGTTCGCTCGACGTTCACCACCCGGATCACGCCGGTCGAGCGGTTCTATTTGCGTAATCACTTCGACATTCCCCAAGTCGACGTTGCGAAATGGCGTCTCCAGATCCGTGGTCTGGTGGAAAAGCCCCTCTCGCTTTCGCTGGCCGACCTGCGGCGCATGCCGCAGGCGACCGTGGAGGCGGTGCTCCAATGCGCGGGCAACGGCCGGGGGCTGTTCACGCCGCGCGTTCCGGGCGTGCAGTGGCGCTACGGCGCAATGGGAAATGCAGAGTGGAAGGGCGTGCGGTTGAAGGACATCCTCCAGCGCGCGGGGCCGAAACAAGATGCCGCCTTCGTCCAGGTCCAGGGCGCCGAGCGGCCCGTCATGGACACGACCCCGCAGTTCATCCGCGCCATCCCGTTGCGGAAGGCGGTCCATCCCGACACGCTCCTTGCGCTGGAGATGAACGGGAAGCCGCTGGCGCCCAACCGCGGCCTGCCGCTGCGGTTGGTGGTGCCGGGCTGGGTCGGCGACGATTGGATGCGCCACCTCGTCGACATCGAAGTCCGCGCCGACGAGCCGAAGGCCTTCTATTACGATCCCGCTTATCGATTCCCTGTTTCGCCCGGAGCGCCCGGCGCCGCGATCCCCGCCGATCAAATGAAGCCGATGACCAAGGTCAACGTGAAATCGCTGATCGGATCGCTCGAGGACGGCCAGCGCCTGCGAGCAGGGACACAACGGATCGTGGGAGTGGCCTTCTCCGGCGAGGCCGGGATCGATCGGGTAGAGCTGAGCTTCGATTCCGGCAAGACCTGGACGAAGGCGGCGCTCGAGGGTCCCAACACACCCTACGGCTTCCGCGTCTTCCGGCATGCCTGGAAGGCGGAGCCGGGAAGTCACGAGATCGCCTGCCGCGCGACGGACACGGCAGGCCTGACGCAGCCCGAAGTCCCGGTGTGGAATCCTGGCGGCTACCTTCACAACGCGATCGAGCGACTGCGCGTCGAGGTGCAATCGTGATCCGCGCTCTTCTAGCGGCCAGTCTTCTTCTCGCCGCCGTCGCCTGGTCGCTCGACACGGCGCGGGCCGACGAGGCAAAGACCGCATCGGCGCCCGAGGACCTTCCCGACGATCCGGCTCGACCTCTTGTGCAAGGCAAGTGCACGCTCTGCCACACGGCCGACTACATCACCCAGCAACGTCTGACCGAGCCGGCGTGGCAGCGAACGGTCGACAAGATGCGGAAGTTCGGTACGCCAGCGACCGACGAGGAAGCGAAGGCGATGGTCGCCTATCTCGCGCGCAACTTCCCCGCCGATCTTCCTCCCCCGCGCTCGCCTCGGGCGCCGCTCCCTCCGGGCTCTGTTTCGCGCAAGTGAGCGGTTCCTGTTTTCTCGCTGGCGCGGTCCTCGGCGCACTCGCCTTCTCGAGCGCGGCCGCGCCTTCCCGCAAGCCGCCGAAACGGTCGCCGGAGCTCGTCGAGCAAGGGAAGGCGACCTACGCCATCTACTGTGTCGCGTGCCACGGCGAGCGTGGTGCGGGCGACGGTTCCGCCGCGGGCCGGCTCAATCCGAGGCCGCGCAACTTCGCCACGGAGAAATTTCGCCAGGGACAAAGCGTCAGCCAGATCTTCGAGACGCTCGGAAAAGGCGTCCCGGGTACCGCGATGGTGAAGTTCACGAATCTGTCCGAAGCGGATCGCTGGGCGCTCGCCTGGTACGTCCTCGATCTGAAAGCGGGGAAGTGATCGCCGCCCTATGAACCCCTTTTGCGGGAAGTTTGCGATTGCCGCGGCCCCGCGCGGATGGCAAGATCCGTTGGGGGCCGGTATGCCGTATCCGGATGAGCACGGATTCCTGGCGGAATCGCCGAATCCCGCGATTCCCCGCGGCATCCGGAAACAAGTACAGGTGCGCGGACCGTCCGTGAGGGAGCGGAGCAAGGCATGTCGATCCCGGCAGCACAGATGGCGGCGGTGGCGAAGTACGTCCTCGAGCAACGGCTCGCGGGTCGCGAGAAGTATCCACTGGTGCTCATGCTGGAACCGCTCTTCCGCTGCAATCTCTCCTGCACCGGATGCGGAAAGATCCAGTACCCCGTCTCCATCCTCAAGAAGGATCTCTCGGTAGAAGACTGCCTGCGCGCTTCCGAGGAGTGCGAGGCGCCCGTCGTCAGCATCGCAGGCGGGGAGCCGCTGCTCCATCCGCAGATTTCCGCCATCGCGCAGGGGCTGGTCGAGCGCGGGCGCTTCGTCTATCTCTGCACCAACGCTCTCTTGCTCGAGCGCAAGCTGGACGAGTTCCGTCCCGACAAGCACCTGAGCTTCTCGGTGCACATGGACGGGCCGCGCGAGGAGCACGATCTCGCCGTCTGCCGCGAAGGAGTCTACGAGGTGGCGGTCAACGCCATCCGCGCGGCTCTCGACCGCGGTTTCCGCGTGACGACCAACACCACCCTCTTCGAGGGCGCCGATCCGGAACGGATGCGCCGCTTCTTCGACGACATGATGGGGCTGGGGGTCGAAGGGATGATGATCTCCCCCGGCTATTCCTACGAGAAGGCGCCCGACCAGGAGCATTTCCTGCGCCGCGAGCGGTCGCACAAGCTGTTCTCGCGCATGCTCACGAACCCCAAGCGGAGCTGGCGGTTCAACCAGTCGCCGTTCTTCTTGCAGTTCCTCATGGGCAAGCGCGATTTCGATTGCACGCCCTGGGGCAACCCGACCTACAACGTCTTCGGCTGGCAGCGTCCTTGCTACCTCCTGCAGGACGGCTACGCCCGCACCTTCCGCGAGCTGATGGAAGAGACCGACTGGTCGAAGTATGGGCGCAAGAGCGGGAACCCGCGCTGCCAGGACTGCATGGTGCATTGCGGGTTCGAGCCGAGCGCGGTGCGTGCGACCTTCGCATCTCCGCGGTCGCTGACCGAGTCGGCGCTGGCAATGGTGACGGGGCGGCTGTGAACGAGGCATTCCCGTCCGAGCCGCGCCTCTCCGAGTTGGTAGAGCGCGCGTTCGATTACCGAGGATACGTGACGGTGCTCCGGAGCGACGGCTCCGAGATGATCGGTTACCTCTACGATCGCGGACCGGCGCACGTCGATCTGCTCGACGAGACCGCTACCCGTCGCACGCGCCTCTCGCGCGACGAGATCGTCGACATCCGCTTCACCGGCGACGACCCCGTTCGCAAGTCGCAGGAGATCTGGGAGCGGCGCAAGGGCTCGCTCGAACCGCGCGATTCGCCGGCCCATGGCGAGTGGGCCGGGTCGAGGCCCGTGTTGCTCGCCGTGGCGCTGGAGCAGGAGCTCCAGCACGTAGCACGGGCGCTCGGACTGCGGCGGCACCGTGCTTCCGCGCGCGGCCGCCTGCAAGGAAGCGACATCGTTGCGCTCGCCGTCGGAGTCGGCGGTTCGGCCCGGGTGGTTTCGGACGAAGAACCGCGCGTGGTCGTGAGCTGCGGATTCTGCGGTGCGCTCGATCCGACGCTGGAGGCGGGCGATCTCGTGCTGGCGACCTCGGTGCGGGCGCCCGGGAGCGAGGCGGTAAGAGCTCCCGATGCTCTGCTCGCGCAGGCGCATCGGGCGCTCTCCGGTTTGCCGTTCTACGAAGGCGAGGTGCTCGGTACCAGCGCGGTCGCCGCCACACCCGATGACAAGCGCGCACTGGGCGCGAGCGGCGCGCTCGCCGTCGACATGGAAACCCATTCCCTGGCGCTCGCCGCGAACAAGGCTGGAATTCCCTGGCTGTCGGTGCGGGCCGTGCTCGATCCGCAGGGCGTGACCTTGCCTCGCTTCGCGCGGGAGCCGCGGAAGAGCTACCTGACGGCGGCGCTCCGGCACGCGCTGTCGAGCCCGAGGGGCGCGATGGAGATCGCACGCCTCGCCTCGGCGGCCCGGCGAGCGGGCGCGTCCCTCGAAGAGGCGATCCGGCGGCTTTGGAAGGTCCTCGCGTGAAAGCGCTCGTTACGGGGGCGAGCGGGTTCATCGGCGGCGCGGTTGCGCAGGCACTCTTGCGCCGCGGCGAACACGTGCGGGTGCTCTTGCGCCCGGGGTCGAGCCCCAACCTCGCCGAACCCTCGCAGGTGGAGGTCGTCCGCGGCGATCTCCGCGACGCGCAGGCCGTGCGCGAGGCCGCCGAGGGATGCGAGGCCATCTACCACGCCGGCGCGGTGTATTCGTTCGCCGAGGCGCCCGCGGCGGTGCTCGCCGTCAATGTAGGCGGGACGCGTAACGTCCTCGCCGCCGCCCGCTCGACCGGTGCCCGGCTCGTCTACACCTCCAGCATCGCGACCGTGGGCGGCGTGCGCGACGGCAAGCTTCCCGACGAGAGCTCGATGCCGGACGGCCCGCCCGCCGGACCGTACAAGCAGAGCAAGCGGGAGGCCGAGGCGCTCGTGCGCGAGGCGGCGCGCGACGGGGTCGACGCGGTCATCGTCAATCCCACGTTCCCGGTGGGCAGCGGCGACGTGAAGCCGACGCCGACGGGCGCGGTCATCCGCGACTTCCTTGCCGGACGCATGCCGGCCTATGTCGAGACCGGAATGAACGTCGTCGACGTCGACGACGTGGCGCAAGGTCATCTGCTCGCCTTCGACCGCGGCGTGCGCGGCGAGCGCTACATCCTCGGACATGGCAACCGAACCATGCGCGAGTTCCTCGAGGAGCTTGCGCTGGTGAGCGGCCGTCGCGCTCCGCGACTCCGCTTGCCTCACGCGCTGGCGCTCGGAATCGCCCACGCCGACGCCTTCGTTTCCGGGCACCTCTTGCATCGCGCGCCGCGGGTACCGCTCGAAGGCGTCCGCACCGCTCGCGAGGTGATGTTCGCCGATTGCCGGCGCGCCGTGCGCGAATTGGGCCTGCGCCAGACGCCCGTTCGCGAGGCGCTGGAAAAGGCCGTGCGCTGGTTCCAGGACGGAGCCGGTCGCAAGAGGAGCGTGTCGTGATCGGCCGCGAGCGCGACTTCGAGGCCGCTCAGCTCGACCTGATCGTCGAGCGCGCGCAGTCGTGGTTCTTCCGGGAGCAGTTCGACGACGGCTACTTCTGGGCCGAGCTGGAATCGAACGCGACCATGGATGCGGAGTACCTGCTCCTCACTCATTTCCTCGGCGCCCGCGACGAGAGCATCTGGCGGGGGGTCGCGCAGGACGTCCGCAACTACCAGCGCGCCGACGGCAGCTGGGCGCTCTACCACGGCGCCCCGGGCGATCTCTCCACGACCATCGAGTGCTACTTCGCGCTCAAGCTCGCGGGCGATTCGCCGGACGCCCCGCACCTGCGCAAGGCGCGCGAGTTCGTGCGCGAGCGTGGAGGCATCGCCCGGGCGCGGACGTTCACGCGCATCTGGCTCGCCCTGTTCGGAGAGTTTCCCTGGTCCGATCTGCCGGCGATGCCGCCCGAGCTGATGCTCCTGCCCGACCGGGCGCCCCTCAGCATCTACCGCTTCTCGTCGTGGGCGCGGGGCACCATCGTGCCGCTGCTCATCTTGATGAACGAGCGGCCGGTGCGGCCGGTGCCTCGAGCCGCGCGCGTTGCCGAGCTCTGGGTGGAAGGCGCAGGTCCAACGCCTGCGCGCGACCCGATCGACGGCGCCTTCCTCGCGCTCGACCGCGCGCTGCGCATCTACGACCGGTTCCCGGTCCATCCCTTGCGGCGCCGCGCTCTCGATACGGCGGAGAGCTGGATCCTCAGCCACCAGGAGGCCGACGGGAGCTGGGGCGGCATCCAGCCGCCCTGGGTCTACTCGCTCATGGCGCTGAGCGTGCGCGGCCATTCCCTCCGTCATCCCGCTTTGCAGAAGGGCCTCGAAGGCATGCACGGGCGATGGATGATCCGCCGTCCCGACGGGACGCTGCGCGTGCAGGCCTGCCTGTCGCCGGTCTGGGACACGGGCCTCGGGCTGCTCGCGCTCTGCGAGTCGGGCGTACCCCGGAACGATGCCCACGTGCAGCGAGCCGCGAAGTGGCTCCTGCGCGAGGAGATCCGCGTCCCGGGCGACTGGTGCGTGCAGGTCAAGGGCGTGGAGCCGAGCGGCTGGGCGTTCGAGTTCGAGAACGATCTCTACCCCGACGTGGACGACACCGCGGTGGTGCTCCTTGCGCTCGAGCGGGCGGGGGCGGTGGACCCCGCGCTGCGCAAGCGCGCGATCCGCTGGATGCTCGCGATGCAGAGCGCGAACGGGGGCTTCGCGGCTTTCGACAAGGACAACACCTCGCGGCTTCCGGCGCTCATTCCCTTCGCCGATTTCGGCGAAATGATCGATCCCCCGAGTGCGGACGTGACCGCGCACGTGCTCGAGGCGCTCGCCGCCTTCGGTTACCAGAAGCGAAATCCGGCCGTGCGGCGTGCGCTCGCTTATCTGCGCGACCAGCAGGAATTGGAGGGTTCCTGGTTCGGGCGCTGGGGCGTGAACCACCTCTACGGCACCGGCGCGGTGCTCCCCGCGCTCGCCGCTCTGGGAGAGCGGCCCGACGGCCTCGCGCTGCGGCGCGCGGTCCGCTGGCTGGAAGAGCGCCAGAACCGCGATGGCGGATTCGGCGAGACCTGCGCCTCCTATGTCGACCGCGCCGCCCGCGGCCGGGGCGCGAGCACTCCCTCGCAGACCGCCTGGGGGCTTCTCGCGCTCGTCGCGGCAGGGCGCTCGGAGACGGCCGCAGCGGCCAGCGCCGCGCTCTTCCTCGCCGAGCGGCAACGCTCCGACGGTGCGTGGGACGAGGAGGAGTTCACCGGCTGCGGCTTCCCGGGTTACGGGGTGGGCGAGGAGCGCGGGGCGCGCATCCGCGAAGGCGCCGAGCTCTCGGCGGGCTTCCTCATCCGGTACCACCTTTACCGGAATTGTTTTCCGCTGCTCGCGCTTGGCCGGTACAGGTCGGCGCTTTCGGTCCGGGCGCGGGGGGCCGCATGAAACCGATCGAGTTCTACCAGGCGCATCTAGAGGCTGTGAGCCGCAGCTTCGCCCTCTGCATCCCGCAGCTCTCCCCGCCGTTCCGCGATCAGGTCGCGCTCTCCTATCTCCTCTTCCGCGTGCTCGACACCGTGGAAGACGCCGCCTTCGCCGACAAGCAGATGCAGGTGCGGCAGTTCGAGACCTTCCGGCGCTTCTTGCGGGAGAAGCCGTCTCGCGAGGAGATCGCCCGATTCGGCGCGGCGTTCCCTTCACTGAGCGATGGAGAGCGCGCGCTGCTCTCCGATACCGAGGCCTTGATCGAAGATGCGCACGAGCTGCCGCGTCCGGCGCGCACCGTGATCTTCAGCGGGCTCGACCGAATGGCGCAGGGCATGGCGCTCTACGCGATGCGGCCTTCGCCGCTCCGCCTCCTCGATCTGGAAGACGTCAATCGATACTGCTGCTTCGTCGCCGGGATCGTCGGGGAGCTGCTCACGCGCCTGTGGGCGCTCGGCGGCGGCGAGCCGCCCTCCCTCTTGCAGGCGTATCGTTTCGGCCTTTTCTTGCAGAAGGTGAACATCCTCAAGGACCAGGCCGAGGACGAAAAAGCGGGCCGTTTCTTCGTGCCCGATCGGCGCGAGCTGCTCGCCAGCCTCCGCACGGATGCCGAAGGCGCGCTTTCCTATCTCGTCGCGCTGCCGCGCAACGAGCGCGGCTACCGGACGTTCTGCGCCTGGTCGCTCATGCTCGGCGCGGCGTCGCTCGCGGCGATGGACGGACCGCGCGAGAGCCGGCGCGCGCAGACCCTGGCCTTGTTCGGGCGGACCGCGGAGCAGATCGAGGACGACGCTGCGCTCCGCCACCAGTTCACGGAGCTCATGCCGCCGCTTCCCGATTCGCCGGCGCGCGCGGCTCTGGCAAAGCCGGAGAGCGAGACCCGTGTGCTCCGGCACTTGCTCGCGGCGCTCAACCCACGGGAGCTGAGCGCCCTCGGCGCGATGACCACGGGTCAATAGGGGTAACCGATCTCGACGTATATCTTGAGTCCTTCGCCTCCCGTCGCCACGTCGATGCGTCCGAGCACGTTCGGATGGACGAAGGCCCGGAACCCCACGCCGGCGGTCGGGCGCGGCCGGGAGAACGCTTGATCGACGGAGTGGAAGACCTGACCGAGGCCCACGAAGGGATCGACGCGCCAATCCGCGGTCACGCCGAAGATGTGCAATTCGAGAAGCCGGATGCGCTGCTCGGCTTCCAGCGTCCAGGCGCCCTGGTCGATGAAGCGGTTTTCGGTAAAACCTCGCAAGAGGAACGAGCCGCCCAGCGAGCTCTGGTCGAAGAACGGCGCATTGGCGGTCGAAACGAAGCTCGCGTCGAAATGGCCGGCGAAGGCGAGGAAGTCGAATTCCGGGACGAGGGCGGTCAGGCGCAGTCGGCCGCGGGCGAACGACGGCGAGCCGGCGAGGCCCTCCACGATCCCGATGCCGAGATCGGCGAGCTTCCCTCGATCGGAGTACTCGCCGGAAGGGCGGTCGTCGTAGGCGAGATCGACCGTCTGGCCGAAAGTGGTCGAGCCTTGCATGCCGGGCGCGGTGGGAAAGGCGCGTTTGCTCAGCAGCAGACCCGGCACCCCGATGTCCTGCGCGTCGTCGCGGTGCAAGAGCAGGGCGAGGCCTGCGTTCCAGCCGCCGCCGAGGTTCAGCCCGCCCCGCAAGTTGGCGTGTGCGCGCAGCCGCGTGTAGCTGGTTTCCTGGGTTGCGTCCGTGTCGGGCCCGAAGCCGAAGAAGCGATAGAAGACGCTCCGCTCCCAGCGCAGCTCGATCTCGCGGGTGAAGAGCCCCGCCTCGCGCGGCACGTCCGCGAAGCGCAAGAGCAAGTTGGAATTGATGCGCGTGCTGAGCGAGAGGATGATCGTCTGGCTCCGCGTATCGGTCGGGTAGCCGTAGTAGCGGAGCGTGGTGGTCGCATTGATGATCGCGTTCGAGGTGAAGCTCGGCGCGGTGATCGACTCGGTCCGCCCGGTCGCGTTGCAGACGCGCAAGAAGACCGGCATCCCGCCCCAGGTGCTGCCCTCGTTCGGCTCGGTCGAGTAGACCGGCACCGGAATGAGCCGCGTGCCGATGCTGCCCGGGCAGTCGGCGGAGGCCGCGGAGGCGATCAGGAGGGGACCGCTCAGGAACGCTGCGAGGAGCAAATCCGAATCCGCGTGGGCATCCGATGACCATGCACTTCGAAACCGGCCTTCCCTTGATCGTCACCGGCGCCATCTACGATTCCATGCGCTATTTCTACTGGCCGGCAATCGGCGGGCGCGTGCACGTGGACGGCCCGTACGGGTTCGAGCTGCGCTGGTTCGGCGTATCGGGGCAGACGCTCAACGAGTTCTTCGCGGCGCACCATTGGGCCGCGCTCGACCTGGCTTGCGGCTTCGCCTACCTCGTCTACGTCGGCGAGTACCTCGCCGTCATCTTCCTGTTCTTCTTCCGTGGACGGCAGGACATGGTGCGCGCGCTCTCGTACGCCTTCCTGATCGTCAACCTGCTCGGGTTCGTGACGTACTTCCTCTATCCGGCGGCGCCTCCCTGGTACGTCGCGCAGTACGGATTCGGCCCCGCCCGGCTCGACATCCATCCGGACGCTGCCGCCGCCGGCCGGTTCGATGCGCTCCTCGGAACCCACTTCTTCGACGAGATGTACGGCCGGGGAGTGGACGTCTACGGCGCGTATCCGTCGCTGCACGCCGCCTACCCGTTGATCGTGGTCTGGGCCGTGTTCCGGGAGCCGGCGCTGCGCTGGGCGCGGGCGCCCGCGGTGGCATTTCTCGCGCTGATGTGCTTGAGCGCCGTCTACCTGCAGCACCACTACGTCACCGATGTGGTGCTCGGTCTCGGGTATGCCGCCGCGACCATCGCCGTCGTTGCTCAGCGAAGCGCGGCTCGGGCCTCGTCGGCCCAGCCCGCGGAGTCGGGGTCGGCGGAGTCGGCGGTGGCGAGACGCAGGGCCTCGGCGTAGGCGGCGCGAGCTTCGTCCGGGTGGCCGTTCTTGCGAAGCGCTTCGCCCACCGCGAGTTGATTCGGCGGATACCCGGGCGCGATTGTGGCGGCAGCCCGCGCCTCGGGCAGCGCGGCCTCGACGTCGCCGGGTCCCATCGGCCAGCCCGGCGCGCGCAGGAGGAGGATGGCGAGGAGTCGGTGCGGTCCTCCGTGGTCGACGGGGGGATCGGCGGCGGCGGCTTTGTGGAGCAGGTCGACCATGTGCGGCAGCGCATCGTGTCCGGTCGACGAGCGTTCGCGGGCCTGGAGGCCGAGGGCGGCGGCGAGCCAGTAATCGCAGAGCGGGGAGGGCGCGGCATTCTGCTCGCAGAGCTGTCCGACCGCGACGGCGTCCGCGGCGAGTTGGCCCCGTTTGCCGCCGTCCCATCCGCGCCAAGGCTTTCCGCATCGGTCGCGAAAGGGACGGCGGAAAGCCTTGGCGCGGATGGCGCCGGCATAGGCAGGCGCGTTGCGCGGATCGGCGCGAGCCGCCTGGAGATAGAGCTCCTCGGCCGTCTCTGCCTGGGCGAGGTCCGCGCGGCGGGACCAGGCTTCGTCGGCGCGCGCGAGCAGCTGTTCTGTCCCGGCCTCTGGCGGCGGCGCGATCTTCTCGAGGGGCGGCGGGGTCCGGAGCGCGTGCGCGCAGGCGGCGAGCGCCAGGAGCAGAGCGGCCACCACTCCGTGCTTCATCGCGCCTTCTCGTACGCGGCCCGCGCGGTCGAGAGCGCGGCGCGGTCGAGCGCGACGAATGCGGTCATGCGAACGCCGTCCAGCGCCTCCCGCGCCGAAGCGTCGCCCGCGAGCGAAAGCAGGGCGGTCTGCACCGCCTTCCACTTCCGCTCGTCGAGTCGCTTGCCGACCGTCGCCACCAGGGCAACCGGAACCGGCGCCGAGGTAGAGAGCGGCGCGAGCCCCTGCGCGAAGGGCAGCGTGGAGAGGGCCTGCGCCTGCGGGCCGTCGAGGAGGACCGCGAGCCGCTCGCCGTTCGCGGCGCGGCGCAGGCCCGAGAGCACGGCGGGCGAATCGATGACCTTCGCGTCCTTCAGCGGCGCGGACATCGCATGCACGAAGCGCGGCGAGAAGCCGGCGGTCGATTGCAACGCATAGCCTTCCAGGCCCCCGGGATGGTCCGTGCCTGCCACGAGGGTCCATTTCTGCAGCGGCCCGCCGCCGTCCTTTGGCACCGCCATCATCCGCGCAGCGAGCGCGATCCTCCGCTCGTGATCGAGGAAGAATGGCAGGGGCGTAAGGAGCAGCGCCGCATCCGGGGCCTCGAGCCTCTTCAGCCCGCCTTCCGCGGTCTCCTCGTAGACGGCCTGGATGGAGAGGTGCGCGGCGCTCCCGAGAGCGCGGGCGAGGGCGTCCATCGCCGGCTGCGCTTCCGCCGGGGTTCCCGGATATCCCGGTGCGCAGACGACGAGCGTGATGGCGACGAGCAGCATGGGCAACCTCTTAGATCGGCCAAGGCCACGAGGGAACCGCGCAGGATCGCGTGGATCGGCTAAAACCCTTCCCCGCGCATGGAGACGATGCCCGCCCCTGAGAGAGCCGGGTCGCCCGCCGACGCTCCTTCGCGCGTGCTCGCCCGCATTGCAGCCTGGCGCGCTCCGATTCTCGTCCTGTACGCGGTCCTGGTGCCGCTCGCGGCGTTCCGCGCCGCGCGCATTCCTGCCGAGGGCGGCATCGACCGCCTCGTGCGGCCCGACGATCCCGACTACCTCGCGACCCGCGCCTTCCAGCGGATCTTCCCCGATACGCCCTCGGTGCTGCTGCTCTTCGAGTCGGAAGATCCGTTCGCGCCTGCGAGCCTCGCCCGGGTCGATGCAGCGACGCGCGAGGTGCGGACGGTGCCGCACGTCAGTGCGTTCTCGGCCGTGGACGCCATCCGCCGCGCGCACCCTGGCGCGACGCCCGAAGCGATCAACCGGCTCGCAACCGGGACTTCGTTCTTCTCCAAGCAGGGCCTGGTCGGGCCGACCTTCCTGGCGGTGGTCGGCGATCTCGACGTGCATTCGGGCGCGGAGCGCGACGCGGCGCTCGCCGGCATCGACGCCGGGCTCGAGCGGGCGAAGGCGGGGCCGGTGCGCCGCATCGGGGCGCCGTACGTCGAATCGTGGATCGAGAAGCAATCGGGCTCCGCTTCCGCGCGATACTTCCCCTTTTTCGGCGCGCTGGTCGTTGCGGCGGCGCTCTTCCTCTACCGGTCGCTGCGCACGCTCTTCGCCTTCTTGCTCTCGCTCGCTGCGGCGGTCGCCCTGGCCGTCGCGGCCGGCGGGATCCTCGGCTTCACCTTCACCATCATCTCGGTGCTCGTGCCGCTCACGGTCCTGGTCACGACGCTCGCTACCCTCGTCTATTTGCACTCGAGGTTCGTCGACCGCCCGCCCGGGGTACCGGTGCCCGAGCACCAGATCGCGGCGCTGCGGAACAAGCTCTTGCCCGTCACCGTCTCCAACGCCGCCGCGGTGCTGGGCTTCGCGGCGCTCGCGGTCTCGGCCTTGCGGCCCATTCGCGAGCTCGGCATCTGGACCGCCGTCGGGCTCGTCCTCTCCTGGATGGTTGCTTTCACGCTGTTTCCCGCGCTGCAGATCGCGCTGCGCACGCCGACGCGCGCCGCCGCGGTCCCCGGCCAGGGGACGCTGCTCGCGAGAGTGCTGCCTCCATTCACCCGACGGCATCGCGTTGCGCTCGTCGGGGCGGCGGTCGCTGTCTGTGCTGCGGGCGCTGTCGCGCTCTTCGGCATTCCCGCGCGGCTCGCCCCGATGTCGGCCTCCGTCGACACGCTCACCTACATCGATCCGTCGCTGCCCATCCGCCAGGACCTGGAGTGGTTCCGCCAGCACGTCGGGGATCTCAACCTCGCGCATGTCTGGATCCACCTGCAGCGGCCGGAGGCGACGAGCCCGGATACGCTTCGGGCGATCGACGACTTCCAGCGACGCATCGAAAGCCTGCCTTCCGTCCTCGAGACCATCGGTCCGACGACTTTCCTGCGCCTGCGCAGCTACTTTGCCGGCCGGGGCGAAGACCTTCCCCGCGATCCGGCGCAGTTCGCGCGCGTCGCCGCGGACTTCGAGCAACTGCTGCTCTCCGAGCCGGCGCTGCGCGGCTACGTCGACCCGAACGGCCTTTCGGACGTGAACGTCACCGTGCTGTTCCGCAAGGGCGACGCGAAGGGCTACGCGGCGCTCGCCCGGGCCATCTCGAGTGAGGCCGGCGGAATCCCCCAGGCGCAGGTACGCGTCGTCGGACAAGCGCTGGTCGAGGTCAAGATCGGGGCCAGCCTGGTGCCGACGCTTTCGCAGAGCTTCGCCATCACCGCCGCGCTGATCTTCGTGGTCTTCCTCTTCGTCTTCCGCAGCGCGAGCGCGCGCCTCTTGGCGATGATCCCCTCCTTCTTCGCCATTCTCGCGACCTTCCTCGGCATGCGGCTGCTCGGCGTGTCGCTCAACCTGGCGACCATCCTCGTCGCAACCACCGTGCTCGGCACGACGGAGACCGACCAGGTCCACTTCTTCCATCACCTGCACGAGCGCGACGGGGCCCCGCTCGGCGAGGCGCTCTCCCACGCGCTGCGCGTGTCGGGCGGAGCGATCCTCTACGCGACGATCATCAACGCGGCGGGGTTTCTCGCCCTGGCCTTTTCGAGCTTCCCGCCGCTCCGCCAGTTCGGCATTGTCACCAGCTCCGCTTTCGTGCTCGCGCTGGTGGCAGATTTCACGGCGCTACCGGCGGGGCTGTGGCTGACGCGCCGCGGGCGTCTCGGCGCTAAAGTTTGAACACCGCCTTCAGCTCGGCGATCTGCGCTTCCGTCAACACGCGCGCGGGTTGCCCGCGCAAGAGCAGGAACAGCCTGGCGGTCTCCTCCAGCTCCTCCATGGCGTACACGGCGGCTTCCAGGGTCGGGCCGGAGACGACCGGACCGTGGTTGGCAAGCAGCACCGAGCTGTGTTTTCCCGCGAGCCCACGGATCGCGTCGCCGAGCTTGGGGTCGCCGGGCCGGTGATAGGGGATGAGCGGCAGCCGGCCGATCTTCATCACGAAGTACGGGGTCAAGGGCGGAATGCAGCTCGCCGGATCCAGGCCGGTCATGCAGGAGACGGCCGCGGCGTGGGTCGAGTGCAGGTGGACGATGGCGCCGGCGCCCGATTCGTAGAGGGCGAGATGAAGGAAGGCCTCCTTGGAGGCCGGGTCGCCCGAGACGAGCTTGCCGTTGCGATCCAGCTTGGAGAGGCGGGCCGGGTCGAGCCTTCCCAGCGACGAGTTGGTGGGCGTGAACAGCCAGCCGTCGTCGAGGCGTACGCTGATGTTGCCGCTGCTTCCGGCGGTCAGCCCGCGGTCGAAGATCGATTTACCGAATTCGCAAATCTCTTCCCGGACCCGGCTCTCGTTCATCGCAATACCGCCCATGATTTGAGGAAGAAGTCCCGCGTCCCGAAGTTGCCGGACTTGAGCGCCAGCGCCAGAGGGGCGTCGTCCAGGCTGGTCGTCCAGGGAACGCCCGGATCGATCTGCGGTCCGATGCGCAGGCCGGTGATTCCGAGTGCGCTCACCACCGCGCCGGACGTTTCCCCGCCCGCCACGATGAGCTGTCGCGCGCCCAGCCGGACGAGCCCCCGTGCGCCGGCCGCGAGCGCGTTCTCCACCAGCTGGCCGGCCTGCTCGACACCGAGGCGGGCCTGGATCGCCTTCACTGCCTCTGGCGCCGCGGTGGCGTAGACGAGGACCGGTCCGCGCGGCAGCAGCGGGGCGGCCCAGTCGAGCGCCCCCTTCACCACGTCTTCGCCGGCGGCGAGCCGCCCGGGATCCACGCGGAACCCCGGGACGCCCCGCTCGAGGGCGAAAGCCACCTGACCTTGGGTCGCGGTCGAGCAGCTTCCAGCGATGACCGCGCGCAATCCGCCCACTTCGGGCAGCGCGCTCGCCGCGGCCTGCGCAGCCGCCGGCCGGAAATTCGGCGCGAGCCCCAGCGCCAGACCTGAACCGGCAGTCACCAGGCGAAGGTTGGCGCACGCGGCGCCCAGGTACGAGAGGTCCTGGTTGGAAGTCGCATCGACGATCGCGATCTCGAAGCCCTGCTGCTGCAGTGCGGAGAACCGCTCGAGGATCGCGTCAGGCCCTCCGGCGACGGCGTCATGGGTCACGAGGCCCACCTTCCGGCGGGTCTGCCGCTGCAGCACGCGGACGAGGTTCGAATCGGCCATCGGCGTGAGCGGATGGTTCCGCATGCCGCTCTCGCTCAGGAGCACGTCCCCGACGAACAGGTACCCCTTGAAGATGGTGCGCTGGTTTTCCGGGAAGGCCGGGCAGGCGATGGTGAATCGCGTCCCGAGCGCGGTCATGAGGGCAGAGGTCACCGGGCCGATGTTGCCTTCATCGGTGGAGTCGAAGGTCGAGCAATACTTGAAGTAGAACCGCTCGCAGCCTGCGTCCCGCAGCCATTGCAGCGCGGCGAGCGACTCTTCGATCGCTTCCGCCGGCGGAGAAGTGCGCGACTTCAGCGCGACGACGATCGCGTCCACGTCGGGAGGAGGCTGCCCCCGGGGAACGCCGATCACCTCGGGAGCCGCCTCGCCCGTGAGCTCCTGCGGCGGGGCAAGCTCACCGGCATGGACGGCCGTTTGCGGGAGATCAGCCGGATCACGTTGCTCGACCTGTTTCCCGCCCGCGGCTTCGAGGACCCGCGCATCGTCGTGAAAGCGGGAGACGTGGCCGACCCCGCAGTGCTGGCCGACGCCGTCACGCCCGACACGGACTCGATCTTCCACCTCGCCGCGGTGGTGAGCGCGCAAGCGGAGGCCGAGTTCGATCTCGGGATGCGCATCAATCTCGACGCCACCCGGCTCATCCTCGAGCGCGCCCGCCAGAACGGGAACCGGCCGCGAGTCGTCTTCACCAGCTCCGTCGCGGTGTTCGGAGGGCCGCTTCCCGCCAAGGTCCCCGACTCGACCCCGCTCATGCCGCAAAGCTCCTATGGCACGCAGAAGGCGATGGGCGAATTGCTCGTCAGCGACTACAGCCGGCGCGGGTTCGTCGATGGCCGTGCGCTGCGGATGCCGACCATCTCGGTGCGTCCGGGTGCGCCCAACAAGGCCGCCTCGAGCTTCGCCAGCGGGATCATCCGCGAGCCGCTGGATGGGAAGGAATCGGTCTGCCCGGTCGCGCCTGGGACCGTCATGTGGCTCATGTCACCGCGCAAGGCGATCGAGGGCCTCCTCCACGGTCACGAGATCGACGGCGCCGCGCTCGGTTCCACCCGTAGCGTCAGCATGCCCGGCCTCTCCATCAGCGTGGGAGACATGGTGGCCTCGCTCGAGCGCGTCGCCGGCAAGGAGGTGTCGGCGCTGGTGCGGTGGCAGCTCGATCCCGCCCTCGACCGGATCGTGGCGACCTGGCCGGGCGACTTCTCGACCCCTCGCGCCGACTCGTTAGGCTTCCAGCGCGACCAGAGCTTCGACGACATCGTGCGCGCCTACATGGCGGACGATCGGCCGGGCGGCCCCGCGATACGATGACGTCGACGTCCGGCTACCGGTACTTGCGCGGGCTCGCTCGGGCCCGGCCGGCGTCGGGCGCGATGAGACCGTACTTTCTCATCTTCGCGTAGAGGGTGTTCTTGGCCACCCCGAGCGCCTGCGCCGCGCGAGTGACGTTACCCGCGCAGCGATCGAGAGCCTCGGCACAGGCCCGCGACTCCAGCTCATCGAGGGAAAGGATGGTGTCCGACGGAGCGCTCCGCACCGCCGGGCGAGGCGTCGCGGCCTGCTGCAGCGCGTGTGGGATCCGGGAGATGACGTTGTCGCCCGCGGGGAGGAGGCTCACTTCGCTCTCCACCACGTTGCAGAGCTCGCGGATGTTCCCCGGCCAGTCGTACGCCTCGAATGCCGAGGCCACGGCGGGCGAAAGCGTGATCGGCCCGCGGCGCGTCTGCTCCGCGTAGGTGCGCAACTGGTGCTGAGCGAGGCGCAAGATGTCGCCCTTGCGCGCCCGCAGCGACGGGATCTGGAGATGGACCACGCGGATGCGGTGGTAGAGGTCGAGACGGAAGCTCCCGAGCGCGACCGCCTCCTCGAGGTCGCGGTGGGTGGTGGCGATGACCCGGGCTCGCACCGGCACGTCCGAGACCGATCCGAGCCGCTGCACGACCTTTTCTTGCAGTACGCGGAGCAGCTTTCCCTGGAGCTCCGTGGGCATGTCGCCGATTTCGTCGAGCAGCAAGGTCCCCCGCCCGGCCAGCTCGAACTTGCCCGGTCTGCCCGAGGCGCGAGCGCCGGTGAAGGTGCCGCCCTCGTAACCGAACAGCTCGCTCTCCACCAGTTCGCGGGGGATCGCGGTGACGTTCACGCCCACGAAGGGCGCCGCGGTCCGGCCGGAAGCGTTGTGGATGGCCTGGGCGAGGAGCTCTTTCCCGGTGCCGCTCTCGCCGGTGATGAGGATGGGCAGGTCGGAGGTTGCGGCCTGCCGCGCGGTGGCGAGCAACTCGAGGAACGCGGGATCTTCACCGACGAGCCGGTCGAAGGTGAAGCGCGCCATCGATCCGACCAGGCGCTTCGCCGCGATGTGCTCGCTCGCGACGTCGCGGAGAACGGCGATGGTCCCGCCTTCGTAAGGATGGGCGCGCACCACCATCTCGCCGTGCGGCAAGGAGATGGTCCGAGCGGCGCTCAGCGAAGGCGCAAGGGCGGCCGCGAGAGCGGCGAGGCCAGGGATGTCGCCCAGCTTGCGGCCAATCGCCTCGCCGCGCTGCACACCGAGAGCGGCAGCCGCGATCTGGTTGAGCGAACGTACCCGTCCGGTGGGATCCACGGCGATTACGCCGTCCGGGATGACGGCGAGGGTCGCCGCGTCCCGCGCGGCGGTCTCACGCAGCGAGGCGCGGGAGCGGGTCCGCAGGAGCGAAGCGGTGGAGAAGGAAGCGTAGAGGGCGAGCTGCTCGAGATCGCGCTCGCCGATGCTCGCGCCTGGCGCATCGCGCGCGACGACCACGGCGAGCCGTTCCTCCGGCGCACCGACCATGGCGGCGACCGTCGGCTCGTTCTTGGCGTGCTCGCGCGGGGCGCGCGTCGAAAAAGCCTCGCGCACCCGCTTGGCAATCGCCGGGCCGCTCCCCGCCGGAGCGGCGCCGCTGGTTGCGATGGTTTCCAGCGACCCGTCGTCCCGCAGGCGTACGACCTGGGCTCCGGTGCCCGGGCACACGACCAGCGCGAGCCTGGGCAGCGCCTCGACCAGTTCGTCGTAGTCGTCGAACGAGGCGAGCTCGTGCGTCGCCGCGGCGAGCTCTCCCACACGGGACGTTTCGGTAATCGAATGCTCGAGCGCGGCGGAGAGGTGCTCTTCCGCTTTCGATACCGTCGCCAGGGCGCCTTGCATCTCTTCATGGACCTGGCAAGGCCGGCCCTCGCGGCAGGAAACGCACCGGGTTTTCACTGCGCGCTGCAGCGCCTTCCCGTGTTGCCGGAGATCGCCGACCATCGCGATGGCGGGCCGGTTGGCACGATGCAGGAGACGCCGCTCGAGAGAGGCCCAGGGGCGCCGGAGCGTTTGCAGGGAGGCCGGACCGCCGGCCCCGGCGAGCAACGATTGCGCCCGTGCCAGCCAGCGCCCCGGCGACCCGGCGGGATCGAGGCCCGCCTGCAAGGCGCGCTCGAAATAGGCGAGGGCCAGATCGCGCAACGCGCCCATCACGGCGAGGCGGTTGATTGCCTTGTCCAGATCGAGTGCGGCGGAGCGCGCGTCTCCGGTCCGGGCGAAGCAAAGGCGGGCGCGCAAGACGTCGATCCGGGCAGCGAGGATCCCGGAGCAGTTTCCCGCCAGCGCGAGCTCGCTTTCGACGGCGTCCAGATCCCCATCCTCGAGCGCGAGATTGCCGCAGACGATCGACGCGTAGCTGCGGAGCGTACCTTTCTTGCCATCGGGGAGGGAGTCCCGGGCCTCGGCCGCGACGGCGCGAGCCTCCTTGAGGCCGCGCCTGGCAAACAGGGCCTGGGCCCGCAAGAGCAAGAGGAGCGATGCGTGCGACGGGGTGTCCGACGGCCGGTTCGCTTCGCGAGCGCGGTCGAGATGGACCATCGCCCGCGCGGCATGGCCGGTCTCCACCAACACGAATGCCCAGGCAGCGTCGATAAGCGGATCGAGCTGGCCGAAGCGCTCGCCAGAGGCCCGGATCAGCGCAACCTCGGCTTCCTGCGCATCGCCCAGGAACGCCGCCAGCACGGCGCAGCCAAGGTGCGAGTCGCGCGGATCCGGCTGGGCCCGGGCCACGAGCATCCGCCGCGCCAGCGGCTCGTCGCTGGTGAGGGCGGCGAGGAACGGATCGTATCCGGTGCTGCCGCCCGCCGGGTCGGATAGCGAATTGATCCGGATCATGCGGCGCAATCCAGGACCATGGGCAACGCCATGCGTTCGACCATTTCAGCAGATCCCCCCTGCGCGACGTGCCCTCGGCGAACCGGATCGGTCTCACCGTCAGGACGGACGTCGCACCCGTCATCAATGGCAGCTGCTCGAGTGGGTCGCGCTCCTACCTACACGTACCTATTGCGCTTTCCCACCGACATCGCAGCCCGTATGCCAGAGATCAGCATACACGGAGATCGAATTCTGTCCAATTCGTAAGGTGTGAGTTTAGAAGGTGCTCTGAAGTGGCGGACTTGCATTGTTGATTCGATAATCTCGTAAAATTACACGTCCGATCCGACGCCCCGTCCGGCCACTGGTAAAGCACCGGATCCCGCGCACCGTGCGCGCGCTTTGCGTTCCGGGGGCGGCGCGCAGGGCCGGGCAGATCCTGCTCAACGACCGGTCGATTCCTGCCCGGCCCCCGATCGTGGTGCGCCCGACCGTCTCTTGGTCCTTGCCACACCTGGAGTGAAACCATTCGCGCGGCGAGCTCGCACTCGTTTGCGAATTCATTTGCGAAAGAGACGTTACTGAAGTTCGCCGTTGCAAATCTCCATCATCCGACTCTCGTCTTGCTCTGCCGCAGGCTTCCGCGCCCGGAGCCGGCTGGAACGGTTCGTGCTGATGCGTACACGGCCCGGGTAACTCGCATCGGGAAGCTTCGGGGGCTCCAGAGGGTCCATGCCGGACCCCTGGCGACAAGGAGATTGGAAACAATGAGAGTCGGTCGAAACTCATCCGTACGAAACGGATCTTGTATCGGGGTCGGGACGACGGCGGCCGCCGCCTTCCTGCTGGCGCTCGGCGCCGCGGGAACCGCGAGCGCGCAGTTGCCCATGCCGCCTTCCACGCAGTTCGACGTCACGGGGTACATCCAGGAGGCTACGCTCGACAGCACCTGCAGCGCCGACCCGCACTGCGGCGGCGTGCTGAAGGTCGAGGGACACACCATCATCATTCCCAAGGAAACGGTCGTCGTCCTCCCCGCGAACCAGATCACCTGGCAGGAGATGTTCTCGCAGGCACCGGCGCCCTATGGCCTCACGGCAGTGCAGGCCAACGGAGCGATCGGGTCGAGCGGACTTGCGCTCGGCGATCTTCCGGTGCCGCTCGGCAACTACGAAGCCCACGTCCAGGGCAACCGGGTCCTCGGCGGTTCCGGCGGCCCGGACATCTACATCGCGGGCCTCGTCTACATCTCGTCGCACAGCCTCAACACCGGCGCGGGCTTCATCAATTTCATCGACTACGCAAAGGGCGAGATGCGGGTGGGCGGCTTCATCGGCGACAACACCACCGGCGCCCGCGTGCGCATCAACGATCCCTCGGGTGAGTTCGGCCGGGTCAATTCGCCCGACATCCGGTTCACCGTCGATCCGCAGAATCCCACCGTCATGTCGGGAACCGGCTTCCCGATGTGCTTCCCGCGGACGGACCCCGCGGTTGCTGACGACCCTCTCTGCCCGCAGGCGCAGCGGCCCATCGCCGTGGCGGGGAATCCTCCCCAGTACGCGGCCACCATCAACACGAACGATCCCCGCATTCCCGGTCTCGCCGGCGTGCCTCCGGACGCCAACTTCCAGGCGCCCTTCGAGGTCGGCGACTACATCATCTTCGCGGGAATCCTCGCCACCGACAACGCGGCGGCGCCGACGGCGGGCCCCTTCCCGGCCAACGGACCCGCGGGGATCTACATCTCGGCCTGGAGCATCACCAACAACATCGGCATCTGGACCGCGCCCGGCGCCAATCCGGCCTACGTGATGGTCGATACTACCCTCCTCGGCACCGGCGGCCTCACGGTCCTCGGCGCGGGCGAGGCGGCCTTCCGCACGCGCTTCGAAGGCATGACGACCGACACCGGCCGCGGCATCCATCTCTACGCCCTCGACAATGACCCCCTGACCGGCGCCGTCACCGACCGCGACTGGGGCACCATCGGCGTCGATCCGGGTCCGCCCAACGGCGCCGTCCGTGGCCGCTGGCGCTTCCGTCCGCCCTGCGCCCCGTTCGGGACCGTCCCGGCCGCGCCGGAAAAGCAGTGCGTGATGAACGCCGCCCAGACCTTCCTGCCGCCTCCGCGCGAAGTGCGCATCGTCATCGAAGGGGCCTGGACGCCGGCGTCGGTTCAGACCGCGGCCAATGGCCTCATCTGGGGCCAGTATCACGCGCCGATCACCGAGTACATCTTCCCGGAGAACGTTCCCGGCACGGCGATCGTCCCCAACAACTTCAACTCGTTCCCGTTCCTCGCAAAGGGCGGGTATCCGTCGACCACCGGAGTGCTCCCGAGGCAGCTCAATCCCTGGCCTGACGCCACGGTCCCGGTCTCGGGTTGCACGGCGCCGACCGCCAGCGCGGGCGGCCCCTACACGGTGGCCAACGGCGGAACGGTCGCCCTTGCGGGCAGCGCCACGGGCGATACGCCGATGACCTTCGCCTGGGCCGTCACCAGCGGCTCGGTTTCCGCCCCGACCTCCGCCAACACCATCTTCTCGGCAGTCGGTGGCTTGTCGCCCGTGACGGCCACGTTGACGGCGACGAACGCTTGCGGCTCGTCCAGCGCGAGCTCGACGATCACCATCAACACGGCCGCCGCTCCGACGGTCGCGCAGGTGGCTCCGGTGACGCTCTTCTCGACCGCCGCCGGAAGCTTCGCCGTCAGCGGAACCGATCCCAACGTCCCCGCACAGGCGCTCACCTTCACGGTCGCCCAGTCCGGCGCGCCGGCGCTCGTGAACCTCGCGGTGACCTCGACGGGGACGAGCTCGGCGAACGTGACGTTCACCGCTCCGACCCTGGCCGCAGGCACCATCAATCCGGCGGTCATCACGCTCACCATCACCGCGACCAACACCGGCGGCGCCGTCTCCGCGCCGGCCACCACCACGGTGACGGTGAAGCCGCTGCCCGACAACATCTCGGTGACGACTGCCCAGTTCCGCCTCGCACAGACTCGTCTCTCCCTCACCGTCACGTCCACGGTGGTGAGCCCGAGCGTGGTGTTGACCCTGCAGCCGTACCTCACCACCACCGGATCGACGTTCGACCCGGCGAATCTGGGGAACGTCCTCACCAACACCGGCGGAGGCACCTACACGCTCACCCTGGTGGGGGCGCCGGAACCGGCCGTCTCGCCGGCGAAGCCCATCGTGGTGAAGTCGAACCTGGGTGGCACGAGCCTGCCGACGGCAATCACCGTCCGGTAGCGAAAATCGATAACCGTTGAAGTCCGGCGGCCGGAGAGCGGTGACTCTCCGGCCGCCATTTTCGCAAGGAGAATCGATGTCGACGAAGATCGCCGCTGTCCTTGCCGCCTCTGGCCTCGCCGCTGCGGCCCTCCTCGGGCTCGCCATCTTGCGGCCCGCGTCCTACCGGTTGGAACGCGCGACGACCATCGCGGCGCCGCCGGACGTAGTGCAGGCGCGGCTCGACACCCCGCAGCGGTGGATGACGTGGTCGCCGTGGGAGCGCCCCGACCCCGATCTGCAGCGGATCTTCGAAGGGCCGGTGTCGGGCGCCGGCGCGAGCTATGCCTTCTGGGACGGAGAGCAGGGTTCCGCGGGGCGGCTGACGGTTCTTTCCGCAAGCCCCGATCAGGTGCAGGTCCGGTTCCGGGTGGACAAGCCGCAGGCGACCGCGACCGACTTCGAGTTCCGCCTCACGCCCGAGGGAAAAGGGACGCGGGTCACCTGGATTGCCACTTCCGCAGGCGGCCGGGTGCGCGCCGCCCTCGCCGCGCTCGCGGGCCGTCCGGTGGCGAACGCCGCCGAGTTGGAGCAGGGCCTTTCGCGCCTCAAGACCGTCGCCGAGGCGGCCGCCGCGATCGAGACGTGGCACGCCGAGCGCTCCGCCACCATCGACGCGCGCCCCGAGGCCGTCGTCGCCCGGATCGCCGACATCCGCTTCTGGATCGATTGGTCGCCGCGCGAGATCCTCGATCGCGGGATGAAGGAGCAGTTCGCTGGCCCGGCGACCGGGGCCGGTGCGACGTACTACTGGCAAGGCAAGACCGAGGTCGGGAGCGGCCGCGCCACCCTCATCTCGGTGGCCGGAAACAAGGTCCAGGTGGAAGTCGAGGTGGAGAGGCCCTCGCCTTCCTCGAGCGATTACCTGTTCACGGTGGAGCCCGAAGGAAAGGGTGCGCTCGTCACCTGGTCGATCTCGGGGGAGAAGGACGCCGCCGGGAAGGCCTTCGGCTTCTTTGCGGTCCCCGCCGAAGAAATCGAAAGCGACATGGACAAGTCGCTAGCGCGGTTGAAGACGCTGGTCGAGACGGAGGCGAAGGTCGCCGCGAACTGATCAAGCCCCGGCTTCCAGCGCGAGGAGGGCGTGCTTGGCCCTGGGGCCGCCCAGATATTCGCCGAGGGCGCCGTCGCTGCGCACGACGCGATGGCAGGGCACGACCAGCGGCAGCGGATTGTGCGAGCACGCGCTCGCCGCCGCCCGGACCGCGGAGGGATTGCCCGCGGCTTTCGCCACGGCGGCGTAGCTTTGCGTCCGCCCATACGGAATCTCGCGCAGGCGCAGGAGCACCGAGCGGCGGAACCCGTGGGCGAGTTGCAGATCGACCGGCACGGTGAACGCGCGCCGCTTCCCGGCGAAGTACTCCTCGAGCTGCCGCGCCGCCTCGTCGAGCCGACGGGGCGTACGAAGAATGCGCGGGCTGATGTCGGTGGCGAGGCGGGCGAGGACGGACTCGTGATCCTCGCGGTTGAATGCCACCCGCACCAGGCCCTTTCCGGTCGCCGCGAGAAGCAGCGTCCCGAGCGGGCTGTCGACCGTGCGATACGACACGTCGAGAAGTTTCTGCTGCTCCGCCATCGCCGCGAGCTCGAGGCGCAAGCGGTCGGTTGCGGAGGATGCGGCGAATCCCTGCGCGAGGCGATCGATGACCTGCTTTTCGCTGATCATGACGTTCCTTTCGAAAGACGCTTGCGAAGATTCGCGATGCCATCCGCGGCGCTTCTCCGCGCGGCCGTCGCGTTGGAGCCCAGCAGCTTGCCGACCTCGGCATACGAGAGCCCGGCCAGATACCGATAGATCACCGCGCCCCGCTGCTTGGGCGGCAGGCCGTCGAGAGCGAGGCGGAGCACCTCGTCGTCAGCCGGGTCGGGCTCGCGGACGGCGGGCTCGGGCACCTCGATCGGCGATTCGCGCCTGCGCGCCGCCCCCCGGAGCTGATCGATCGACTTCCGGTGGGCGATGGTGACGAGCCACCCGCGGATGTTGCT
>VBKL01000261.1 GCA_005879805.1 Deltaproteobacteria bacterium | reverse complement strand
GACGCCAAGCAGCGCGCCATCGACGACCTGGAGGACTTCCGCAAAAAACGCCTCCTGGAATTGCAGGCGCGGCTTTCGGACCAGAAGGCGATCTACTCCGAGACCCACCCCATCGTCGTCGATCTGGCGCAGAGCGTCCGCAGCATGTCGAGCGAGTCGCCGCAGGTGGCGACGCTGCGCCGGGAGATGAACGAGCTGCGCGGCGAATACCTGCGCCGCGGTGGCGGCGAGGGCGCCGAGAAGCGGGCCTTGGCGAGCCTTCCCACCGAGCTCGGCGTCAAGGTCGAGGTGAGCGAGCGGATGCTCGAATCGCCCGAGGAGATCAGCAAGCAGACCATGCTCCACCAGGCCCTGAGCAAGTACACCGCGCTCCTCGACCGGATTGATTCGGCGAAGATCGAGATGGACACGGCGCGCGCCGCTTTCAAGTATCGCTACAGCGTCTTCTGGCCGGCCCGGATTCCCACCAAGCCCGCGAAGCCCAAGGTGCCGATGGTCCTCGGCGCGGGCATCGTGGCCGGCCTGCTCCTCGCGCTCTTCGCGACGACGGCGGCGGACGCCATCTCCAGGAAGGTCCTCGAGCCGTGGCAGGTCGAGCGCGAGCTGGCGATCCCGATTCTCGGCCGGGTCTCGAGAACGGCGTGAACGGTGTAAGGGCCGACGACGGCTCTCGGATCGGAGCTATGGGGCGGCTCTTCGCCGTCACCGTGCTGCTCGCCGTGGTGACGCTCGTCGCCATCATCCTCGCCGGCGGCGACATCGTGGCGGCGATCGCTCCGGTCCTCGTCTGCGCGGTGATCTGCTTCCTCTGGGTGGCGCCGCTCCGCATCGCGCTCCTCGTCCTCGCGTTCGCCGCGCCGGTCCTCGACGGACCGAGGCTCGCGAACGGGAAGGTGACCCCGCCGACGTTCGCCCTCGGCAGCCTGCTGCTCGAGAACCTGAACAAGACGGTGGGCGTCTCCGCGCTCAACTTCACCGGCCTCGACTGCCTGACCGGCCTCTTGATCCTGGTCGCGGTCCTGCGGCGGGCGACGGGCTCGCGGATCGACCGGGTCGGCCAGATCCAGACCGCATGGCCGCTGCCGATCGCCGCGATGATCTCGCTCGCCGGCGTCGCGCTCGCGTGGGCCTATGGCATCTCGCGCGGCGGCAGCACCCAGGACTCGCTCTGGCAGGTGCAGAAGATCGCATACGTTCCTCTTCTCTTCTTCCTCTTCCAGGCCGCGGTGCGAGGCCCTTCCGATTCGAAGCGGCTCATGCGGGCCATCGTCTGGGCGGCGGTCATCCGCGCCGGCGCCGCGGTCTTCATCGCCGCGACCACGGCTGTGCCGGCCGGCGAGGAACTGGCGGTCGCGACCACGCACGCCGACTCGGTCGTGTTCGCTTCCGCCTTCGCCATCGTCCTCGCTTCGCTCTGGGAGGGAGAAGTCCCGGGCTGGTCGCCGCGATCGTGGTTCGCGCTCCTCGTCCTCGCCGCCGGCATGGTGGCGAACAACCGGCGCCTGGTCTGGGTCGAGGTCATCGGCATCGTCGTCACCTATGTGCTCATCAGCCGGCGGACCCGCTTCGAGCGCAACCTGATCCGCGTCCTCGTCTTGTCGCTGCCGCTGCTCGTGCCGTACTGCCTGATCGGGTGGAACTCCGACGCGGCCGCGTTCAAGCCGGTCAAGATCATCCGCTCGATCACCGACTCCGACAGCGACGGCTCGACCAAGTGGCGCGACCTCGAGAACTGGAACCTGGTCTTCACCGTCGCCGACCATCCCGTGCTGGGGAGCGGCTTCGGGCACGAATACGCCGAGCGCTGGAAGCTGCCCGACATCTCCGGGGCGTACCGGCAGTACCGCTTCATGCCGCACAACAGCGTTCTCGGGCTCTGGGCGTCGGTCGGCCTGGTCGGGTTCTGCTTGATCTGGACGCTCGTCGTCGTGGGTGTGTTCCTCGCCGCCCGGTCCTACCGCTGCGCGACGAAGCCGGGGCACAAGGCCCTCGCGCTCGGCGCTCTCGGGATCACCGTCGCGTACGTCAACCAGTGTTACGGCGACATCGGGATCAACGCCTGGGCGGGCGTGTTCGTGCTCGTGCCGGCGCTCGTCTCGGTGGGGAAGCTCGCGGTGGTGACCGGCGCCTGGCCGGCCCGCCGCAGGCGGACTCTCGCCGCGCGGCTTCCCACGCCCGTGCCGGAGCTTGCGGCATGATCGGCCTCGTCCTCGTCCTTCTCGGAGCGCCCTTCCTCGCCGCTTGCGGATATCTCTTCGCGCTCACGCTGCTGTCGCGGCGAGGACATCCGGCGGCGCAAACGGCGGAACCGCGCCTGCCCATCGCCATCGTCGTCCCGGCGCACGACGAGGAAGCGGGAATCGCCGCCACCGTCCAGAGCCTGCTCGCGCTCGACTACCCTCGCGATCTCTTCCGCGTCTTCGTGATCGCGGACAACTGCTCGGACCAGACCGCGGAGCGCGCGCGAGAAGCAGGCGCGAGCATCCTCGTTCGCGACGACGCCGATCGCCGGGGCAAGGGCTACGCGCTCGAGCATGCGTTCGAATGGATCCTGCGCGACGGCTGGGCCGCGGCGGCGGTGGTCGTCGATGCCGATACCGTCGTCTCCCCGAATCTCCTGCGCGCCTTTGCCGCTCGCCTCGAGGCTGGCGAACTGGCGATCCAGGCCGACTACGCCGTCCGCAACGTGGACGCTTCCTGGCGCACGTTGCTCATGAGCATCGCGCTCGGTCTCGTCCACGTGGTCCGCCCCCTTGCACGCGAGCGGCTCCGGCTCTCGTGCGGCCTGCGCGGCAACGGCATGTGCTTCGCCCGCGCCGCCTTGGAGCGGGTACCGCACCACGCCTTCTCGATCGTCGAAGATCTCGAATACGGCCTGCGGCTCGGCGAAGCCGGAATCCGCGTGGCGTATGCCGGCGAGGCCCACGTCTACGGCGAGATGGTCTCCACCGGGCGCGCCGCGGCGTCGCAGCGGCGGCGGTGGGAAGGCGGACGCTTCGCGATGGCCAGGCTGCACGCACCGCGGCTGCTCCGCGACGCGTTCCGGCTCCGCGATCGCGTCCGCCTCGACCTCGCCCTCGATCTGCTGGTCCCGCCGCTTTCCCTGCTCGCGGTCCCGGTGCTCCTCGGCCTCGTCGCTGCCGCCGCGCTGAAGAGCGCCGCGGCGATGACGGTGTCCGGTGCCAGCGCGCTCTTCCTCGTCGCCTATGTCTTCCGCGGATGGATGGTCTCGGGCACCGGCGCCCGCGGCCTCGCGGCGCTCCTCTGCGCCCCCGCCTTCGTTGCCTGGAAGCTCGCGATCCTCGCCGTCCGCTCGCGGACGAAGGAATGGGTCCGCACGACGCGCGAAGATCAGGGTGCGAGAGCGACGTCGGCATAGACGGGCCGGTGGTCCGAGGCCTGCTGTCCGCCGACTCCGGTCCGCACGAAGCGGAAGCCCTTCCCCAGGATCCGATCGAGGCGCAGGAACGGGTGCCGGACCGGAAAGGTGTAACCGAATCCCGTTCCCCGCTCGACGAAGGAATCCTGGAAGTCCCCGAACAGCGAAGCCAATAGCCGGCTCCTGCCGGCGACGTTGAAATCGCCGGCCACCAGGACCCTGGGACCCGCGGCCGCGGCTTCGCGAGCGAGCGACGAAAGCTCGTTCCTTCTCCTGTCGTAGTCGTCGGCGAACAGATCGTGGGCTACCTTGAAGGCACGGCGCAGCCCGCCGTGCCGGAAGGTCTGGTAGAAGGCGCCCCGCTGCGACACCGGGTGCACCGCGAAGATCTTCACCGGACCCGAAGGAGTATCCACGGTGAAGCGCGCGTAGGGCGGTCCGGAGCGGGTCGCCAGCTCCCACGGCACGCCGCGGTCAGTGATGGGGAACCTGCTCGCGATGGAGTAACTCGCAAGGCGTTCGACGTGGAAGCCCGGAAACGCCGCGAGCAGCGCGTTGTGCGCATCGTGATTCGTCGCCTCGAAGAGCGCGACGTCGGGAGCGACCGCGCGAAGCTCCCGAGCGAACGCGTCGACCCCTGCATCGCCGAAATGGACGTTCCAGGCGAGGATGCGGAACGTGGGCGGACCCGGATCGGGCACCGCGACGTTCGCTCCCAGGAGGAAGATCGCAGTCACGGCCAGGGCAATCGCCTCCGCCATCACCCAGCGCCACAGGCGGACCAACGCGAGCACCGGAACGAGGAGCGCCGCCGGCACCGCGAGCGCGGGCAGCGGCAAGAGCATGAGGATCGCGACCGGCCAGTAGAGATCGCCTGCGAAGACGACGAGGGCCGTCGCTACGAGGAGCACCAGCAGATGGACGAGCGTCGCCGCGCGCAGGGCGACCGAGAGCCGTCGCCTCATCGATCGAGCAGGATCGATCGGAGGAAGCCGCGCGGATGGCGCGCTGCTCCCCAGAGCAGGGCGAACGCCTCGAAGAATCCGGGAAGCGGATCGCGGCGGTCGAAAGCCGCATCGGTCGCGATCCGCCGATGCGCCGCGTACCAACGCTTCCACCGCCGGGCGGAGTCCCTCGGCATCCTGCCGGAGAGGCGCTGCGCGAAGATCTGCAGGCCGAGCGCGAAGCGGTGCAGGTAGATGGGCGGCTCTACGAAGGTGTAGCGCTGCGACTTCGCCACTTCCTCGCGCAGCGCACGGCGGTCGCCGACCGCGGCGAGATAGGCGAAGAGCGGCGCGGGCAGCCCGCGCGCGATCTCGAAACCCATCTGCCCGTAGAACCGGGGATTGAAGTCGATGAGCAGGCGCTCCTCGCCCTTGCGGATGAACTCGGCTTCGAACACCCCGTAGTATCCCACTTGTTTGCACAGGCGGCGAATGGCTTCCTTGGCCGCGAGGTCGAGCGGCACGTGCTCGAAGCAGATGCCGATGCCGACCCGGCGGGGCCGCTGCAAGAGCTTGGTCGCCGCGCGTGCCGCGTAGAGCCCGCCGTGCTCGTCGATGAACCCGGCGATCGACTCGATGCCGCCCTCTGCCTCGGCGTGGTAGGCCTGCAGCATCGGCTCGGCGATGTCGGGCCGCTCTTTGAGGAGCGCCGGGATGTAGGAGTTGCGGGCGCGGTAGGCGCGGAGCGTGCTCGCGAGCTCTTCCCGGTGATCGACGCGCCAGCCCTTCATCGCGGTGGGAAACATCACCTGCGTGCGCGGCTTGATGAGGAGCGGGAAGGTCGCCTCCGCCGCCACGCGGTAGGCCTGCGCGTCGGTCTGGGCGAAGAAGGTATCGGGCACCGCCACCTCGGCCCTGCCGCAGGCCTCGTAGAGCGACTTCTTGTCGAGGAGATCGAGGATCACCTCGGCCGGCGGCTGGTAGAGGACGAAGTAGCGCGCGAGCTCCTTCTCGTGGCGCGCGAAGAGGTAGGCGAAGTCGTCGCACGTCGGGTAGAGGAAGTGGCCCGGATTCGCCTTCCCGAAAGCGAACAGCCACTCCATGAACTTCTCGGGCTGCGACGGGGGCGGGCACCGCACCGTCCGCTCGACGTGCCGGGACCAGGCGGCCGGCTTGAAACGCGCGTCGGAGGCGACGGTGACGCGGATCCCCGCCCGGCCGAGGCAGCGGGCAGCCGCGAGCGTGCCGGCGTGCCCCGCCATGGTGAGCAGGACCGGCGGCCGCGGCGGGGCGGCGCGGAGCGGCCTTTCCAGGGCCTCAGCTACGGGTCGAGGCAGCATCGCCAGTGGCCTGCAGGGCGGGCGCCGCGAGGCGGCCACGCAAGGATTCGGCGATGTGCCGGGCAACGGTCGGAGCCGCGTACTGCGCCCCCGCGACGAAGCGGAAGAGCGGGCCGAAGCTGAGCGCAGCGGCCTGGCCGATGAAGTAGAGGCCGGGGACGGAGGACTCGAACTTTCGCGAGAGCCTCGGCGCGCGCTCGATACGGCGGATTTCGCCCGCGAGGTCGGGCGACAGGAAGGGCAGCCGCGAGACGTCGGCGATGTATCCGGTGCCGCAGACGACGTGATCGACGATTAGATCGCGCGCGCCTCCGTCGCTCTGCCGCAGCTCGAGCCGAAGGCGCGAGCCATCCTCGCGCGCGCCCGCTACCTCGACGTTGCCGAGAACCGGAACCTGTCCCTCGACCCTCTGGCGGACCCACCAGGCGCCCCAAGGGCCGAGGTGGTTCCTGGTCAGGCGGACGCGCGGGGCGTCGGGCAAGAGGTGCGGCCAGAGCGGCGCGCGCTGCAGCGACAAGTTGA
>VBKL01000260.1 GCA_005879805.1 Deltaproteobacteria bacterium | reverse complement strand
CCGTGGATGCGCCGCGCATCGCGTTCGGCGTAGCGCAATGGGCGGGTGCCGGCGCCACCGTAGGAATCTCCGACCACGAGCGCAAAGCGGCGCACGTCCGCGCGGGCGGCCCCGGCCACCGCGAGGATCGCGAGCGCCGCCGCGACGCGCTTCACCGCTTGCCCCTCACCAGCGGCCGCGCGATCACTTCGGAGCCCTCGGGAACGCCCGCGGTGCCATGTTCCGCGACCGCGCGGCGCACCGATTCGGCGTCGAGCGGCTGGTCGGAAAGGACGGTCACCAGGGTGGCGCTGCTCGCCGGCCCCACCCACTCGAACGGGGCGCGCGCCGCCTGCGAAGGACCGGCGTAGAGGACGCTCGCGTCATTTCCTTCGACGAGGAGCAGGACCGCTTGCGCGCGATCCGGCGAGGCGAGCTCGAGTTGCAAAGGCCCGGTTCCCACCACTCCGTCGGGCCCTACCGCAATCACTTCCGCGCCAACCTTCTGGTAGAGGCGCGTCGAGGTTCCGCCCTTGGTGCGGACCCCATCGCCCTCGCGGCCGCTGCGTCCGATTCCGATCCCGATGAGCAATGCTGCCGCGGCGGCGATTGGAACGAACTTGCGCCAGGCCCTGCGCGGTACCACGGGCGCCGCGAGCTTCTCCGCAACGCCGGCAGCGAATCGCTCGAAGGGAACGTCGCGCAACACGCGAGCCTTCTCGGCCTCGATCTCGCGCAGCGCCTCCTGGCAGCGCGCGCAGCCTTCGAGATGCGCCTGCATCCGTTCGCGCTCGACGCCGGAAAGCTCGCCGGCTACGAACCTGCGCACGCGCAGCGCCGAGCAGGCAGGGCCCGGTCCTCCCAGATCGGCGATCACGGCTCGTCTCCTTCGGGCAAAACGATTCCCGGCAGCGATTCGGAAAGCGCCTTGCGGGCGCAGGCGAGGAACTCGCGCAGCCGCTTGCGCACGGTGGGGAGGCTGCGGCCCAACTGCTGCGCGATCTCCGCCTGCGTCATCTCGTCCACGTAGTAGAGCACGGCGGCCTCCTGCGCTTCTTCGGGCGCGGCGCCGAGGAGCACCCGCACCAGCTCCCGCCTCTCCGGCGGCTCGGACTCCACGCGGCGATCCTTTCCGAGGGCGGCCAGCTCCTCGCGCCAGGCCGCGCGCCGCGCGCGGTGCAGATTCAGGCAGTGGTGGGTCGCGATGCGCAGGATCCAGGTGGTGGGCGAGGCGGCCGCGCGGAACTCGGGGAGCGCGCGGAGCGCCTTGGCGAAGACTTCCTGGAGCGCATCCTTCCCTTCGTCGTCGTTCCGCAAGAGGTAGCGGCAGCGTCCGTACACCGCCGCGGCGTGCTTCTCGTACAGCTCGGCAAGCAAGCCGCGATCGGCCGAGACGGCCGGCCCGGGCTCGTTCCCGGACCGGCCGCCTGGCAATACCCGGAGTGCGCTCACCGTAGCCATCGGCAAGAAGCCTACTGCGCGTCGTTCATGTGGGTGCCGGGCACGGCGGGCGTGATGCTGCAGGCCGCCTCCGTCCCGACATGGCCGAAGGAATCGAAGGTGGTCGCAAAGCCCGCTGCCGCGGTTGACGCCGGTGAAGCGCGCCACGATATGGGCAGGGCCGACGTTCGAGTAATCGATTTCGATGGTGCCGTGATCGGTCGAGTGGTTGTTGAGCGTCGCCGCGGCGTCGAGATCGATGGTGACCTTGCCGCTGCCCCGATGGCGGATGCCGCTCGGCAACGCGTTCCCGTGGAGGATGGTCACGAAGGGCGTGCCGGCGGGAGCCGACTTCGACTGCGCGTCGAGGTGCCAGTCGAACGACTCGCCGTCAGCGTTCTTCGAGACGATCAGCTGGTAGGTGTTCGGATCGAGGGCATTGGATCCGGGACCCCACGTGCACGAGCTCTCGCTGCAGGTCGTGGCTGGAAAGCTCGTCACCGCCTCCACGACGCCAAGGGTCCACACGGTAGCGCCGTTGACCGAGACCACGAACCCGACGGTCGCCTTGTACCAGTCGGAGCTGCTCACCGCGAGGTCCTGCTGCAGCTGGCCCGACGCGCCGGTAGAGGGCTGCGAGTCCCCGGGATTGCCCATGTGCACGCTGCTGCTGCTCGGCATCGCGTCGCGGGCCTGATCCTGGAAGTTCTGGGCACCGCCGCAGGCACAAGCGGCGACGAGGGCGGTTGCGAGAATCTTGCGCATTTCGTTTTCCTTCCTCTTTCGCGGAGTGACGACCCCGCATCTGCGCAATAGACACGGCCAGGTCGGGACGATGGAAACCCACACGCAACCTCGTGGATTTGCGGGTACTCTCGACGTAGCGCACCGCGCATGCTGAGGTGCGCGCGATGCCCACCTGTCCCTTCTGCGCCATAGCCCGCGGCGAGATCCCCGCTTCCTTCGTTCTTCGCGAGGAGTCCGTCTGCGCCTTCCTCGATACCCGGCCGGTCTTCAAGGGCCACGTCCTCGTGGTGCCCCGGGAACACACCGACGATCTGCTGACGCTACCGGAGCCTCTCGTCTCGCCCTTCTTCACCACCGTCCAGCGCGTCGCCCGCGCGGTGGAGAAAGGCCTCGGGGCGGACGGCAGCTTCGTCGCCGTCAACAACAAGATCTCGCAGAGCGTCCCGCACCTGCACGTCCACGTGATCCCGCGCCGCAAGGGTGATGGCCTGCGGGGATTCTTCTGGCCACGGGGGAAGTACGAGTCGGACGAGGAGCGGGAGGAATTCGCGCGGAGGATCAGGGAGGCGCTCGAGTAGTCTCGCGAAGGCGAGCGGACAGCGGGCCGCGCGCTTTGCGCCAGTGTCACAGACGCATGCTAGTCGTTGCCCAACATGCAGCGCATCAAGGGGCGCAAAGTCGACGTGATGGCCTGGGCGGACCCGGGCGAGATCGAGTCGGTCGCCCTCGATCAGCTTCGTAACATCTCGAGCCTGCCCTGGGTCTTCCACCATGTCGCCGCAATGGCGGACGTGCACTACGGCAAGGGCGCCACGGTGGGAAGCGTCATAGCGATGAAGGACGCGGTCTCACCAGCGGCCGTGGGCGTGGACATAGGTTGCTTTACCGGGGACACGGCTGTGTCGCTCGCCGACGGCCGTACGGCCACGCTGCGCGAGCTGGATGGGCAAAGTTGTTGCGTCTATTCGTGTACGCCTAGCGGCCGCGTGGCGATGAGTCGCGCGGTCGCCCGCAGGACGAGGGCAGATGCGCGTCTGGTCCGCGTTCTTCTCGACTCAGGCGCACAGGTCCGCTGTACTCCGGACCATCTTTTCATGCTCCGCGATGGAACCTACCGCCCAGCGGACGAGCTCGCTCCCGGTACGTCCTTGATGCCGCTCTATACCGCATCGGACAAGGAGGGTTACACGCTCGTCCAGCAGAACTACTCCGGCCGCTGGCAGAAAGCGCATTGGATCGCCGCGCGTTCGGGGCTCCTTGGACCGATCCCGAAGTTCCCTGGGCAACGAACAATCATACACCACAAGAACTTCGACCCCGCGGACAACCGCCCCGAGAATCTCGAGCTCCTGGGGGCAAACGACCACTCTTCGCTCCACCGCAAGCTGGTCGAGCGCAACGAGTATTGGCACTCTCCCGACTTCGAGCGCCGCCGCATCGCCGCGCTCGGCGCGAAAGCGCTGACACCCGAGGGATATCGCGAGTACGCAGAACGCGGGACACGCAACATCCTCCGGTACATGCGGGAAAGGCGTGAGGAGTTTCTGAAAGCCGTCGCTGGCAATGGAGCGCGGGGGGCTCCGAACCTGCGCGCGTACAACAGGAGCGAACGTGGAAGAGCGAAGAGTCGCGAACTCGCGAATCAACTTCGTACCTGCGAATCCTGCGGCGTCGAGGTCAAGAGTTACATCGGTTTGCACAACCACCGGCGCTACCGGCACGGGTACAACCACTCCGTTGTGTGCGTGCATCCACTCGAGGAACGCGAAGACGTCTACTGCCTCGCCGTCCCCGAGTACGGCAACTTCGCCCTCGCCGCCGGAGTCTTCGTCCACAACTGCGGAATGGCCGCCGTCCAGACCAGCCTCACCTCCCACGACCTCCCCGACTCCCTTCACGGCCTCCGCAGCGAGATCGAGCGCGCCATCCCCGTCGGATTCGAATCTCACAAGCGACCGCTGGACCGGCGCGAGGATCGGAAGCTGTGGGAGGAATTCGCCGACCTCACGCCCGCGGTGAAGGACCTCTGGCCGTGTTCCTCGCCGGCACGAAGGAGATGGACGACTACCGCCGGGACCTGTTCTGGGCGCAGCGGTACGCGCGGACGAATCGCGAGGCCATGCTCGGCCTCTACCAGGACGTCGTCCGGCGCTTCCGGCCGCCGACGGTGTTCGGCGAAGCCGTCCACTGCCATCACAATTACGTCTCCGAGGAGGTCCACTTCGGCGAGCAGGTCCTCGTCACGCGCAAGGGGGCCATCCGCGCCGGCAACGGCGATCTCGGCATCATCCCCGGGTCGATGGGGACCCGGTCGTTCATCGTCCGCGGCCTGGGGAATCCGATGTCCTTCGAGAGCGCCTCGCACGGAGCCGGCCGGAGGATGAGCCGGGGCCAGGCCAGGAAGCGCTTCACGGTGAACGACCTCCGCGAGCAGACCAAGGGCGTCGAGTGCCGCAAGGATGGCGGTGTCCTCGACGAAATCCCCGCGGCTTACAAGGACATCGGCAAGGTCATGGAGCAGCAGAAGGACCTCGTCGAGGTGGTGGCGGAACTGCGGCAGGTGCTCTGTGTGAAAGGCTGACAGGGCTGTCGCGGCAACCGTCCCCAATCCCCGCAGCCCGGGAAATTTTCCCGGTCACCCGTCCGACAGTCCACGGACAAGTATCGGGAATCACGCGATGGCAGTTCCCGCGCGGGCTGGGTGTGATCCTTGCAGAGCAAAGAGCCATGAGCGTCCTCAAGACCATCAGCCTGGTTGGCGCCGGCGCGCTCTTCGCGCTCGCCGGTAGCGCCGTCGCAGCGGTCCTCCTGTAGCCTCCCCGGCCCGGCGCGTGGCGGTAAATCCGCCGTACCGCTCGGGTCCCGGCTGTGGCATCCTCCGCGCGCCTTGGCGATCGCGGAGGTTCCTTGAGCGCAAGCTTGCTTTTCGTCGTGATCGCGACGGCGCTCCTCTTCGATTTCACGAACGGTTTCCACGACTCGGCAAACGCGATCGCGACGTCCATCTCGACGCGCGCGCTCAGTCCGACGGTCGCCCTGGCGATGGCAGCGGTCGCCAACATCTTTGGAGCGCTCATTTCGACCGAGGTGGCGGCTACCCTCGGCAAGGGCATCGTCGAAACCGGCGCCGTCACCCAGTCGGTGGTCCTCGCGGCGCTCATCGCCGCCGTAGGCTGGAACTTCATCACCTGGTACTTCGGCATCCCGTCCAGTTCCTCGCACGCCCTCATCGGCGGCCTGGTTGGCGCGGTCGGCACGGCCACTTCCAGCGCGCAGGTGAAGTGGACCGGGATCCTGGAGAAGGTCGTCATCCCGACCGTCACCTCGCCGATCATCGGGCTGATCATGGGCGGTCTGCTCGCGACCGCGCTCTACTGGACCTTCCGGCGCATGCGTCCGCACACCGCCTCGGTCGGGTTCCGTCGCGCGCAGACGATATCGGCCGCGCTCATGGCCTTCAGCCACGGCTCGAACGATGCCCAGAAGACGATGGGCGTCATCGCCCTGGCCCTGCTCGCGGCGGGCCGCATTCCGCAGTTCACGGTGCCGCTCTGGGTGAAGCTCGCCTCGGCGGCGGCGATGGGGCTCGGCACCTTCTCAGGTGGAAAGCGCATCATCCGCACGCTGGGGATGAAGCTCGTCAAGCTGCAACCGATCGACGGCTTCGCGGCGGAGACCGCAGCGTCGGTGGTCCTGCTCGGCACCGCGCATCTGGGCTTCCCGGTCTCCACGACGCACGTCATCACCTCGTCGATCATGGGCGTCGGAGCGACGAAGCGCTTGAGCGCGGTTCGCTGGGGCTTGACCCTCAACATCCTCGTCGCCTGGCTCGTTACGCTGCCGATGGCCGCGGCGATCGCGGCGGTGGTCTACAAGGTCATCGCCCCCGTGGCGGGCCGGTAGCGAAGGAGATGGGATGGCGTTCAGCATACTTCCACGAGACGACAGCTTCTTCGACCTCTTCGATTCGCTCTCTGCCAAGGCGCTCGAGGCCGCTCGCGCGCTCGAGGAGACCTTCGAGCGATGGGATCGTCTGGAGGAGCGGATCCGGGCAATCAAGGACCTCGAGCATGCCTGCGACGAGATCACCCATCGCACGATGGACAAGCTCAACTCGACCTTCATCACCCCGCTCGAGCCCGAGGATATCCACACGCTCGTCTCGCGACTCGACGACATCGTCGATCACATCGATTCGGTGGCGGGGCGGCTGCTCATCTACGCCGTGAAGGCGCCGACCGAGGAGGCCAAGCTCCTCTCGCAGGTCCTGACCCGCGCCTGCGTCGAGGTGCAGAAGTCGGTGGCCGGCCTGCGCAACATGAAGGACCCGGAGATGCTCCGGCGCCTCTCGGTGGAGATCAACCGGCTGGAGAACGAGTCGGACGACGTGCTGCGGCTCGCACTGCGGCGGCTCTTCGCCCAGAAGAACGACGTCCTCGAGGTGATCAAGCTGAAGGAGATCTACGAAAAGCTGGAGACGGCGGTGGACCGCTGCGAGGACGTGGCGAACGTCATCCAGACGGTGGTGCTGCGGCACGCGTGAGTCAGGGCCCGAGCTCGGCGGCCGCGAGCACCTTGCGCGACTTCAGCTCCTGCACGAAGGCGACGAAGCGCGGCGCCTTCCAGGACGCCTCGAGAGTCGGCTGCACGTCCAACTCGAATGAAGGGCCGGAGGCGAGGCCGATCCGTTGCAGCGATCGGACCACCGCCTCGTGAGTGAGGGTGCGCCCTTGGTTCTCGCCGCGCAGGACCCGATTCGAGAGCCCGTCTTCCACCACGGCGAAAAGCACGTGAGCATCGGCATGCGCGGGGAAATCCTGACCGGCGACATGAACGCCCTTGCCGCGCCGCTCCAGGCGGAGGGTGCCGTGAGGCTCGGCGGCAGCCCGTGCCACCGCGGAGCGCGCCGCGCGCTCGTCGCTGCCGAGAACGTCGACGCTGCCGCCCACCACCATCTGCGGCGTGTAGACCCGCCCGCGCGCGATCACCGAAGCGTAGTCCTGCTGGCGGTCGGTGAAGAGCGCATCAGAGAACGGATCCTTCCAGCCGAGCGAGTTCCAGTAGTCGACGTGCTCGGAGAGGCCGACCACGGTCGCCCCGGGAACGGGCTGGGCGCGCACGAGCCGCGCCAGAACGGCATCCGCGGGCGGACAGCTCGAGCAGCCTTCGGAGGTAAACAGCTCGACGAGGACGGGAACCGGGGAAGCGGCGAGCAATGCGGCAATGAGGAGCGGCATCCGTTACTCCATCCCAGGCCACGGGAGGTGGCCGGGAGGCATGGTAAGCGACCACCGACGCCCGCGCATCGGAAGCAGTGTCGGACCCCTCCGCTAGGGTTCCGGCCATGAACGAAGGGCAGCTCTCTCTCCTCGGCAGCGCGACCGTTCGCGACCGCGTGGTCGTCTCGGATGCGTTCGAGCTTCTCGGCACCCTGCCCGACGAGTCGGTGGACCTCGTCGTCACCGACCCGCCGTACGAGTCCCTCCAGCTCCACCGGGCCCGGGGAACCACCACGCGGCTGACCACCAACTGGTTCCAGACCGTTCCCAACGCGCGGCTGCCCGAACTGTTCGCCGCCGTCCATCGCGTCCTGCGCCGCGACCGGCACTTCTACCTGTTCTGCGACGAGGCGACGGCCGACGTCATCAAGCAACAGCAGGGGATCGGCGAAGAGCGGCTCCCCAACGGGGCGCGACGCGCGAAAGCCGGATTCGTGTACTGGAAGGAGATCGTCTGGGCGAAGACGACCCTCGACGGGTCGAAGATTCGCGGCGGCACGGGTTACCACTACCGGGCGGCGTCGGAACGGATCCTCTTCTTCGAGAAGGGAAAGCGGGCCCTCTCCGATCTCGGCATTCCCGACGTGCTGCTCGCACCGCGCTCCTCCGTCCCTGGCCCCGCCGTGAAACCGAACGCCGTGGTGCGGACGCTGATCTTGCAGAGCACCGTTCCCGGTGAGCTGGTCGTCGATCCCTTCGCCGGGACAGGTGTCGTCGGCGTGGAAGCGCGCGCGCACGAGCGGCGGTTCTTGCTCGGCGACATCGATCTCGCCTGGCTCGATCCCTCGCTCGCAGGCGTCGCGCCGCCCGGGGTCGCGCGCACCTTCCGGAGCGAGGTGGATCCGAGCGAGCCGCCCGATCTGGAGGTGCTCGCGGAGGCGCCGCCGGAGGTGCGCGACGCAGCCGAGGCGGCCGGCTGGCTCGACGCGGGCGCGCCGACACCCGAGTTGCACGAGCTGCTCCGCATCCGGCCGGTCGAGCGCGAGGCGGCGCTGCGGCGGTCGTTGCGGGCTCCGCCTTCGCCGGAGGAGCCGCAACTGTTACAGAGCTGGCGGGCGTGGGCGCTGCTCGGAGGGAGGATCTCATGAGGCCGCAATTGCACCTGAGCGGATTCCCGCTGCCGGAGGCGGAGCCGCGGCCGACGCCGGAGATCCTCGAGCGCCTGCGCGGATGGGATCCACGCGGGCTCGACGGATGGGTGGTGGCCGGCGAGGATCCGCCGCCGCTCTCGCTCGCCGAGTGCCGCGCGCTCTCCCGGCTCGTCGACGAGCTGGAGCTTTCCGCCGCGGAATTCGAGCGGCTCATCTGCGCCGTGGGGCTGGGACTGGGACTCGACTACCGCCGCAAGCTGGTGGTGGGAAAGACCGTGTACGGACGCGACCGCGAGGTGGACGTGCTCTTTCGCGAGGCGCGCAATGGAAACCGCCTGGTCGTGGAGGCGAAGTACCAGCGGGTCGCGGGCACCGCGGACGAGAAGCTTCCCTACGCCGTGCTGAACCAGCAGACGCTTCCCCTGCCCGGGGTGATCGTCTACGGCGGCGGCGGGTTCCACCTCGGCGCGCTGCACTGGCTGTGCGCGAACACCAAGGCGACGGACATCGCCCGGCTGCCCGAGTGGCTCACGGTGTTTTTCGCGCTGTAGTCGCGTCGAGGGTGTCGAGGGCCGCGAATCCCAGGGCCCGGAGGGCGGCCCGGTCCATGATGAATCCGACGGGCGCGCCGAGCACCGGCCACATCTTCAGCGCCCGGGGAAGCCAACCGAGGCCGAGCCGGCGCAGGATGGCGCGGAGAAGCACGGGGTTCAGGCGCGCGATGATGCGCGCCGGCAAGGAGCCCGCGATGACGCGGCCGATGGCACGCGCCCCCGCTCGCAATCCCGCCGCCTTTGCCGCGTCGGCGAATCCCGCTCCCGCCCAGAGGGCGTAGAGACGCAGCGTGCCCCGATCGCCGCCGCTTTCGAGCCCGTAGACGGCGAGCAGACCGAGCAGCAATTCAGCCTCGAAGAAAAGCGACACGGCGACGCCGGCAGGGAGGCCGATGGGAAGGGTAACGAGCGCGAGCGTTCCCGTGACGCCGCCGGCAAGGCCCGCGCGGTTGGCCTGGCTGCGGACGAGGCGCTCCCCGAGGGCGCGCGGCCCTTCCTCCGGATGGCTGGCGCTCAGTTCGCCGGCGCGACGGCGGGCGCGCACGCGGGCCGCATCGAGCATGGGGGAAATCCAGCTGGGGATCGCACCCGCCGGCTCGGCGGCAGGGGCCGGAGCCCGCTTCTTGCGCGGACGGGGGCGCAGCGGGGCCTTCGCCTTCGCGCGCTTTATTTTGCGTTTTGCCGGCTTGGCCATCGGCGGAGATCCTACTCCACCGAGGCGGTCAGTATTTCATCTCCCACCTGCAAAGAGTCGAGGGTCGATTCCCCGCTGTGAAGCTCGGCGAAGACCGTGTACCGGCCGCCCGCGCGCCGCCAGCGCCGCGATGGCCGAGGAAGTGAGCGGCGCCTCGCCATCCGCCGAGCGCAGCTCGAGCGTCAGGTCGCCGGCGGTGGTGCGGAGGCGAAGCATGCGCGGGCGCGGCGTTCCTCCGGGAAGCCCCGCCGCGGTCTCGTCGGGAATCGCCGGCGACGGGGGCGGCGCCGCGGGCGGCGGAGCCCCGAGCGCGCGCAGCGCGTCAGCGACCGATCGGTGGACGAAGGGCGAACTTGTGGGGAGCAGCGAAACCAGCGCGGGCACGACGTGCTTGTCCTCGGCTGCCCCGAGGAGCTGGGCAAGAGCGGCGAGCGCGTCCGAGCCAGGATCGCCGGCGCCCTTCGACTTCGCCGCGATCAGTCTCTGCAGGGCCTGCTCGGCAGCGGCCAGCGAGGCCGTCGCGACCGAGGGATCCTTCGCCAGCGACGAGGCGGCGTCGGCGACCACGTAGGGATCGCGATCGTCGAGCAGCACGCGAAGCTCGTTGGCGAGCGCCGGCCCTGCCGCGCCCGCCGCCTGCGCGCGGACGCGCGAATCCGGATCGTGCAGCGCAGCAGCGCCGGCAGTCCGCGCCTCGGGCGACTTCTCGGCGAGCTCCACGGCCAGGATCCCGGTGCGCATTCGCGAGCGCCACTCGGGTTCTAGACCGGCGCCGCATCGGGGAGTGCGAACGATGCGCCCGACGATGCGGTCGTACGCAAGCGCATCCGCGCACCTCGCAGCGGCGGTCGAAGCGCGGGTCGGGCCGGAGATGGAAGCCGGGTCGGGCAAAGCCGCCGGATCGAGATGGACCGCTGCTGCCGCCTCGAAGAGGGCGACCAGCGGATGGGCGAAACGGGCCGCGGTGACATCGCCGCGGAGGTCCTTGATGGCCGGACCGATGGCAGCCGCGACGAGGGACTGCGCTTCGGCGCTGGCACCGAGAGCGCGGGCCGCCTCGACCCGCACGCGGACGTCGGGATCGCGCAGCGACGGCTCGAGACGGCGGGGATCTCCCCGCTGCTTTCCCCAGGCCCGGGCTGCCAGCGCGCGGACCTCCGCGTCGGGATCGGCAAGCACCGCGGCGAGCGCCTCCGGCGCGGAATCCGGAGGGATCCGCCCGAGCGCGTACGCGGCGCCGCCGCGAGAGCCTGCGTCGCGGCTCGCGAGAAGCCGTGCGAGCCCGGGCCGAGCCCGCGTGGCCACCTGCTCATCCGTCCCTTTGGGCCCGATGCGCGCGAGGACGCCGAGCGAAGTGGCGGCGGCGCCCGCGACCGATGCATCGGTGGAGCCGAGTGCGTGCGCGAGCGCATCGAGCGCCGCCGGCGACCGCGTTCCCGTCCCCAGGGCGCGAGCGGAAGGAGCGGCCGCCGGGCAAGAGGACGCGAGGCAAGCGAGGAGGGCCGCCTCACCGCCGTCGATGCGGCCGAGCGCCCAGGCAGCCGTCGCCCCCGCGGCCGGATCGGAGAGGAGCTTCGCCAGCGCGGGGACGGCCTCGCGATCGCCAATCCGCCCCGTGGCGAGCGCCGCACGCGTTCGCGCGGCGGCATCGGGCTCGGCGAGCAAGCCCCGCACCGCGGCGTCGGGTGCCCGCCCGATCTCCGCCGGGAAGACGAGGTCCTCTGCCTTGACCCGCTCCGCGGGCTTGGCGGGCGCGGCGCACCGAGCGAAAGCGAAGGCACAAGAGAACAGCGTCGCGAGCCGGATCAAGGCTCGCAGAGGGCCCCCTTGCAGG
>VBKL01000259.1 GCA_005879805.1 Deltaproteobacteria bacterium | reverse complement strand
CCCGCGATGGCGAAAGCCCCTCCGCCTTCCAAGCCGCCGCCGGGCGCGCCCCCCGACGGGGGTTCGCACTCGGGCGCGCCGCGCAACCGGAAGATCGGGTTCATCTGAGAGCTGACTCGTGAACTATCTCGACTACTACGAGCTGGCCCAGGAGCCCTTTTCCAACGCTCCCGTCTCCCGCTTCTACTTCAACTCGCCGCAGCACTCGCAAGCGCTGGTGCGGCTGACGCACCTGTGCGGCCAGATGAAGGGCCTCGGCATCCTCGTCGGAGACATCGGCGCGGGGAAGACGACGCTCGCGCGAAGGCTGCTAGATTCGCTTCCCGAGGCCGAGTACGAGGCCGCGCTGCTCGTCATCATCCACAGCGGCGTCACCGCTTCCTGGCTGCTCAAGCGCATCGCCCTGCAGCTCGGCGTCGAGGCCCCGAGCGAGGACAAGCTCACGCTGCTCGGCCAGCTCTACCAGCGCCTCATCAAGATTTACGAGTCGGGCAAGAAGGCCGTGGTCCTCATCGACGAGGCGCAGATGCTCGCCACCCGCGAGCTGATGGAGGAGTTCCGCGGGCTGCTCAACCTCGAGGTCCCCGAGCGCAAGCTGCTCTCGCTGATCTTCTTCGGACTGCCCGAGATCGAGCAGAACCTGCGCCTCGATCCGCCGCTCGCCCAGCGCGTCTCGATCAAGTTCCGCCTCGAGCATCTCAATCCCGAGAGCACCGAGTCGTACATCAAGCACCGGCTCCGGCTCGCCGGCGCCTCGCGCATGCCGTTCACCGGCGAGGCGGTCAAGGGTGTCCACCGTTTCTCCGGCGGTACGCCGCGCCTCATCAACACGCTCTGCGACAACGCACTCTTCGAAGGCTATGTCGCCCGCGCTCCCCGCATCGATCAGGCGATGATCGAGCGGGTCGCGCAGGACCTCGGCCTCGACGGCGTGCGACCGGTGGAACCTTTGCCCCGCGCCGCTCCTCCGCCTCCTCCGAACCCCGCGAAGCCGATCGATCTGGGCGAGATCGACCGATATCTTGCGGGCCTCGCCAAACCGACGTGATGTACGGCAGCGGACGGCCAATGTGGCGGGCCGGTGAACCATCGGCCGCCTCGAACGTCCCTCTGTCGTAGACGATTTCCATGCTGAGCCGTGTCCTGGTCGCCATCGCGCTCTCCGCCGCGCTCGTCTCGGGTGCGGCGATCGCGCTTTTGCGCACCGAGTACGTCGGCACGAACCTCTGCGGGTACGCCATCGCCACCATCGAGGAGGCCAGCGCGGCCAAGGTGCGCGTCGACCGGTGCACGGTCGACCCCACCCGCGGCCAGCTGGTGATCGACGGCCTCACGGTGGGCGATCCCGGCGGCCGTCTCGAGGTGCGCGCCGCGCGCGTCTTCGTCCAGGTCATCGTGCGGCCGCTCCTCCAGCGCGTTCGTCTCGAGAGGCTGGAGATCGATCACGCCGAGGTGAAGCTCGCCCTCGACCAGTCGGGCCCGGCCCGGCCGCGGGGAGCGGCGGATCACCAGTGCCTGCCCGACGCGCTCGATCGCTTCGAGCTGGGCCGGGTGCAGGTCCGCAAGGCGAGCCTCACGCTCATCTCCGGCGGACGGGAGCTTCTCGTCCCGCGCGTCGATGCGCAGGTGCACGGCAAGGACGACGCGCTGCAGGTCTCGCTACGCACCGCCGGCGGCTCGGTTCGCGCCGGCCAGGCCAACGTGGCGATCACCTCTCTACACGCCGACGCCAAGGTCGATCTGCGGGGCCGCGGAAAGCTCGAGTTGACGGAAGCCGACCTCAGGCTCGCCGATGCCTCGGCGTTGGTACGCGGCACGCTCGCCGACCTCTGCCAGCCCAAGGTCGAGGGAAGCGCGACGGTCCATCTCGACGACCTCGGCGCTCTCTCGCAGGAGCTGATCCCCGGGAAGCTCGCCGGAGTCGGCGGTAGCCTCGCGGCCGACGTGACCTTCGCTCTTGCGCGCGGGAAGCCGCGGGCGAGCGGGGAGCTGCGCCTGCGCGGAGGCACCATCGAGGGGTTCCTGCCCGGCGATCTGAGCGCGCGCTTCGATCTGACGCCGGCGCGCCTCTCGGTCGGCAATTTCGAGCTGCCGGTCGGGCGAGGCGGGGTGACCGGCTCCATCGAGCTGGCCCTCACCCATGACCTGCCGCTCTCCGCCGAGTTGCAGATTCGAGATCTGGAGCTGCAAGAGCTGCTCCGGCGCCTGACCCAGCCCCATGCCTGGGTGCTGCTCCGGACCTCCGGCCACATCTCGCTCAAGGGGAGCGCCTCGCCGTTCAACCTGGGCGGCAACGCGAACCTCGAGATCCCCGACTTCGCGGTGCTCGATCGCGCCTACGACGCTCGCAAGGGAGCTCCGCAGCGGATGTTCGAGATGGGCCGGACGCGCCTCACGACGGGGATCTCCCTCGACCCGAGCCGCATCGCGCTCCCCGGGGCGCTGCTCGACGTCGACGGCTCGCGCGTGGCGGTGGACGGAGCGCTCCACTTCGATCTCAGCCGGGGCCTCGATCTCGCCGCGACTTCCGATTCGATCACGCTGGCGGCGCTGCGCGGGCACGTCGGCGCGCTCACCTGGGACGGGACCGTGGTCGGGCTGAAGGGGCACGTCTTCGGCCCCTATGGAAGCCCGCGCATCGAAGGCGGCGCCTCGATCCGCGACTTCCGGATGCTCGATCTCTCGCTCGGAAACATCTCCGGCGATGCGCGCTTGGAGGACTTCCGCCTCGCGCTCACGAATCTCGAGGGAAAGAAGGGCCAGACCGAGTTCGGCGGGCGGGTCCTCCTCGACTTCAACAGGCCGCAGACGCCGATGACCGCGCACCTCGAGGTGCCGAAGGGGCGGGTGCACGACATCGTGGACCTTCTCGTCGTCGCCGTTCCCGCCCTCCGCACCATCGGCGACAAGGCGAACGTGGACGGAAGCATCACCGCCGTTCTCGACGCGCAGGGGCCGGCTTCGCGGCCCGACGGCGAGGCGAGGGTGTCCTTCGCCGACGTGAACGTGTTCGGCCAGCACTTCCCCGAGGGCGAGGCCCGGGCGACGCTCCACGGCAACGAGCCGCGCCTGCGGATCGAGGACCTGACGCTGCGCCGGGGCAAGGGCACCGTCACCCTGGCCGGAGACTTCGGTCCCGAGTACCGGCTGGAGATGGACGCGCAGTCCCATGGCCTCACCTTGCAGGACGTGGATCTGGCGAAGGCGGCCCGGATGCAGGGTCCGTTCGAATCGAGCGCGCACATCCGCGGCGTCGCCAGCCATCCCCTGGTCGAGGCAAAGGCGTCGTTCGCGGACGCGAAGGCGGACAAGGCGCCGGTGGGAGACGGCCAGTTCGCGCTTTCGCTCGACGGCGACGCGATGCGCTGGGAAGGGCAGGTCGGACCGCATCGCGTCGCGGGTCGCGCGACCATCGAAGAAGGCAATGTCCCCTACACGGCTACGCTCGGCGTCCGTTTCGCGGATCTCTCCGAGCTCTTCCAGACCTTCCTTCCCGACGCGGAGCTTCGCGGCGGCGCGCTCGAGGCTGACGTTGCCGTCTCGGGCGATCTCCTCCACGTTGCCGAGTCGGAAGGCAGGGTCCAGATCGCCCGTCTCGCCGTCGAGCGCCAGGAGATGACCATCGAGAACGATGGCCCGGGCGAGCTCGTTTTCGGTCCCGAAGGGATCGACGTGAAGCGTCTCGCCGTGCGCGCGCCGTACACCTCCGCGACCCTGGTCGGCCGGGCCGCCTACGGCGCTCTCGATCTGCGCCTCGTCGCGTCGGTGGACGGCCGCCTCTTGCAGGGGCTCTTCGCCGATCTCGAGCATGCCGCCGGCACCTGTCTCGTGCAGGCATCGGTGGGCGGCACGTTCGCTGCGCCTCTCGTGCTCGGCAACCTCCACATCGAGAGCGGCGAGATGCGCCTGCGCGGGTTGCCCTTCGCCGCGCGCGAGATGAACGGCAGCGTCTCCTTCAGCCAGGACGCCCTCGTCATCGACGAGATGCACGGGAAGGTGAACAACGGCGAGGCCAAGGTATCGGGAGGCGTTTCGCTGCGCCGCTTCGTCCCGCAGAAGATCGATCTCGCCGCCCATCTCGGCGAGGTCGGTGTCCGCCTCCAGGACAACCTGAACGCGACGCTGGAGGGCGACGTCACCCTCTTCGGCCCACCGCTCGAACCCGTGGTCGGCGGCTCGGTCACCCTGAGCCGCATGACCTATACCGAGGACATCGACGTCGAGCGGAGCTTGCTCGACTTCTCCCGCCGGCCGCCCGCTCCGCGCGTCCTCGTGAAGAGCAGCGTCGTTCCCCGCTTCGACCTCGACGTGCACCTGGGCCGCAACGTGCGCATCGAGAACAACCTGGCCCGCGCCGACCTCAAGGGCGACCTCAAGGTCACGGGCACGAGCCGCAACCTCGGGCTCCTCGGTTCGGTCAACACGGTCCACGGGGTCGCCCAGTTCCGCGGCAACGAGTTCCAGATCGAGCAGGGCGTCGTGACCTTCACCGATCGCCAGCGCATCCGGCCCTCCTTCGAGCTGCAAGCCCTGTCCGTGATCAAGGCCTCGGGCAAGACGGACGAGTACAAGGTCCACCTGCACGGATTCGGGACGCCGGCGGAGCCGCACCTGGCGCTCAGCTCCGAGCCGGCGCTTGTTGAAGCCGACGTCGGATTCCTGCTGGCGTTCGGGTTCGTCGCCTCGCAGTCGAACTTCAACGCCGCCGACTCCGGCCTCGCCATCGGAGTCGAGGCGCTCAACAAGGTGACCGGGTTCTCGGCGGAGGTGCGCAGGTTCATTCCCAAGAACAGCATCCTGCGGGACCCGAACCTCGACTTCACCAGCGACTTCTCGATCGCGACCAGCAAGATCGAGCCGATGGCGCGCTTCCGCTCGCACCTCTTGACCGACAAGATCGATCTCAAGGTGCTGCAGACGCTCTCCGCGACGCAGCGCCGTTACCGCGGCGTCCTCGCCTATCAAGTGTCCGATGCCCTGAGCGGCCAGCTCCAGCTCGACAACGAGCACCTCACCACCAGCACCGACTTCGGCGCCGACCTCAAGTTCAAGTGGGAAGGCGAGTGAAGCTGGTAGTCGCCGCCCTCCTTCTCTCCGCCGCCGCCGCCGCACATCCCGCAGGCCAGCGTCCGGTCGTCGTGCAAGCCGCGCCGGACGACGCCGTGCACGTCGGTGAGATCGTTTTCGAAGGGGCCGATCCCAAGGGCCTTTCCACGCTGGTCAACATCTCCGAAGGCGCGGTACTCGACGGCAGGATGATCCGCGACGCGGTGCGGGCGCTGCACGGAAGCGCGCGTTTTGCCCGGGTCGCCGCCTGGCTCGAGCCGTTGCCCGCGACGAGCCTCCGTCCGGGATGGACCAAGGGCGTCCGGCTCGTCTTCGTGCTCTCGCCGGTGCGCAAGCTCGTGGCGCTTTCCTTTTCCGGCCGCGCGGCGCTTCCCGAGACGGTGCTGGCGCAGACCGCCAACCTCCAGGTCAACACCGAGTACCAGGATGCGCTGGTGAGCCGGGCCACCGAGGCGATCCAGGCGGCGTATTACCGGCAAGGGTACCGGGCCGCGCGGGTCACGCCGATGCCCCGGGCGAGCGCCGACGGCATCGCCCTCGACCTTCGCATCGAGGAGGGCGTCCCCACCCGCGTCGCCGGCGTCCGCTTCGCGGGCTCTCCGGGCCTCTCCGCCGAAGAGCTTTCCTTCGCCTTCCGCGTCGTTCCGGGAGACGTCCTGAATCTCACCTCGCTCGACGACGGCGTCCGCGGTCTGCGCGATCGCTACCGCAAGGCAGGCCGGCTCCGCGCCCGCGTCGGCTCTCCCGTGGTGGAGGAAGAGAGCGAGGCGAGCGCCAGCGTCGTGGTCCCGGTCGATGCCGGTCCGGTGGTGCGCTTCCACATCCGCGGCAACCGGGAGTATCCCGATTCGCTCCTCGTGCAGCAGCTCGGAGCCACCGGCGAGGACGAGCCCCTCGATGCGCAGGCGGCGCAGGAGATGGCGTCCCGCCTGCGGCGCTTCTACGTCTCGCAGGGTTTCTTGCGTGCCCGCATCGCCGAGCGCGAGCTTCCCGGTCGCGACGGCGCGACGGCGATCGTCTTCACGGTGGACGAGGGCCGGCAGGTCCGGGTCGAGCAGGTGCGCTTCAGCGGAAACGAGAACGTCGGCTCCGCGGAGCTGCGCGAGCGCCTTTTCCAGCAGCTCCGCGACGGCATCAATAGCGACCCTGCGAGCGGTGCCGATCCCGCGGACGCCGATCGCGTCGGCATCGCCGGCACACCCGCCGCCTTCCACAAGGCGCGCGTCCGCGTCGATCCGGAGACG
>VBKL01000258.1 GCA_005879805.1 Deltaproteobacteria bacterium | reverse complement strand
ATCAATCTCTCCTTCGCCGATGGCATCCTCTTCTCGCGCCTCGCCAAGCTGGTCGATCGCGAGGTGCCGGCGGCGGCGCTCTTCAGCGGCCCCTACTACTTCCTCGAGCAGCTCGGGTTCCGGAAGGTGATGGACACGACCTTCATGATGGCGACCATGCTCACCGGGCAGCCTGATCCCGAAGACGTGAAGAAGTACTTCCGCGCGCTGCGTCTCGCGCAGCGGGACATCGATCTCCGGCCGGAGGTGTACACGAAGCACTACCGGAACGAGTTCCCCAAGCGATTCCTGCCCGAGATGGACACGAGGCGCTGGGGCCCTGGCGAGCGCATCGTCTTCGAGCCGTACTCGAAGGAGGTTTTCGAGCGCTCCTTCCAGTGGATCCGCGAGCGCGGGCTCTTCGAGGGGCAGGACATGGGCGCGGGCTGCTACGAGGACGCCTGTGTCTCGCTCGGGGCGCAAGGGGCGAAGGCGTAGCCGGTCAGACCGGTCATCCGCGGCGGTAGCCCGCTTCGCGCTGGCCGCGGATCGCGAGCACGAATGCGACGTCCACAGCCGCGATGTAGCGATACAAAGCTACGTAGCCCTGCGAGCGGCGCCCGATCACCAGTTCCCGGTTGCGACCCGCTGTCGCCCGCCCGATGAGCGGATTGGTGGCGAGCACGTCGATCGCTTGCATGATCTCGCCGATACGAGACGAGGCGTGTTCGGCGTCGTGTTCCAGCAGGTGCTCGAGGATGCGCTCGAGATCGTCCCTGACCTCTGGCGCCAGCTCGACTCGCGCCATTCTCAGCGGGCGAATCTTCTAGCGGCAGGGCGGCGAGCGCGTCTGCCCACGAGGCGGTGCTCGAGATACCTGCGCATCGCATCCCAGGACACCGTCTTCCCGGAGGACACGAGCGCGGCGTAGCGGCGTTCCGCCTCGTTCTCGAACCCGGTCCGCAGCTCCGCGTCAGCGGTCTTCTCGGCGATCGCCTCCAAGATGAAGCCGTGCGGAGTCGTTCCGGCCCGCTTCGCCGCTGCCGCGACGCGGGCTCTCAAATCGGAAGGGAGACGTATGGTGGTCGTCTTGGACACGTTGTGGCACGCGATCGCGGTGTAGCACTCTTGTGCTACGAATTCAATTGCTCAGAGTGGCCGGCCGGGCCAGATGATCGAGCGCCACATGTGCGCGACAGGGCTCGCATCGAATCCCAGCCCCTCGCGCGGCTGCCGGAAATGGCGGCCGACGATCTCCGCGAGCGGCTCCAGCGAGATCTCGGCCTGCGGATCGAAGGCGTATTCGTCGTTCAAGGTGACGAGCCGCGCCTCCATGTACCAGCGATGCTTTCGCGCCTCTTGGTAGGCGGCGACGAGATACGGCTCGGGCAGGTAGTCCTCGCCGAAGATCTTCCGATACGAAGGCGGGTATTCGTACCCGACGGAAGGGTCGGGAAAGAACCGGAGCGCCTGGTGGTGGCGGATGGCCCAGGCGACGCGCTCCGAGACGTAGGGCTCGACGAGCTGCGCACCCCACCAGCCGTGATCCGGCGACATGAAGGCGAGGCCGACGTCGTGCAAGAGGCAGGCGAGGACCGTCTCTTCCGAGGCGCCCGACCGGAGCGCCCGCAGCGCGCTTTGCGCCATGTGCGGCGCGGGCGCGAACGGCAGCTCGGGGCGCCGCCGGCTGAAGCGCAGCCGGAAGAAATCGAAGAGCGAGGGCCGCTCGGGCATCGGCTCGAGCGACGTCTTGGGCACGATTCGCAAGTCGTCTTTCGGCATCATCCGTTCTGCCCCGCCCATCCCGGCGGCACCACCAACTCTACCGCCGCCGCCGGCACCCACCCGACCAGTCCGTTCGCCAGCTTGATCCGGCGGAACCCCGCCTCCTCGTCCTCGATGCGCACCGCGGTGCCTTCGTGCACTTCGAAGTGCGTCGCCGTCCGCTCGCTCGGGCCTTCGCGGGCCGGAGTCGCGGGAGCGACAACTACCGCCCGGCGCAGCGCGACCGAGTGCCAGGTGGCCGCGCCCGCGGTGACGACAGCGGCGACGAGCGACAGGGCGAAGGCGGCGAGCGAGAGGGGCAAGAGCAGCCTTGCGGGCCGCAGCAGATGGGCGGCGAAGAGGCCCCATGCCGCGGTCCAGGCGACGATGAGGAGGATGGCGGCGGCCTGCCCCGGAAGCGGCGAGAGCACGCGGGACAGGACCTCGCGGCTTTCCGTCTCCCCTTCGAGTCGATCCACCGCGGCGCGGCGCGTCTCCGCCAGATCGGCGCGGGCATCCTCGTCGCCCGGGTCGAGGAAGAGCGCCCGCTCGAGATGGAGCGCGGCGAGTCCCCGCTTTCCTTCGCGCAGATAGGTGGCGCCGAGGTTCGTCTCCAGCTCCGCGCTCGCGATGCCCTCTTGCAGGAGCGCTTCGTACGAGGAAGCGGCGCGCGGGAGATCTCCCGACAGATAGGCGGCGTTCGCTCCGTCGAAGAGCGCCGAGGAGGCTTTCCGCCCGGCCCCCGGATCGATGTCGGCCGGGAAGCGGAGCGCGTCGGGGCGCTGCGGCGCGCCCGGGTCGGGCCTCTGCGCGGCCGCCGTGCTCGCCGCAAGAAGGCTGGCGAGGAAGATCCGCCTCATGCGGCGTCCTTTCCCGGCCGGTCCAGCTCGCCGAGGATCCGATCGGCATCGGCGAGGAGCGTTCGCTGCGCGCGCTCGTCCGGCGCGCCGGGAGCGAAACGCCTCTCATCGCAATGGTCGAGCACGCCGAGAAGCGCGCGCACGGTTGCGGAGGGATGCCCGCGCGCGAGCAGGGCAGAGGCCAGCTCCTCTCGCGTGAGGCCGGCGGCGACGATGCCCTGCTTGTCGGCGAGATAGCCGGTCAGCCCGCGAGCGACCTCCGCGTAGAACTCCGGCCCCGGGCGCTTCTCGGCGAGCATTGCCTCGGCGCCGCGCAGCCGCGCCTGGGCAGCGGTCCGCGCGCGCCGCATGCGCAGCTCGCGAGGATCCTTCCAGAACATCCTCCGCGCCCGCCCGCTCGCGACCAGGATCGCCACCGCGAACGGTCCGGCGGCGAGCGCGGGCCAGAACCAGACTTGTCCCCAGGGCGGAGCGCCGATGGCAGCCGCGCGCAAGCGCAGCCGGATGGGCCGCAGCCCTCCCGCCGCGAGCAGGTTCTGCGCCGGCTGCGCGACGGTCGCGGCAGTGCCAGGCTCGGCCGCGTGGACCAGGAGACGGACCGGCTCGGTGCGAATGGTGCGGTACGCCTTCTGCGCCGGATCGAAGATGTCCATCGAAAGCGATGGGATCTCCAGGTCGCCGGTGCGCTCGGGAACGAGCAGCTGCTCGATGGTCCGCGTTCCCATCAGCTGGCCCTTCTCCACCGACTTCTTGTCCGTCGTCGTCGCGTCGTAGGCCCGCAATCCCGGGACCTGGCCGAGGCGCGGCAGCCGCAGGTCGCGCACGTTGCCGCGGCCCTGCGCGACGAGCTTGAAGGTGACCGGTTGGCCGACGGAAACGGTGAGCGGTTCGACCGCGGTCGAAAGGGTCCAATTGCCCACGTTGCCGAGGTCGAAGGCAGTCGGCCGTCCCGCGGTCGGTAGCGGCTGCACGTCGATGGTGATCGCCTGCGCCACCCTGTGTGCGCTGGAGCGCGAGAAGAGCATCCCGAAGCCGCTCAGCACGTCGACCTCGGCGGGATCGATCTCCACCTTGCCCGGCCGGAGCGGGAAGAGCGCGCGCTTGCGGAGCAGGAACGAGCTGTAGGGAATGCCGTCGATGATGCGCGGCTCGTTGATGAGCTGCTGCGGCTCCTCCAGCGCCTCGCTCCAGAAACCGTCGAATTTCGGCACTTGCAGCTTGTCGATGCCGCTCACCCCGCCGCGGGCCAGCAGGTAGAGCGAATAGGTCACTTGCTGCCCGACGTAGGGAGCGTCGTTGTCGATGGTGGCGCGGAGGAGGAGGTCCCTGGTCCCGATCTGGCTTCCCATCCCCCGGAACGGATCCTCCTCGGTGTCCCGCGCGGACGGTTGCGCTCCGCGCCTGCGCTGCGCCTGCGCCGCCCCGAGGACGCGCACGGTGATCGGCTGCGTCTGGTACGAGCGCCCCCGGTAGGTCACCCGGGCCGGCTCGATGGTGGCGCTGCCCTCGTGCTTCGGCGTCAGCGCGACGTTGGTGACGATCCGCCGGTGGATGCTCTGCGCGCCGTTCGAGAACTCGATGGTGGTCTGCTCCGACTGCGAGCGCCCGACGAGATCGAAGTCCTTGAAGTCGGGAAGCTGCACGTCCGCTCCCTGCGACCCGGAAGCGACGGTGACGAGAATCTGCAGATTGAGCGTGCCGTCCACCGCCACCTCGTCGGCGTCGGTGGAGGCGTGGACCTGGATGTCGTCCGCGGCCCGCGCTCCTCCCGCAACGAGAGCGACGAGCAGGAGTGCGGCGTTACCAATCCTTCTCGACATCGCTCCGCCGCTCCCGGTTCTTCCGCGTGAAACGCCATACTTGGAGATTCTTCTCGCCGGCTTGCAAGGCGTCGAGGAGTCGCTGCGCTTCGCTGCGATCCAGCGACTTCTCACGGTCCTTGGTCCCTGCCTTGGGCGAATTGCCGTTCTGGGCCTGCTCCGGGTCCGGCTGCTGCTCCTGACCCGACGGGCGCTGCGCCTTGCCCGGTTCCGCCTGGGGTTTCTGCGCTTGCCCCTGATCGTTCTTCTGCTGGTCCTTGGACGCCTGGGCCTTGTCGTTCTTCTTGTCGTCTCCGGGCTTCGGTGCCTGATTCTCCTTGGGCTGCCCGCCCTGCTGCTTCATCTCCTTGTCGTCCTTGCCCTGCTGCTTCTGGTTCTTCTGCTCCTCGGGTTTGCCCACCGATTGCGGCACCTTCTGCTTGCGCTGCTCCTCCCGCAAGAGAAGCTCGAGATTCACCTTCGCGTCCGCGTCGGTCGGGTCGAGGGCGAGCGCTTGCGCGTACGCGTTCACGGCGTCCTCGGGCCTGCCCGACTGCTCGAGCGCATAGCCGAGATCGTAAGCGGCGAGAGGCTTGAGCGCGGCATCGCACTGCTGCAACGCCTTGGTCGCGTCGGCGAGCGCGCGCGGAGCGGCTTCCGGATCCCCGCGGCGCAGGTTCACCGAGGCCCGGTCGAGGGCCAGCGCGCCGTCGGCGGTCCCACCCTCGGGGACCTTGGCCGCTTCATAGGCCTTGAGCGCGCCCTCCAGATCGTTCTCGGCGGCCAGCGCATTTCCCGTGACGACGTTGGGCTCCGGCTTCTCCCACAGGCGGCGCACGGCGCGGCCCGCCTCCACCCAGAAGCTGGCTGCGACCACGAGCGCGCAGGCGATCGCTTTCACGTCGTTCCTCGTCGCCGCAGCGCCAGCGTTCCTTCGCCGAGCATCGCCGCCGCGCACAGCAGGAAGAAGGCAGGCCAGGCGAACTGGGCCGATCGGTCGGCGTACTGCACGGAAAGGCGCGACTCGAGCTCGCCTTTCTGGAGCTTTTCCACTTCCGGGACGAGCTGCAGGATCCCGAGGTCGCCGCCCGATCCCTCGAGCAGCTTGCCGCCCGCCGCGGTAGCGATGTCCTGGAGCATGGATGCGTCGGCGCGGGTCAGCACGGTGCGTCCCTGGGAGTCCTTCTTGTAACCGGTCATCGCGCCCTTGGCGTCGGTGAGCGGAATGAGCTCGCCCGCTCCCGTCCCGACCGCGACCGAGTACACGCGGATGCCGGCATCGCCCAGCGCCTTGGCAGCGTCGAGCGCCGCGCCCTCCTGATCCTCGCCATCGCTGATGAGCAGCACCGCCTTGGCCGCTCCGCCGCGCGAGCCGCCCTCGAGGAGCCTCCGCGATTCGTCGAGCGCGGCCGCGATCGCCGTTCCTTGCTGCGGCATCCCGGCCGGATCGACGGCGCGCAAGAAGAGCTTGGCGGCCGAGTAGTCGATGGTGAGCGGGCACTGCACGAACGCCTCGCCGGCGAAGGCGACGATGCCGACGCGATCGCCGCGGAGCACGTCGAGGAGCGCGGAGACCTCCGCCTTCGCCCGCTCGATGCGCGAAGGCTTTACGTCGCGCGCCAGCATGCTGGTCGAGGCGTCGAGGGCGATGACGAGGTCCACGCCGCTCCGCTTGACGATCTCGGTGCGCTCGCCGCACTGGGGTCCGGCGGCGGCGACGAAGAGCAGGACGAGCGCGGTGCCGAGGGCGCTTCCCCGCAAGATCCCTTGCGCGGCTCCGGTGCCCGGCAAGACGCGCGCCCGGCGCTCCTGCGGCACGAGGCTTCGTGCGCGTTGCGCCCGCTGCCAGGACCGCCAGGCGGCAAAGGCGCCCGCGGCAATACCGAGCGGCGTGATCCAGAGCCAGGCCGGCTCGAGGATTCGCAGCCGCAAGCCGAGGAGCGTCGTCTGCAGGGCGACGGAGATCATGGCGCCCCCTGCAAGCGCGTCGAGCGGAGTGCGAGTCCGAAGAGCG
>VBKL01000102.1 GCA_005879805.1 Deltaproteobacteria bacterium | reverse complement strand
CGACTGGCCGGCGAAGTAGACCTGGGTCGGGTCGAGGATGAACCCTTGCCCCGAGGTGCGATCGAAGACGGCATTCGCCGCTGCCGGTCCGCTGATGGTGGTGATCGCGCGAACGAGCTGCGACTCGTCGACGATGTCCTGCCTCAGCGTGTCACGGGTACGGAAGAAGTTCGCCGTGACGAGATAGTTGGAAGAGATGGTCGGAATCCCTTCGGTACCCGTCCAACCGCACGACGCAGGATTCGCGAGGCAAGTACGGCTTACGGGCAGATAGGCGAATTGCGCGGGCGCGCAAGTCCCCGGCGGGTTTGCGCCGTCTCCCTGGGCGCCGGTGGGAAGCAGCGTCGTGCAGGGCTGAGGGGCCTGTGCGAGAAGGTTGCCGCATTGCTGCACGTTGTTGACGCCGCCGAACGAGATCGTGGTCGTGTTGCCCGTGCAGAACGATCGGTCGCCGTGCTTGGCCGCATCAATGGCCACGACGGTGAACCCCTTCGCCGTGAACGTGTTCGCGACCGTCAGCATGTTGGCGCGCCCTCCGCCGAGACCATGGCGGAAGACGACCACCGGCGAGCACTTCAGCCCGTTGAGCGGCGCCGGCAGCGCGCAGTTCGCGGCCACCGTCCCGAGGGCGGGGGTTGCGACCAGCACCTTGAGCGGTTCGCCGGCAGCTTTCGTCGGATCTGGGTTGAAGGCGCCGGTCAGGTTGTCGAGGAGGTTGAAGGTGGTGATGGTGGTTTCGAGGACCTCGTTGATCTCGGTCTTCGGCACGACCGCGGGATCCACGCCGTACTTCGCGAAGGCTGTCGCGGCCGTGAAGTCCGGAGTATTCGTCAACGGCCCCACCGTCGCGGTCGCGGCGGGTTGGGTATACGGGAGCGCGCCGAGCTGCGTGCCTACGGCGAGGATCGTCTGCGTGTGGAACGTGAACGCCATCGCTACGTGGCTCCGGTCCACCTGACCGCTCGACAGCACGGGTCCGAGCTTTTGACGCATCGCCTCGAGTCCCGAGGCGGTCGCGTTGTCGATGCCCGCGAGCTGCGAGGTACCGTTCGCATCCGCGACCGGATTGTTGAATTGGAGGATCTTCGCCACCGTCCCCGGAACCAGCGCCTTGCCCGTCTTGTCGTGCACACCGTCGGTGATGACCACCGCGTAATCGGTGTTGTCCTGGAGCGGGCGGGTGAGGACCACCGAGCTCGGATCGCCCGCCGTGGCGCCGGCAGGCTGCAGCGCGATCACCGGTGAGAGACCCGACTGCGTCACCTCGACGGGCTCGGTGATGTATGTCGACGGATTGACGAGGCACGGCGGAGCCGTGCACGAGGGCGGATTCGCGTGGGTCAGGTCGAACATCTTCACCGTGGTGCTGTTGATGGTGCTCGCCACCACCAGGTCGGAAGTCGGCGAGAGGATGAAGCCGGTGGTCGAGAAGCCGTCGAGCGCCGCGAATCCGCCGGCGGCGGCATCGACGTTACCGCTCGAGTCGCGGCACACGCCCTGCACGTCGAGCTTGCCCTGCGCGAAGGTGCAGGCGGCGAGCGGCGTCAGCTTTCCGCACGCCGCGCAGGAGGCGGACGCGGGCCGGGGGTCGCGGAGCAGATCGATGGGAAGCGGCACGATGCCGCGACCGGCGTCGAGCTGCACCTGCGTCCCGGCGATGGGGGCGATAGCGAACGTCGTCATCACCGCGGCCTCCTGGTGCGGGAAGACGCGGTCGACCGCGGCGAACGCTCCGCCGTTCTTGTACAGGTCGATGATTGGCTGCAGCTGTGCCGCCGCCGCGAGCGCTGCGGCATTGGATCCGAGCTGGGCGCGCAGGAGCGCGAGATTCGCCTCGGTGTTGAGCTGGGCGCCCTGCGCGATGAGGAAGAACGTCGGCGCCGCCACGATCGGCTGCCCGGAGGTCGTCTTGATTCCGTTCGGTCCCCCGCGCAGCGCGATGATGTATTCGCCTGGCGTCCACGGCAGGCGCCCCTTGTTGTGCAGGGTCAGCGTCCCGACATTCCCCGTCTTCACGTAGTCGATCGGCTGGATCGGGTCGAGCGCCACCGTGCCGGCGCCCTGCGCCGTCTGCAGGAAGGCGACCAGCGTGCCGGCGGTGATGGTCCCGAAGTCGAGATCGGGCGCGGTCACGGTGGTGGTCCCGTTCTGCACGATCGTCGTCTGGAACGAGATGGTGACGGGCACTTCCTGATCGTTCGGGAACCCGCGCTGCGCCTGGAATGCACGGAGCAGGTCTTGCTGCGCGGGTGGCAGCGTCGGCGGGATCTGCGCGAGCGCGATGTCGTTCGGCAGCGGAATGGCGTTGTTCGTCGGGTCGAAGACCGCAGCGGTGAGCGGAGCCGTTGGAGCGCTCGTCGGAACGTCGGGAGCGCTGCAAGCGGCGGCGAGCGCGAACGCGAGCGGCGCCGCGATACGAAGGCTCTTGAGGCTGGTCATTGCTTGCTGAACCCCTGGGCAGAGACGCCCTTGTTGTCGATCTGGTGTCCGTGGAGGAAGTCGAAATACTGGTTCTGCACGTACTGTCCGAGCAGGTCCGGGGTGCTGGAGAAGACGCCGAAAGGCGCGTCGCGCTCGGGACCCGGAAGCTGCATCTTCACCACCGCGTTCGCGGCGTTGGGATCCATCACCGAGATGTGCCGGACGTTGGAGCCGCTGCCATAGGCGAACCCGAGCGGGCTGGACTGCGAGCCGCTCGGATTGCCCACGTCCACCGTCAGCGCGCCGCCCGGCCGCGCGAAGGGTCCGGTGGTGAAGCCATTGGCGATGAGCGGAGAGGCGGGGCTCACCGTGCTGAGCGTATGTACGCGACCCCAGAGCCACTTGTTGCTGGTAACGGGCCCGTTCGCCGCCGAGAGCGACGAGAACGCGGCGACTAGCGCGTTGATCACCTGCGTGCCGCAGGTCTTGGACGCCGTCACGGTGAAGGTCTTGCTCACGTCGTCGCAGAAGGAGTGCTGGGTCAGGTCGGGGAGCAGCTTGACGACGAGCGCGCGGATCTCCGCCCCGCTATCGCCGCCGAACGACTGGCCGGTGGTGGCCGAGACGACCGCGAAGTCGTCGTCGAAGACGGCGTGCAGGAGATCGTTCAGGAAGGTGTGGAACAAGAGGCACGCGGCAGAGTTGGTGAGCGTCGGCGCATCGGTGACCGCGGCGCTCTTCGGGTCCGGGCCCGTGAGGCCGGTCGGACAGTCATAGGGCACCGGCGTCGCCTTCCACGCCGTGAGGAGTCCCCGTGCAGCGGTGTACGTCGGATCCGTCGAGGTCGGATAGAAGTTGCGGTCCTCAAACACCTGGGCGAGCAGCATCTTGTGATCCGACTGCAGCGCCTGCATGTCGGCGAGGCTGACCTTGCCGCCCGTCGTCTTCGCCTTCAGCACCTCCGCGATGCGGGCGTAGCGGATGTCGGTAGGATCATCCCAATCGAAGCTCAAGTAATTGTAGAGCGCAGGGGTTACCGTGCTGAGGAACGGGCTGTTGGCGTTGCCCGTGAAGCCCGCCGGATCGCTGTTGGCGGTCGCGAAGTAGCCCTTGTTGGGGTTCACGCCTAGAGGAAGCTTGTCGTCGGGCACCCAGCAGGGCCCTGGAATTGTCGGCGCAGTCGCTCCGGCGCCTCCGCAGTTGTCGCCGGCGACGCCGCTTCCCCATTCGGCGGTGCCGTCGCCCGTGAGCGGGAACCACGGAACATGGCCCGCCGTGCCTGCCGTCCCGGGAGTGAACGACCAGTTGCGCAGCGGCACGAGGGCGTGCGGGTCGTACCCGATGTGGCCCCCGTCGTCCGCGAGGACGAAGTTCTGCGCGCCGATGGCGTAGTTCTTGAGCGCCGCGAAGGCGGAAGTCGCGGCCGGGGCAGCGGGGTCGCCCACCTCCGTGGCCTCGATGAGCCCGAGGAAGCCCTCGAGGTCCGCCGTCACCTCGTGGCCCGTCCAGCGCATGCTGATCGCGGTCTGGTGCGCGGGGTCGAAGCTGACGATGGGACCGTGATGCGGAACGACCAACACGGTCACGTTCCTCGGCGACGCCTCGCCCTTCACCTTCACCTGGTAGGTCTTCGCGGTGAGGGCCACCGGTGCACCGTTGAACACCACTGCGTTGCAGGGCAAGGGCGTGCCGGTGCAAGCGGTCAGCTGCTCCTGGTAGAGGTCGGTGACGTCATACCCGACCACGGTGACGCCCCATCCCACGTGCGCGCCGCGCCCGACCAGCGCGCCGGGCACGCCCGGGAACGATCCACCGGTGACGTTCAGCTTGCCGTCCGCCGAAGTCATCGCGGAAAGGTGGAAGAGCGGCGGGTACTGCAGCGGTAGGTGGGGGTCGTTCGCGACCATCGCGAACCCGGTCGCCGAGTGTGCTCCGTCCACGACCCAGTTGTTGGAGCCCGACCCCTGGCGGATCGATCCGAACAGCGTGTTCAGCTCTCGCATCTGCTGGTGGATCGCTCCCAGCGCCGACGCCGTACCGGTGAAGTCCGGCAGACGCGGTCCCACGAGCGCGCCAGCAGGCGGGCTCGAAGGGTTGCTGAAGTCCGTGGCCGAAAGAGTGAACCCGTTCACCGGCTGCGCCGGCAGGACGTACGCGCCGAATCGGGCCAGATCCTGGTGTGCGCCGCCAGGTCCGAACGTCAGCGCGAACAGCCCGTACCCCGTCTCCTTCTCGATCGTCTCCGAGAGCTGGAACTGCTGCAGCCGCCCGATGGCGAGCGTGTCCTGCGGGCTCCAGGGCGGGATGTCGCCCGGAGTCACCACCCCGGGAAGCTGCGCGTATTCCTGCGGCATCAGCGTCGGGTGCGCGGCGAGGAACGCGAGGTACGCGTTCACACCGGCGCTGTAGGCATTCACATCGGTCGCGATCTCGGTGCTCAGCGCGGCGACGAGCTGGTCCTCGATGCGCTTGAGATCGCGGGTGATGAACAGCGTGAGGAACTGCTGGTCCTGCGCCGCTTCCACCGCCCCGACCAGCTCGGCGAGCCGGCCCTCGGCGGTGCGCCGGAACAGATCCATCTGGAACAGGCGATCCTGCGCCTGGAGATATCCCTGCACCGCGAAGCAATCGGCGGGGACGGCGCAGAAGACGTGCGGAATGTCGAACTGGTCGTAGGTGACGTTCACGTCGACGGTGAGCGTCGGGATCACCGCCTTCGCCTGCTGCGGCGTCTGCCCGGTGAACGTCACCGTCGCCGTCTGCCCGCGCGCCGTGGCGGTTACGGTCGCCGGAGTCGCGGTCGCCGGCACCGGCGGGCGATACGTCACCTGTCCGCCGCTCGTCCCCGACAGAGCGCCGGGACCGGACAGCGACCAGGCCACGTCGTTCGCGAGCTGCGGCGGACTGGCAGTGATGAGCACCGGAGCGGAGATCGTCTGCGCACCTGACGGTGAGATGCTCAAGGTCGGCTGGGGCTCGCTGCCGGCACAGGCGACCATGAAGACGCAGGCGGCTGCCAACATCCGGGTTCGCATGGACATCTCCGCGAGGTGATTTCGGGAAGGGCCGGTACAGGTAGATCCGGCGAGCGGAAGCGGACGGCCATTTCGTCTAGCTTCTGACGACCTGTCAAGACGGGACCGTGTAAAGATCGGGGCGAAACATACGTGGAGGGCAGCATGGCTTCCGGGCTCCGGCCGAGCGACCCATCGCTCCTGTACGCGGGCACCTCCGACGATCCGCGGCTGGGCGACCGGATCGAGAGGGGAATTCCCCTGCGGGGAGGCATCGCCCTGCTCGGCTTCGCCGACGATCGGGCGATCGTGAATGGACGGGGCAGGGCCGGTGCCGCTGCCGGTCCAGGGGAGATGCGGCGGTTCCTCTCGCGGCTGACGCCGGGGGACCGGGGCGAGCTCGACGGGCTCGCGATGCGCGACCTCGGAGACGCTCCGCCGTCCGGATCCATCGAGGAGACGCACGCGCTCGTGGAAGAAGCGGCGCTCGAGGCGCTGCACGCGGGCGCCTGTGTCGTGCTGCTGGGAGGCGGCCACGACGGAGCCTTCGCCAGCCATTCGGCGCTGTTGCGCGCCGTGCCGGGACGCGTCGCGGCCGTGAACGTCGATGCCCACCTCGACGTTCGTCCCCTGCGCGAGGGGAAGATCACCAGCGGCACGCCGTTCCGGCGCCTCGCCGAGCGCTGGGGCGATCGCTATGGGCTCGTGGAGTTCGGCATCCAGCCGCAACACAACGCCCGGTCGCATCGCGTCTTCTGCGAGGAGCGCGGGTTTCCCGTCGTCACCCTGGCCCGGGCCCGCGAGCGGGGAATCGCCGCGGCGTTCGAGCGGGCCCTCGCGCAGGACGGCGACGCGCTGGCGGTGAGCCTCGATCTCGACTCCGTCGAGGCGGCGAGCGCCCCCGGCGTCTCCGCGCCCTGCCCCGACGGGTTCAGCGCCGCCGACCTGTTCGCCTGTGCCCGTGCGGCAGGGGCGGATCCCCGGGTCCGGGTGCTCGACGTGATGGAGCTTTCGCCGCCCCTGGATCAGGACGGCCGTACCGCGCGCCTCGCCGCGATGGCGATCTGGAGCTTCCTCGCCGGATACGCCGCGCGATCTCGCTGATCAGGGAAACAGCTCCAGCTGGCGGTGGGGCTCTCCGATCGGGTGCGAGTCCACTCCGCGCCGGCGCAGCTCGTCGGCGAGATCGCGGGCGTGGCCGTGGACCGTGAGCACCGACGAAGCGCCCGACTCCAAGGCGTAATCGACGAGATCCGGAAAGCCCGCGTGGTCGCTGAGCGGAACGATGCGATCGACGCCGAGCTTCTCGGCGAATCCCGGGATCGCGGCGCGCCCGGACAACAGGCAGGTGCGGTAGGGACCCATCTCGCCGACACGCCTGCGCGCCCGGTTATCGGCGGGGAGCAGTACGACCTGTCCGAAGCGGACCGTTCCCAGGGCGGAGGCCGCAGGCAACTCGACGCCCTGGGCGCGGTAGACCTCGGCCGCGCGGAGGATCGCGGGATGGGCGCACATCTCGTGTCCCTCGAGCGCGCGCATTGTCTCCTGGGCGCCGCCGAGCGAGGCCGCGAGTACGACCGGGGTGCGCCGCTCGGCCAGCGTGGCGCGCACGAACGCCAGGAGGTCCGCGAGGGCCTCGCCTCGCGCTGGAAACGAGAAGCGCGGGTGCCCGTAGCTCGCGCGCAAGACGAGGACATCGCAGCGGAGCCGCTCGCATGCCTCCGCCGTGGCAGGAGCGCGCTCCCCGAAGCCACCCAGGTCGGCCGCATAGACGAGGGAGTGGCCGTCGACCGATTCGCAGCGGATCTGCGCGCTGCCGAGGACGTGTCCCGCCGGATGGAGCGAAAGCCGCAGGCCGGCGAGGGCAAAGGACTGCCCGAAGGCGGCGGGAAGGGGCGCCGCCTTGCGCAGCGTCCTGTGCTGCGAAGCCTCGAGCAGCGCCAGCGTCCGCGCGCTCAGGACGGTGCGCTCGGGCAACGTGGCGCGGACGCCCCGGGCGTGGGCGAGAAAGCCGATCTGTGTCCGGCCTACCGGGTCCACGTAGAGCTGGGTCCCGCGTACGCGCAGACCGTGCGGGGCACGCTCGACGGCGAGGCCGGCCACGGCTGGCTTTCGCATACCGAACAATTCATAGCGAGACCCGCGGGTGGGTGCACCTTTCAGCTCGACCGGGCCCGCACCGCCGTCCCGACCTCGCCCGTCACCACGCCGAGAACGATCAGGGCCCCGCCGGAAAGCTCAAGCGCGGAGAGCCTTTCTCCGATGAGGAGGGCGGCCCAGAGCGCCGCGAAGACCGGCTCCAGCGCCGAGATGAGCGCGAACCGTACCGAGGACAGCTTGCGCTGCGCCCAGGTCTGCACGCCAAAGGCGAACAAGGTCGCGAAGATGGCGAGATAGCCGATCGCGGCCAGGGTCCGCGGGTCGGCCTGGAACCGATGGGCCTCGACGAACGGCCCACAGATCGCGGCGATGGCGCAGGTCCCGCCCAACTGGACGGCGAGGAGCGGCAGGACGTCATGGCGCGGTGCGACGCGGCCCAGGATGACGATGTGGATGGCGAAGACGACCGCGCAGCCGAAGGTGAGCAAGTCGCCGACGAGCTGGGCATTTCCCGCCGCGCCGCCTCCGGACAAGACGGCCATGCCGAACACCGCGATGACGACGCCCGCGATCTGCGGCGTGGAAGGCCGCTTCTTGAAGAAGACGAGCTCGATGAGCGGCACGAAGACGACGAGCAGGCCGGTGAGGAAGCCGCTGCGCGAGGCGGTGGTTCGATGCTGGCCCTCGATCTGGAGGAGGAAGCCAGCCCCGAGAAACACGGCGCAGACGAGGCCGTCGCGCAAGAGGTCGCGGCTGAGCCTGATACCGCCGCGCAGCGCGAGGAAGACGAGAAGCAGCGCGAAGGCGACCGCCATCCGCACCGCCACGAGCAGGATGGGCGAAACGGGCGATGATCCGGAACCCACCAGCACGCGCACGATGGCGAAGGTCGATCCCCACACCGCCATGAGCACGACGAGCGCGAGATCCGCCATTTCAAGAGCCTACGAAGTAGAAGCCGATAGCGAGCACGGCGTAGACGGCCACGAGGAAGGTGCCTTCCAGCCAGTGCGTCTCGCCGTCGAGCGCGATGATGGCGGTGGCGAGCACCGCGAGCCCGATCGCCGCCGCCTCGAAGCGCGTGAAGGAAAGGTCCATCGGCGCGCCGAGGACGACACCGGCGAAGACCAGGATGGGCGCGACGAGCAGGGCGATCTGCTTGGAGGACTCCCAGGCGATGCCGAGCGCGACGTCCATCTGGCCGCGCCTGCCGAAAGCGATGGCCGAGGAGTGCTCGGCTGCGTTGCCGACGATGGCGACGATGACGACGCCCACGAAGGTCTCGGGCAGGTGAACCGATTGCAGCGTGCCTTCGAGGGAGCCGACGAGAAGCTCACTGGCTACTCCGGTCGCGGCGCCGGCGAGGAGCAGCCTGCCGCCGGCCCACCAGGGGTTTGCGAGATCGCGCCCCCCGGCCTCTTGCGCCGCGGCGGCCGCCTCTCCGGGGGTGGCGGGAAGGAACGGCCGTGGCTCGCTCGCCGCGACTACCCGCTCCTGGGTCCGAAACTGGAAGAGCAAGGAGAGCCCGTACATGACGACGAGCACGACGGCGATCTCTTCGCTCAGCAGTTTCGCTTCCGCGTGGGCCCCGGCGGTCGCCGCGAGGAGCGTCGGGACGGCGAGGGCGACGACCGCGAGGAAGAGCGTGGAGACCGTCGCGCCGGCGGCGACCCGGTTGAAGCGGACGGTAGGGTACCGCGTGCCCGCCACCGTGATGGCGCCTCCGGCGATGAGCAGGAGATTTCCCAGGATGCTGCCCGTGATGCTGCCCTTCACCAGGGCGACATGCCCCCTGGAAAGCGCGAGAATCCCGAGGATGAGCTCGGCGGCGTTGCCGAAGCTCGCGTTGAGGATTGCCCCGGCCCCCGGCCCGAGCCGCTCGGCGAGGTCCTCGGTGGCATCGCCCATCGCCTTGGCGAGCGGCATCAAGGACAAGCAGGAGACCGTGAACACGAGGACGTGCCGCTCGGGAGCGACCAGCCGGGCGACGAACGCGATGGGCAGCAGCAGCCAGGAAGCTCGCCACACCCAGGTCATGGAGCGGCGCACTTTCCCGGGGCGAGCGAGCCCCGTCAACCACCGGAGTGGTTTCGCTCGCTGGACACGGCGTCATGCGCCGCAGACAAGAACGGTCGTGTCGACGAGCGCAGTCATCGCCTGCGCCTGTCCTCCCGCAGCAACGCCGTCGTCGACTTGCCGCTGTACCGGATCGGCCGGACCTGCACATGTCCCAGTGCCGGGGCGGCCCGGTCGCGCGGGCGTTCCAAGACGGGTTCGCCGGCCGAGACGCCCGGTGGCTCGCGGTACGGCACGAGGCGTGCCACGGGCTCGTCGCGGTCGGTCACCACGACCTCCTTGCCGGATCGGACTGCTCGTATGTAGTGACCCATTCTCGCCTTGAGCCGCGATGAGCTGATCCGGATGGTCATGTCTGCTCACGGAGGGAAAAGAAGATCCTGCCGCGGTGCTCTTCCCGGCGGACCTTCCGGCGCTCCTCCAGCACCTCGAGGTTGCCCATCACCTCCGAGAGCACGAGGTAGAGCTGCGACGGCTTCGCGTGCGGGAAGATGCGCGGCGCGAGCTCGGCCGGAGTCGCCGCGCCCTCGCGAAGCAGGTCGAGGATCTTGGTCTGGCGGCGGTCGTAGAAGACGAGGAGCCGGTCGATGACCTCGGCGTGCCCGGTGAACGGCTCGCCGTGGCCGGGGGCGACGAGCGACACCGGCAACTGGCGCACGCGCTCCGTCGATCGCAGGTACGCGCAGAGCGCCTTGTGCTCGGGCTCGGCCTTCCCTTCCAGATCGAGAAGCGGATTCGGGCTGACGCGCTCGAGGAGATGATCGTCGCTGAAGAGCACGCGCTGCTCCGCGGCCCACAGGCAGACGAGCCCCGGTGTGTGCCCGGGAAGGTGCATCACCTCGGCGGAGAAGCGGGCGAATCGGAGGCGATCGCCCTCGGAAAGCGGCTCCACCACCTCCAGCGGCCGCGCCATGCGCTGCGTGTCCTGGAAGTGGACGCGGACGTGACCGAGCAGCTCCCTCGGCGCGCCGAGGCGCTCGAGATACGCGGCGTAAAGGTCGAGGCCCTGGGGGCTGCGGCCTCGTCCGGTCAGCTTTCCGTGATCGCGCGGGTGGCAGTAGACCGGAGCGCCCGATTCCTCCTGCGCGGCGCGGGCGTACCCGTAGTGGTCGATGTGCCCGTGGGAGATGAAGATGCGCCGCACTTCGCCGAGCGATCGCCCGAGGGCGCGGAATCCCGCGAGCAGCGCCTCGCGCCCTTCCTTGGTGCCGATCCCCGCGTCGAAGAGCGCGAGCCCGCCGTCCGCTTCCTCGATGACGTACACGTTGGCCGGCCCGCCCGCTTCGATGAACGGGACCGGCACCGGCACACGCGTCACGCCAAGATCGGCGAGCGTCACTGAAGCTTCTTGACCGCGTCCGCCAGCTCGGGAAGCGCCTTGAAGAGGTCTCCGACCAGCCCGTAGTCGGCGACCTGGAAGATGGGCGCCTCCGCGTCCTTGTTGATGGCGACGATGGTCTTCGACCCCTTCATGCCGGCGAGGTGCTGGATGGCCCCGGAGATGCCGGCAGCGATGTAGAGCTGGGGCGCGACCACCTTGCCGGTCTGGCCGACCTGCAGGTCGTTCGGCTGCCATCCCGCGTCGACCACCGCGCGCGATGCTCCGACCGCCGCGCCGAGCGCGTCCGCCAGCTGCTCGATGGGCTTGAAGTCGCCCTTGGTGCCGCGGCCGCCCGAGACGACGACGCGCGCCTCGGTCAGCTCGGGCCGCGCGCTCTTCACCTCGTTGAACTCGAGGAACTTCGTCTTCGCTTGCGGCGCCTGGACATCGAGCTTCTGGATCTCGCCCGCGCTCGCGCCCTTCTGCGCGGCGGCGAACTCGGTCGCCCGCACCGTGACGACGCGGACCTGCGTCGTCACCTCCACCGTGGAGATGGCGTTGCCGGCCCACATCGCGCGCTTGAAGAGGACCTTCCCGCCCTCGCCCGCGATGGCGAGGACGTCCGAGGCGACGCCGGCCTGGAGCTTCACCGCCACCCGGGGCGCGACGTCCTTGCCGTAGGCGGTCGCCGCCATCACCACGTCGCTCGCGCCCGCCGCCTTGGCCGCCGCCGCGATCGCCGCCGCATGCGTCTCCGCGACCGCGTGCTCGAAGGGCGCCGCATCCACCGCATGCACGGTGATGCCGTAGGAGGCGAGCTCCTGGGCCGAGGTCCCGATCCCGCTTCCCACCAGGACCCCCTGGACCTGCCCTCCGCTCTGCTTCGCCATCTGCTGCGCCGCGGTGAGGGCGGAGAGCGTCGCCTTCTTGAGATGCCCGTGGGCCTGCTCGCCAACCACCAGGATCGCCGCCATCAGATCACCTTCGCTTCCGCGTGCAGCTTCTGCACGAGAGTGGCCACGTCGGGCACTTTGATTCCCGCCGTCCGCGCCGGAGGCGGCTCGACCTTCAGCACTTTCACCTTGGGCGTCACGTCGACCGAGAGCCCCTGGGGGGTCAGCTCCTGGATGGGCTTCTTCTTCGCCTTCATGATGTTGGGGAGCGAGGCGTAGCGCGGAACGTTGAGGCGGAGATCCACGGTCACGATGGCGGGAAGCTGCACCTCGAGGACCTCGAGCCCGCCGTCCACCTCCCGCGCCGCTTGCACGCTCTTCTTGTCCGCGGACAGCTTGAGGCCGGGCTTTTTCGCCTTCTCCTCGGGGCTCTCCAACGACTCCTTCTTCGAGGCGAAGGTGGCCTGACCCCATCCGAGATACTCGGCGACGAGCTGGCCCGCGACGTTGTCGTCCACGTCCACGGCCTGCTTGCCCATGAGGACCAGGTCGGGCTTCTCCTGCTCGATGACCTTCTGGAGGAGCCGCGCGACGCCGTCGGAATCGACGAAGGCATCGTGCTTGACGAGGATCCCGCGGTCGGCGCCCATCGCGAGCCCGCTGCGGATCTCGGTCGCAGCGGCGGCGGGACCCACGCTCACCACCACGACCTCGGAAGGCATGTTGGCGTCGCGCAGGCGGAGCGCTTCCTCGACGGCGATCTCGTCGAATGGATTCGCCCGGTAGTTCACTCCTTCGGTCACGATCCAGGTCTGGTCCGGCCGGACCTTGATCTTCGACTCGTAGTCCTCGACGCGCTTGACGGTGGTGAGGATCTTCATTCCTGGGCTCCCGTTTCCTACGTCATTTGTTGGCGAGGCCGCGCACCAGCCATCCGGAAAGCTCGGCGGCGGTCTTCTTGAGAGAAGTCCTGCGTCCCGACATGAGCCAGCCCAGGGCCAGCTCGTCCAGCGCCCCGAAGATGGCGCGCTTCACGGTCTGCGGCGACACGGCGGGATCGAGCTCGCCCGCCTCCTGTCCGTCACGTACGATCTGACCGAACACGTCCAGGTAGGCGGCGAGCTTCTGCCTGCCATCCGCCTTGAGGAACTGTGCGCTCTGCCGCAGCTCGACGATTAGGACCTGCGCCAGCGCCGGGTCCCGCTCCACCAGCGCCAGGTGGAGCTGGACGAGCCGCGAGAGCCGCGCCGCCGCGGACCCGTCCTGGGCGGCGGCCGCCTTCGCCTCGGCGAGAAGCTCGGTCATCTTCTCGTCGAACAGGCGCAAGAGGACGTCGTCCTTGCTCTTGAAATACAGATAGATGGTGCCGTCGGCGACGCCCGCGGCCCGGGCGATCTCCGCCACCGTCGCCCCGAAGAACCCGCGCTCCGCGAAGACCCGCACCGCCGCATCGAGGATGCGTGAGCGTTTGTCGTTTTCCTTGGTCTTCGCCTGCACGTGGCCGCCGGAAGGTCTCGTGGGTCTTTCCACGCCACCCGGGGCGGCGTGTCTGAATGAGGGCTCATTCAGATAGGACCCCGGCCGCGCCGCGTCAAGGCTCGTTCGAAAAGTGACGTCGTCTCTCACCCGTGGTAAGGCAGCGCCCGAAAATGCCCAACGATTCGCGCAGGCGGCTCGCCGACGTTTCTTCTGGAGCGAAGAGAAGCGACGGAGCGCCGGGGCCTGCGCGGCTCCCGGCCGGTTCCGCGGATGCGGCGGCGTACGCGCGGGGAGTCTTGCGCGTCGAGGCCTCTGCCATCGAGCAGCTTTGCGCGCGCATCGACGGCGCGTTCAGCGAGGCGGTGGCCCGCATCTTCGCTTGCGACGGCAGGGTCGTCGTGTCCGGGATGGGCAAGGCCGGCTTCATCGCGCAGAAGATCAGCGCCACCTTCGCATCCACCGGAACGCCTTCGCTCTTCCTCCATCCCGCCGAGGCGCTTCACGGCGACCTCGGCCGCGTGGTGCCGGGTGATCTGGTGCTGGCTCTTTCCAACAGCGGAGAGACCGAGGAGATCCTCCGGCTCCTTCCCGCACTCAAGCGCCTCTCCACGCCGATCATCGCGCTGACCGGCGGGCACCGGAGCTCGCTCGCGCACGCCGCGGACGTGGTCCTCGAGATCGGTCCCGTTCCGGAAGCCCTCGAGCGCGAGCGTGCGGGAGACGGCTGGGGTGATGAGCACCGTCGGCCGGCCTGGCGCCGCGAGCGTGATCGACGAGGCGGGCCGCCTGGTGGGCATCTTCACCGACGGCGACCTGCGCAGGCTCGTGCAGCAGAACGACATCGACTTCACCCGCCCCGTCTCGGCGGTGATGGGCCGCAACCCGCGCACGATAGGTCCGGACGACTGGGCGACCACCGCGGCAGAGATCCTTCGCGAAGGGCAGATCGATCAGCTCCCGGTCGTCGACGATCGCGGCCGTCCCGTCGGCTTGCTCGACATCCAGGATCTGCTCGCCGCGCGTCTTCTGGCCTAGACTGCGCCCCACATGACGGAGCTTCTCAGCGAGCGCGCGGCGCGGGCCGCGATGGTCGAGGTCGGCCGCAGGCTTTACGCCCGCGGCCTCGTCAACGGCGGCGAAGGCAACCTCTCCTGCCGGCTGGGACCGCGGCGGCTCCTCTGCACGCCGACGGGCGTGAACAAGGGATTCCTCACCGAGGACATGCTGGTGGTGACGGACTTCGGCGGCGAGCCGCAGTCGCTGCGGGCGCCCTCGAGCGAATTGCTTCTCCACCTCGCCTGCTACGAGGAGCGTTCCGACTGCCTGGCGGTGGTCCACGCGCATCCGCCCCATGCGGTGGCGCTCACCCTGTGCGGCGAGGATCTCGTCCCCTGCATGCCGGAGGCGATCACCGCGCTCGGCGACGTTCCGACGGCCCGCTATGCGACGCCCGGAACGGCGAAGGTAGCCGATGCCGCCCGACCCCACCTGCGCGAGGCGGAATGCGTGCTCCTCGAGCGCCATGGCGCGCTGGCGATGGGCATGGGACTGCGGGCGCTCTTCGACGCCTGCGACAAGATGGAGATGCTCGAGGGGGTCGCCCGCGTGCAGCTCCTCGCCTCGCTCAAGCGCCCTGTCGCGCCCCTTTCGGAGATGGAGCGAAGAATCCTGGCCGAGCAGCGTCGAGTAGCTCGCGAGAGGCTCGCGAAACCGCCCCGCCCGTGGGAAAGGGATCGATGAGGATGCGAATCGGTCTGCTGGCTGCCTGCGCCTGGTTCGCGGCCTGCGCAGGGGCACAGCAAAGGCCCGACGCCGCGCTGCCGAAAAGCTCCGCCGAGGAGAAGCTGATGTTCGTGCAAGGTCCCGCGGGCCGGCTGCGCGTCTCGGACGGTGGCCAGGGCAACGCCCTGCCCGTCGTCTTCGTCCACGGGCTCGGCTCCAACTGGATGGTCTGGCGCGAGCAACTCGATCACTTCCGCAAGACGCGCCGCGCGGTGGCCTATGACCAGCGCGCCCACGGCGAGTCGGATGCGCCCAAGGACTCTGACTACAAGATCCAATCGATGGCGGCCGACCTCCACGCGGTGGTCGCGAGCCTCGGCATCGATCGCTTCCTCCTCGTCGGTCACAGCATGGCGGGGACGGTGGTCTCCGCCTACCAGGGCCGTTACCCCGACTCGCTCGCGGGCGTCGTCTACGTGGATGCGGTAGGCGACATGTCGCGGCTCGACCGCGACGCTGTGGCGGCCGTCGAGAAGCGCGAGTCGTCGCCCGACTACGGAACCGAGCAGATGGTCGCCGACTACGGGCACATGGTGAGCCCCAAGGCCCGGCCACAGACGCGAAAGGCGGTTCTCGACGCGGCCTCTCGCTTCTCTCCTCGCGCTTTCGCCGCCATCCGCAGCAGCATGGTCCGCTACGATCCGATGCTCGACGTCGAGCGCTACCGGGGACCGAAGCTCGCGGTGGAGGTCGAGGGGAACGAGTTCCCGGGGATGGCCTCGCATCTTCCCGGCGTGAAGCGCGAGACCATTCCGGGCGTCTCGCACTGGCTGATGCTCGACGATCCCGCAGCGCTCGACGCGAAGCTCGACGCCTTCTTCGCGGGGCGCTGAAGCCATGGACCGGGGCGAGGTCTTCCGCGCGCTGTGGACCAATCCCCTCGGCATCCGCGCGATGCTCTGGGCGAAGCTTCCCCTGGCGGCGTTCGCCGGCTTGCGGGTGAAACGCCTCGACGAGACGGGAGCCGAGGTGACGCTTCCGGCGGGTTGGAAGACGCAGAACCCGTTCCGCTCCACCTACTTCGCGGCCCAGGCCATGGCCGCCGAGATGTCCACCGGCGCGACGGCGCTCTACCTCATCGAGCGAAGCTCGGCGCGCGTGTCGATGCTGGTCACCAGCCTGTCTGCCCGGTTCACGCGCAAGGCGACCCAGCTCGCGACGTTCACTTTCTCGGACGGCGCGGCGATGCGGGCAGCCATCGATCGGGCGCTCGCCACGGGCGAAGGAGTCGCCTTCGTGGCCCGCTCCATCGGGCGGCAAAAGGACGGCACCACGGTGGCGGAGTTCGAGATCGAGTGGTCCTTCAAGCGGCGGAAGGACGGTTGACGGCCCTCGTACTCGCAGCCGCCTTGATCGCCCGGTGCCAACCTGCCCACGTCTTGCGGGGAGAGCAGGTCACCTGTACCGCCCGGCTCGACCCTCCCGGACCGTTCCTGCTCCTCGAGAAACGCGCCGTCGCCAGCGGAAAGCTCCTCGTCGATCCGTCGCCCGCGCGCTTCGAAAGCGGCGGAGAAGTGAGCTGGTCCGGGCCCGCGGTCCTCGACACCGAAATCCGCATCCGGGTCCGTACCTCGGAAGGGGATCTCGTCTCTCGCGCCGCGTTCACCGTCGAGCCGAGGCAGTGGCCCAGGTTGCAGCTGCCCGGAATCGTCGCGCCCTGGGACTACGGAGACGACGAGATCTTCGGGGGCTGGCCGCCGCGGATGCGGGCCGATGGCCTCGTCCTCGACGGCACCCTCGCGGCCCTGCGCGTCTCGCAGGCCTCGCCCCCCGTGGCGTATGCCGAAGAGGGTCCCGATGCGCGCTGGTTGTACGTAGGCCGTCCCGCGCCGCCGCCCATGGCCCACGCCTACGTCTCGCGGGCGCTGCGACCGGGCGATCCGTTCTACCAGGCGCAGCGCGGAGAGTTCGGCGGGATCCAGGCGCCGTGCGGGGCGCGCGACCTGGAGGATCTGCGCAAGCGGCTGCTCGAGCACGAGGGATCGGCGGTGTCGGGCCGGCCCTCACACTTTCGCGAATCGCAGGCCGCCTTCGCTCGACGTGACCTGCAAGCTGTCCTCGAGGCACAGGCGCTCTTCTACGACGATGCGGTTGTAGGTCCTACCTTGGGCGAGCGTGTCACAGCTTTGATTACAAGCGCGCTAACGCAACTGACGCGGGAGCAATCCTTGACAGTCTACAAGGAAGCCCCCGTGATCCTTGGGTGTAGGCTTACGCGTCCGTGAAAAAACTGTAAGACGCTGTCGCACAAAATCCTGCAAGTCCGTGGCTTACCGGAATTTAATCCGACTTAGGTACTATCGCGCAGAGTTCACCTTCGTGTAACTTTGCCGTGGGGATTTAACACCGAGAGTTCTTCGGGGGGGACAAATGAATCGTAGTCGTCTGTGCGCAGCCGCGGGCTGCGCAACGCACCAGCCTACTCCCGGCATCCGACGGATGTCGTGCGTAGCGCTCCTCGCCAGCCTGCTTTTCGCCACCTCTGCACACGCGCAGCAAGCGCCCTCACCTACGCCGCAGTTCGACATGCTGGGCTTCATCCAGTCGGCCACCCTGGACGACGGATCGATGTGCCCCGGTGTGGATCCCGCGCTCTGGGGCGGAACGGTCACGCTGAACGGCATCACCATGACGGTGCCGTGCAACACGATCCTGCAGATGCCCGCCACCTGGTTGACGTGGGCGCAGCTGTTCGATCCGAACGTGTCGGCGCCGGTCAATGCCGTGCCGCTGAACGGGAC
>VBKL01000101.1 GCA_005879805.1 Deltaproteobacteria bacterium | reverse complement strand
GCAGGGTGTCTACGCCCGCTCGCTGGCGAGGACGCTGGCGGAGCGCCTCACCGAGCCGCCCCGACTGAACGCGAACCTCGCGCAGCTCACCGCCGACGGTCCCCTCGAGGGCGAGGACGGCGTGCGCGGTCATGGCTGGGTCGTGGCGTCGCAACCGTGGACGCTGGAGGAGGCCTGCCACATCGGCCTGCCCGAAGGCACCGAGTTCGTGCTGCACGGCTGCGCCGAGCTGACCGACCGCGTGCGCATCCGTATCCTGCTGGTGGACTCGCCGCAGAAACAGCTGGCGCTCGATCACGTGGTCCTCAGGCCCCGCAGCGAGCTGTTCTCCGCGCTCGACGAGGCGGCGGTGGAGATCGCCCGGGCCGTCGGGGAGGAGCCGCCGAATCTCGCCTGGCCGACGCGCGACGTGGAAGCGTACCTTGCTTATCTGCGCGGACGCGACATGAGCGCGGCCCACGAGATGGGGGTGCGCGTGCCCGACCCGCGCCGCAGCTTCGAGCCGTATCTGGAGGCAATGCGCCGCGACCCTCGCTTCGCCGACGCGCAGGAGCGCTTGCTGGCCCTCGCGCTCGACTTCGCACTCGGCGGCCAAGGCCCGCTGACCGCGGCGCGCGAGGCATGCGAGAAGCTGCTGGCCATCGATGCTTCCGCCTTCAAGGCCCACCTCGCGCTCGCCGAGATCGATCTGGCACAGGGCGACGCCGTGGCGGCCGAAGGCCGCATCGCCGCCGCGCTGAAGCTGCAATCGCAGTGGGCGCCGGCGTTCGAGCGCATGGGGACGGCGCTGGTGCGACAGAAGCGCCACGCGGAGGCGATCGGCTGGTTCGAAAAGGCGATTCGAGAGCGGCCCGAAGACACGGACGGGGCTGGATCTGCTCCGCGAAGCGTGGGAATGGCTGTCAGGTGGAACCGGTCCCCGGCGCTGAAGAGACGCTGCTTCCACCGCCGCCCCCCGGCCCAGGTACCCTGGGCGCGCTCCGGCCGCCGCTGCTCAACATCTTCCTGTTCCTCTTGACGTTTGCCTCCGCGTTCCTCGCGGGTAGCGCGCTCAAGGACACCCAGATGCCCGAACCGTCGCGCGCCGAGATGTTGCGCCACGGCCTGGGGTTCGCGCTCGCGCTGCTCTTCATCATGCTCGCGCACGAGATGGGGCACTTCTTCCTCGCCAGAAAGCACGGCGTCGATGCGACCTGGCCATTCTTCATTCCGGCGCCGCTGCTCTCGGTGATCGGAACGCTGGGAGCCGTGATTCGCCTGCGGTCGCTGCCGCGTACCCGGCGGGCTCTGATCGACATCGGCGCGTCAGGGCCGATCGCCGGCTTCGTCGCCACCATCCCGGTGCTGGTGCTCGGACTGCGCTGGTCGACGGTCGTGCCGGTGGAGCCGGAGACGCCGCGCTGGACCCTCTTCGAGGCGTTCCTTCAGTGGTTCCAGCAGGGAACCTGGCCGTCCCCGCGGGAAGCCTTCGATCTCGGCTACCCGCTGGGCATGTCGCTGGTGCAGCAGCTCGTCGTCGGCACACTGCCGGAAGGCCAGACGCTCGCGCTCCACCCCATCGCGGTGGCCGGCTGGTTCGGCTTTTTGCTCACGGCGCTGAACCTGCTGCCGCTCGGGCAGCTCGACGGCGGCCACGTGCTCTTCGGCGCCTCGCCCAGGTTGCACAGCCTGTTCGGGCCGCCGCTCTCGGCGGTGCTGCTCGCGCTCGGCGTGTTCACCGCGTTTCCCGGCTGGATCCTCTGGGGCCTTTTGATGGGCCTGGGCCTCGGCATGCACCCGCGCCTCGCCGAACCCGAGGAGCGGATCGACGGCGTCCGCCGGGCGTGGGTCGGCGCGAGTCTTCTGCTGTTCGCGCTCTCGTTTTCACCCGTGCCGCTGGCCCTGCTCGCGCGGTAGAACGGTCGCATGTCCGATTCCTTGCGCGAGGTGCTCGGGCCGGGCGGCGCGCTCTCCCGGGTGCTGCCCGGTTACGAGCCGCGCCCCCCGCAGCTGGCGATGGCGGCGCGGGTGGAGGACGCGCTCGCGCACGGCAGGGCGCTTCTGGTCGAGGCGGGCACGGGCACCGGCAAGACGCTCGCGTACCTGCTTCCGGCGGCCCGCAGCGGCCTCAAGGTGGTGGTCTCCACGGCCACGAAGACGCTGCAGGAGCAGCTCGCGGACAAGGACGTTCCCCTGCTGCGCGCCCTCGGGGTCGACGCGAAGGTCGCCTTCCTGAAAGGCCGCCAGAACTACCTCTGCCTGCTCCGCTTCGATCGCTTCCTGCGCAATCCGACCTTTGCGGTGCGGGAGGAAGCGGCGGTTTTCGACGGCATCGCGGCCTGGGCGGAGACGACGCAGACGGGCGACCGCGCCGAGCTGAGCGACCTGCCGGAGAACCTCGCTTCCTGGCGCGATCTCTCTGCCAGCGCGGACCAATGCATCGGAACGAAGTGCGAGCACTACGATCGCTGCTTCGTCTTTCGCGTGCGGCGAGAGGCAGCGGACGCCGACGTAGTGGTCGTCAACCATCATCTCTTCTTCGCCGATCTGGCCCTGCGCACCTCCTCGGCGGGAGACGCCGGAGCGGCGGTGCTTCCGCGTTACGACGCCGTCGTATTCGACGAGGCCCACGCGGTCGAGGAGGTCGCGACCGAGCACTTCGGCGCGCAGCTCTCCAGCTTCCGCGTCGGCGAGCTCGGCCGCGATGCCCTGAAGAGCCTCGCGGCCCATTCCTCGCGGGTAGAGGCCGCGGGGCTGGCGGCGCGCCTGATGCGGGAAGGGCGCGAGTTCTTCGACGTGGCGCTCGAGTCGTCGCAGGAAGGGCGCTGGCCGCTCTTGCGCGGCGCGCTCCAACCCGCAGAGGCCGAGCGGACCAGGCTCGCGGAGCTGGTTCGCGCCCTCGGCGCCGCCGTGTCGGGCAGCGGAGACGAGGAGCTCGCGCTGATCGAGCGCCGCTGCCTTGCGCTCGGCGCCGACCTCGAGCTCTTCTCGGAGACCGAGCGCCGCCCCGATCTGATCCACTGGGCCGAGTCGCGCGCCGGGCACCTCTTCCTCCACGCCTCGCCGATCGACGTCAAAGGCCTGCTCCAGGACAAGCTGTATGACCGCATCGGGCCGGTGGTCTTCACCAGCGCAACCCTTGCGGTCGCCGGCCACCTCGAATACTTCGCGCAGCGCATCGGCCTCTCGGACGACTCCGGCCCCCTCTTTCCGCTCGAGTCGCACGTCCTGGCCTCGCCGTTCGACTACGCCTCGAACGCCGCCCTCTACCTGCCTCGCGACATGCCCGACCCACAGGATTCGGCCTTCCCGGAAGCCGTCGCCGGCGAGCTGCGCGAGCTGTTACCGATCACGTCCGGACGCGCCTTCGTGCTCTTCACCTCGCTGCGCAACATGCGCGCGGTGCACGCGCTCCTCGCCGCCGAGCTGCCCTGGCAGGTGCTGCTACAGGGCGAGGCGCCCAAGGCGCAGCTGCTCAAGCGCTTCCGCGATCGGCCGAGCGTGCTCTTCGCTTCCCAGAGCTTCTGGGAGGGCATCGACGTTTCCGGCGAGGCGCTGAGCCTGGTGGTGATCGACAAGCTGCCGTTCGCCTCCCCGGGCGAACCGATCGTCGCCGCGCGCATCGAGCGCCTCCGCGCGGAAGGGCAAGACGCGTTCTACGGCTACCAGCTACCCCAGGCGGCGCTGGCGCTGAAACAGGGATTCGGCAGGCTCATACGCAGCTCGAGCGACCGCGGCATCGTCGCCGTCCTCGACGCGCGCATGAGCCGAAAAGGGTACGGGCGGGTATTCATCGAATCGCTGCCCCGCTGCCGCATCCTGCGCAGCCCTGCGGAAGCGGCGGACTTCTGGACCGGCGAACCCTGTAAAGGTGCGACAGGAGCGTAGCTGCGCTTACCCCGCCGTCCGGAGGCGGCCGGAAAGACTCTTGGCGGCATCGTGTGTTCAGGAGAAACTACCCGTACTGAACTCTTCACCCGCAGTGATGGCGGGCGAAGGCCGGGGACCGCGCGAAGGCCCATCGGGCAGGCGTGTCGGGACGGGTGACCGCAGCGTGCAGTTCAACACGGGCCAACGCGAGCTGACGCTCAAGATCGTCTACTACGGCCCCGGCCTCTCCGGGAAGACGACCAACCTCCGCGCTCTCTACCAGCGCATCCAGCCGCAGCTACGGGGGCATCTGATGACGTTGGACACGGCCGACGACCGGACCCTGTTCTTCGACACGCTGCCCCTGGTGTTCACCGCCGGCACCCTGAAGGTGAAGCTGAAGCTCTTCACCGTTCCAGGCCAGGTGATGCACAACTCGACGCGGCGGATCGTCCTGCAGGGCGCCGATGCCATCGCCTTCATCGCCGACAGCCAGCCCTCCAAGCGGCAGGAGAACTACAAGTACTGGCTGAACATGGTGGAGAACCTGAAGGCGAACGGCCTCGAGATCGAGTCGATGCCGAACGTGGTCCAGTGGAACAAGAAGGACCTGGGCGACGCCTCCACCGACGAGGCCATCGAGAAGATGCGCCGCGAGAACAAGCAGCCCGTGTTCGAGGCGGTGGCGGTGCGCGGCGAGGGAGTGTTGGAGACGTTCCTGGGCCTCGTCGACCTCACCTTCGAGCACGTCGACAAGGTCTACATGCTCTCGCAGAAGATCGGGCTCGATCGGCGCGCGTTCGTCGAGGAAGTCCGTCGCTGTCTGGTCGATCCGCCCTCCGGGAAGACAGGAACGGACGGAGCCTGAGAGGTGGCCGAGAGCGTCATCCACAAGCAGCTCGTGTTGGGCGAGTTGCTCGATCTGACCAGCTTCACCAACGTCTGTCGCACGTTCGTGGACCTCTACAAGGTCGGCCTGAAGGTCTTCGACGCCAACGGCACGAAGCTCGTGGACATGAAGGTCGCCTCCGGCGACTTCTGCGCCTACATGTTCACCGGCCCCAACGGCCGCCGGCTGTGCACCGAGACGGTGACGCACATCAAGGTGCGGCCGCTGGAAGCGCCCAACGCCCAACCGGCGCTCGCGGTCCGCAACTGCTTCAGCGGTCTGCGCTATCTGATGATGCCCATCCTCTACGAGGGCGACATACTCGGTCGCATCATCTTCGGTCCCTTCATGCCCGAGGAGGTGGGCGACCTGGGCGCCGAGCTGCAAGCGCTGCAGGGCGAGTTCGACCTGAAGAAGGCGAAGGAGCTGATCGACCGGATCCGCAGGGCGCCGGAGACCACCGTCCGCCGCATCCTCGAGCACTTCGCCAAGCTGGTCGACGTGCTCGTCTTCACCTCGCACAAGGCGATGATTTCCAGCCAGCTCCACATCGAGAGCGTCACCGAGAGCTACCGCGAGGTGCAGGAGAAGAACAAGAAGCTCTCCGACGCGCTCGAGCGGCTGCAGGAGCTCTCGCGGCTCAAGTCCAACTTCCTCGCCACCGTCTCCCACGAGCTGCGCACGCCGCTCACCAGCGTCATCGGGTACAGCGAGATGCTGCTCGCGGGCCTGGCCGGCGAGCTCAACGACGAGCAGAAGGATTATCTGAAGACGATCCTCGACAAGGGCGAGTCGCTCTTGCGGCTCATCTCGTCGATCCTCGACCTCTCGCGCATCGAGGCGCGCGGCGTGCAGCTGCAGCGCACCTCCATCGACGTGAACGACATCCTCCAGTCGGCGGTCGAGTCGGTCCTGCCGCAGAGCTTCAAGAAGAAGCTGACGCTCTCGACGGAAGTCTCGCCCACGGTGCAGCGGGTGGTGGTGGACGGCGACAAGCTCCGCCAGTGCGTCATCAACCTGCTCTCCAACTCGGTGAAGTTCACCGCTGCGGGCGGCCGGATCTCGGTGCGCGCCATGCCGGCCGATCGCGGGCCGCAGAGCGCCGGTCCCTTCGTCAGCGGCGGGTACTTCCAGATTTCCGTCGAGGACAACGGCATCGGCATCCCGCGCGACGTCCAGACGAAGGTGTTCGATACCTTCTTCCAGGCGGACTCCTCCGCCTCGCGCGAGTACGGCGGCGCCGGCCTCGGCCTCTCCATCGTCAAGAGCTACGTCGAGGCGCACGGCGGCAACGTCTCGGTGCGCAGCGACCCCGGCAAGGGCTCGATCTTCACCATGGTCCTGCCCATCGAGCCGCCCGGAACGCCGCTCGAGTCGTCGCCGCTGCTGGCGATGCCGATCCGCAGCGTCCAGTAGCTTCCTCTGGTAAAGCGCGTTCCATGCGCGCCTCCGAGCTCGATCTCATCGACGCGTTCCTTGCCCCTTTCGGGCTCGACCGGTCGAGCGCTTCCGCACCTTCCATCCTGAGCGGACCCGGCGACGACTGCGCGGTGGTGCGTCCTTCGCGGGGCCTGTCGCTCGTGGTGAAGACCGATGCCGTGGTCGAAGGCGTGCATTTCTCGATGCCGCCGTTCACGCCGGAAGACGTGGGGCACAAGGCCCTCGCCGTGAATCTCTCCGACCTGGCCGCCGCGGGAGCGCGTCCGCGCTGGTTCGTCTGTGCGCTCGGCGTGCCGAAATCGGCCTCCGCCGCGAAGACGGCAGCGCGGATGGGGCGCGGAATGGCCCGGCTCGCGCAAATCCACGGGTGCGCTCTCGTCGGCGGCAACGTGACGCGGGCTCCCGGCTGGACGCTCACGCTTTGCGTGTTCGGCGAGGCGAAACGAGCGCGAGGAAGGACCGGTGCGCGGCCGGGCGATGCGCTCGTCGTGGCCGGAACGCTCGGCGCGGCGGCGAAGGGTCTCGCGGATCTGCGCAGAGGCTCGCGCACCGCGGCGGCGCGGGCGCAACTCCGGCCCGAGCCGCGCCTTGCGGATGGCCTCGCTGCAGGCTCGCTGCCCTCGGCGTCGATCGACGTGAGCGACGGGCTCCTGCGCGACCTCGGTCACCTGTGCGCATCGAGCGCGTGCGGCGCCGAGGTCGAGGTCGACGCGCTCCCCGTGGCGCAAGGCGCCTCGCTCGACGACGCGCTCTCCGGCGGCGAAGACTACGCGCTGCTCTTTGCAGTGCCTCGGAACCGGGAACCCCGGCTCCTCGCGCGCCTTCCCTCGGCGCGCCGGATCGGCCGGTTCACCGAGGGCCGCGGCATCCGCCTCCTCCAGGCGGGCCGCCCCCGCCGTCTGCCTCGCCGGCTGGGATTCGACCATCTTGCGTAACCCCCTACCGTGTCTTGACTTGACCCGTTCCGGGCCCTACTCCCACGGCTCCCCGTGGAGACGATCGCCCACCCAAACCTCATCCAGAAGCATCGTTCGAACCCCGCCGCGCTCGCCGAGCTGCTCGACGCCGTCCGCGGCGGGGCCCGGAAGGTGCGCGCCCGCGGGCTGGTGGGCGCGTCCCGGGGCCATGCCCTCTGGCAGCTGACGCGGGAGCTGAAAGTACCTCTCGTCTGCGTCGTTCCCACCGAGGACTCGGCCGAGGCGCTAGAGAAGGACCTGCGCTTCTTCGCCCCCGAGACGACCGGCGCCGCCATCGTCCGGCTTCCGGGCGACGAGGTGCTGCCCTACGAAGGGCTGACACCCGATCCCGGCGTCGCCATGGCGCGAATCGCCGGTCTCTTCCATCTCCACCTCGGCGACGCGCGCATCGTCATCGCCTCCGTCCGCGGTCTGGCCCGCAGGGTCCTGCCCCGCGAAGCGCTCGACCAGCGAAGCCTGCAGCTCGCCACCGGGGCCACCCAGGATCGGGACGAGCTGGCGAACAAGCTCACGGCCGCCGGTTATGCCAAGGTTCCGCTCGTCGAGGATCCGGGGACCTTCGCGGTGCGCGGCGGCATCTTCGACGTCTGGTCGCCGCTCGACGACGGACCGGTCCGCATAGAATTCTTTGGCGACGACATCGAAAGCCTGCGCCGTTTCGATCCCCAGACGCAGCGGTCGATCGCGGACCTCACCGAGATCTCGCTCTGTCCCGCTCGCGAGATCGTTCTCGACGACGCGGGCCGCAAGGCCGCCATCGCCACGGTGCGCGCCGCCGCCGACGCGGTCGAGACGCCCACCCGCCAGCTGCGCGAGCTGATCGACGAACTGCAGACCCGCTCACAGGACGACGCGCTGTTCGCGGCCGGCCTCTCCGCCATCCTTCCGGGCTTCTTTCCGGGCGGCCTGAAGCCGGTGACCGACTACCTGCCGCAGGGTGCGGTCTGGGTGCTCGACGATGCCCTCGAGCTGGAACGGCAATGGGGCGATCTCTGGACCGAGCTGGAATCCACCTTCGCCGGGTCCCGGGCCAAGGGAGAGCTCGCGCTGCCCCCGGAGCAGCACTACCTCCGGGAAGCCGACGCGCGGGGGTCGATCGAGTCGGCCCGCCTGGTGGAGCTGGGAGGCCTGCTCTTCGCGCAGGACGCCGCCTCGGGTGTACCGGAGATCGAGTTCGGCACCCGGCCGACGGCGGAGTTGCGAGCGGAGATCGCCGGGCATCACGGCGAGGACGGGGCCCTGGCGCCGCTCGTGCGCAGGCTCGCCGATCTCCGCGACCGGGGCATCGTCGCGGTGATCGCTTGCCACGGCTCAGCGCAGGCGGAGCGGACCCGGCGCCTCCTGCTCGACCGCCAGCTGATGGCGCACATCGTCCCGCACCTGCCCGAGCAGCCGGTGACGCTATGGAATCCCTCGACCCACGCGCATCTCGTCGTCGGCCAGGTGAGCGCGGGCTTCCTCGACGAGGGCGAGAGGATCGCCGTCTACTCCGACGAGGACGTGTTCGGTCCGCGCGCCCAGCCGCGCCGTTCGCCCAAGCGTCCGAAGACCTTTGGCGAGGACGCCGCCGACTTCAAGGACCTGAAGGAGGGCGATCTCGTCGTCCACGTCGAGCACGGAATCGCCCGCTACGACGGGCTCACGCGGCTCGACGTGCGCGGCTTCGCCGCCGACTTCATCCTGCTGCAGTTCGCCGGCAAGGACCGCCTCTACATGCCGGTCGGGCGGCTCCGGCAGATCCAGAAATACGTCGGCGGAGATCCGTCCAAGACCAAGCTCGACTCGCTCAAGAGCCAGACCTTCCAGAAGCGCAAGGCGAAGGTGAAGGAGGAGCTGCTCAAGATGGCGGCGGAGCTCCTCGACATCTACGCCTCGCGCGCCGCCCACCCCGGGTACGCCTTTTCCGCGCCGGACAGCATGTACCGGCAGTTCGAGACGGACTTCGAGTTCGAGGAGACTCCCGATCAGGCCAAGGCCATCGAGGACGTGCTCGCCGACATGCAGCAGCCGAAGCCGATGGACCGGCTGGTCTGCGGCGACGTCGGTTACGGCAAGACGGAAGTGGCGTTGCGGGCGGCATTCAAGGCGGTGGAAGACAAGAAGCAGGTCGCCGTGCTGGTGCCTACGACGGTCCTCGCGGCGCAGCACCATCGGACCTTTTCCAAGCGCTTCGCCGATTACCCGATCACGGTGGAGGTGGTGAGCCGCTTCCAGGGTCCGAAGGAGACGAAGGACATCCTCTCCCGCGCCCGGGAAGGGAAGGTCGACGTTCTCGTCGGCACCCACCGCCTCCTCTCGCAGGACGTCTCCTTCAAGGAGCTGGGGCTCGTGGTCGTCGACGAGGAGCAGCGATTCGGCGTCAAGCACAAGGAGCAGCTGAAGAAGCTGCGCAAGCTGGTCGACGTCCTGACTCTCACTGCAACTCCCATTCCCCGCACCCTGCACATGGCAATGATGGGAGTGCGCGACCTGTCGATCATCGGCACGCCCCCGGTGGACCGCCGCGCCATCCGTACCTTCGTTTCCAAGTTCGACGGCGCGACCATCAAGGAAGCCATCGAGCGCGAGCTGGGCCGCGGGGGCCAGGTCTTCTTCCTGCACAACCGGGTGCAGTCGATCGCAGGCGTCTACGACTACCTGCATAGGCTCGTGCCGGAGGCGAGGATCGCCGTCGCCCACGGGCAGATGCCGGAGGGAAAGCTCGAGAAGGTCATGACCGACTTCATCGATCGGAAGCACGACGTCCTGCTCTGTACCGCCATCATCGAGAGCGGACTGGACATCCCGACGGCGAACACCATCCTCGTCGACCGGGCCGATCACTTCGGGCTCTCGCAGCTCTATCAGATCCGCGGCCGCGTCGGCCGCTCGCGCGAGCGCGCTTATTGCTACCTGCTGGTCCCGGCGCGGCGGAAGATCACCCGCGACGCGCAGAAGCGGCTGCAAGTCTTGCAGCAGTTCACCGAGCTCGGCTCGGGCTTCCAGATCGCCTCTCACGACCTGGAGATTCGCGGCGCCGGAAATCTCCTCGGGCCCGACCAGAGCGGGACCATCGCCTCGGTCGGCTTCGACCTCTACGCACAGCTGATGGACGAGGCAGTGGCGGAGCTGAAAGGCGAGAAGCCGCGCGAGGAGTTCGAACCCGACGTGGAGCTGCCGGTCCCCGCGCTCATCCCCGAGGAGTACGTGCCCGACGTACAGCAGCGCCTCTTCTTCTACAAACGCCTCGCTTCGGCGAAGAACGACGACGAGCTGTACGAGGTGAAGGGAGAGCTGCGCGACACCTGCGGCGAAGCGCCGCCGGAGGTCGATGCCCTGGTAGAAGTGATGGGCTTCAAGAACGAGCTGCGGGCGATGCGTCTGCGCGGCCTGAAGAGCGGTCCCGGGCGGCTCGTCGTGCAGCTGGGCCCCGACGCGTTGCTGGACCCCGGGCGCCTTGCGACCTTGGTTGCGAAGGCGAAAGGGCGATACCGCCTCACCCCCGGAATGGAGCTGGTGGAGTTGCAGCCGGGCGAGCAGGCGCCCGCGCCCCTGGAAGCGGCCCGAGCGCTCTTGCAAGAACTCCGCAAGTGCGCGGTAGATGGATGAAACGCGCAGCCTGCGCGGTTCTTGTGGTGGTCACTCGCCCATCCCCACTTAGCCGAAGGACGCTTTCACAATGAAGATCAAGCTTTCCGCCCTTTTCCTCGCCGCCTTTGCCGTTGCCTCCATCGCCGGATGCAAGCGCGACGGCAAGCACGGCCCCGTCATCGCCAAGGTCGGCAATGATTCCATCACGGCCGACGAGTTCAAGAAGCGCCTCGACGAGACGAGCCCCTTCCTGCGCGCCCGCTACAACACGATCGAGCGCAAGAAGGAGTTCCTCGAGAGCCTCATCCGCAACGAGCTGCTCGCCCAGGAAGCCGAGCGGCAGGGCCTCGACAAGTCGCCCGCCGTCCGCGAGCAGGTCAAGCGCGCGATGATCCAGGAGCTGATCAAGAAGCAGCTCGACGAAAAGCTTTCCGGCAACGACATCCCGGACAGCGAGCTGAAGGGCTACTACGACTCGCACATCGACGACTTCGTGAAACCCGAGCGCGCGCGCGTCTACCACATCCTCGTCGCCGCCAAGGACGCGAAGGACAAGGCGCAGGCGAAGAAGAAGGCCGAGGCGCTGCTCAAGGACATCAACGAGCGGACCCGGAAGGGCGAGGTCAACGCGTTCCAGGCCGTCGCCCAGAAGGACAGCCAGGACCCGACCTCGGCCCCGATGGGTGGCGACCTCCGGTTCGTCTCCAAGGACGAGCTCACCAAGTCATACTCGGCCGAGCTGGCGAACGCCGCTTTCGAGAGCTCGCCAAGGTCGTTCCCAGCGAGCCGGCTTCCCCGAGCATGAGCGTCGTTCCGCGCGGCATGCCCAGCGCCGCTCCCGCCAGCGTGAAAATCGGCGGCAAGTAGTGACCGAGCTCCGAAGTTCGTCGCAGGACTTCGGAAGAGGCTTTCCATCAGGCGGCGGGCCGGGCGATGCCCGGTTCGCCGCCTTCGTTCGTTTCTTGCGCCCGTCCCTCTTTCCGCTCCTCCTTTGCGCCTTCGCGGCGTGCAACCGGAACAAGGCGGCGCCGCAGGCACCGGCGCCCGTCGCTGCCGTCGCCGACGGGACGTCGATTCCGGTCTCCGCGGTGCAGCGCGAGATCGATCGGCTGCGCCGGGGCGCCGGAACCGCCGTCGTCGACGGCCTCGAAACACCTCCCCAGATCGACGCCAAGGACGTGCCGCGCCTCGGGCGCGCGCTGCTCGACGGGCTGGTCGATCGCGCCCTGCTCGTCAGCCGCGCCAGGCTCGCGGGCATGACGGTGAGCGACGCGGAGGTGCAGCGGGCGATGGATGCGCTGGCGGAAACCGCCCGCGCGAGCGGGCAGACCCTCGCGGAGCGCCTCGCCAACGACGGACAGACCGCGGACGGCCTGGCCGACGAGACTCGCGATCGCCTCCTCGCCGAGAAATGGGTCGCGGAGCAGACGCGAGGAGAGCGGCCTTCCGCGGCCGAGGCGCGCGCCTACTTCGAGACCCACCGCTCCGAGTTCGACACGCCCGAGCAAGCGCACGCGCTGCAGATCCTGGTGACCACCGCCGAGGAGGCAAAGAGCCTGCTCGACCAGATCCGCAAGGGCGCCTCCTTCGAGGACCTGGCGAAGTCCCACGGCCGCTCGCCCGACGCGCGCAGGGGCGGAGATCTCGGTTGGTTCGCCCGCGGCACCATGCCCAAGGTATTCGACGAAGCCTGCTTCTCGCTCAAGCCCGGGCAGGTCTCGGGGGTAATGCAGTCGAGCTACGGGTACCATCTCTTCAAGCTCCTCGGGCGGCGCCCGGCAAAGAAGCGGAGCCTCGACGAGGTGCAGAAGGAGGTCATCCGCAAGGCTTTCTTGGAGAAGAAGGCCCAGGCGGAGCGCCAGCTCCTCGATCAGGTGCACAAGTCGTCGAAGGTGCAGATCAACGAGGCAGCGCTCCAGCTCTTGCGTTAGATTTCCGCTCCATGAAGAGGATCCTCATCCCGGTCGCGCTCCTGTGCGCCACCGCCGCGCGCGCGGAGATCAAGGAGCGCATCGCGGCCATCGTCAACGGACAGCCCATCACGCTCTCGGAAGTGGAGGAACGCGTCGGTCCCGAGCTGGCCCGCGTTCAACAGATCTCGGACGAGACGGCCAGGGCCCGCGACAAGTCGTCGCTGCTCCACCAGGGCCTCGAGCAGCTGATCGACGAGAAGCTCATCGAGAGCGAGGCGCATACCATCGGCGCCGACGTTTCCGAGGACGAGGTGCAGCGCGGTCTCGAGCAGCTGGCCCGGCAGAGCAGCATGGAGGTCCCCGAGTTCAAGGAGGCGCTCGAGCAGCAGGGGATTTCCTGGGAGACGGCGCGCGAGACCGTCCGCCGCCAGCAGCTGATGGGCCAGGTGCTGCGGTTCAAGATCAAGCCGCGCAAGATCACCGACGAGGAAGTGCAGACCGCCTATGCCGCGATCGCCAAGGACCCCGAGTACGAGGTGCGAGCCCGGCACATCTTCGTCGCTACGCCCGAGCGCGCGACGCCGGCCTCCGTCGCTGCCGCCCACAAGAAGGCGGAAGACGCGATGCGGCGGGTGAAGGCGGGCGAGACCTTCGCGCTCGTCGCCCGCGAGATGTCCGACGGTCCCACCGCGCGCGAGGGCGGCGATCTCGGCTATTTCAAGAAGGGCCTCATGCTTCCGGCCATCGAGCAGGCCGCCTTCTCGCTCAAGCCGGGTCAGATCTCGCCGCTCATCAAGACCTCGAGCGGGTACCACATCGTGCTGGTCGAGGACCGCCGCGCCATTCCTCCCAAGCCGCTCCCCGAGGTGAAGGAGGAGATCCGCAACCGCCTCGCCAACGAGTCGATCTTCAAGGAGCGAGAGAACTACGTCGCGTCCTTGCGGAAGACCGCGCAGATCGACGAGAAGCTGGAGACGCCCGGCCCGGTCTCCTCGCGCTAGCGCCGAGCGGTGTGCGACGCCTTCTCGGCGGAGCTCTCGTCGAAGATTCGATCGGCGCTGCGGCGAACCGTTTGCTTGGAGCGAGCGCTCAGGTCGCTCGCCTTTTCCAGATTGACCTTGAAGGACGCAAGCTCGAGCTGCGCGAGCGCGTACTCGGTGCTGTCCGTATCCACCCAGTGATCGACGATGCGCACCCCGGCATCGGAGGCGGCCAGCGCCTTGAGCGCGATCTGGAAGCGCTGCTTCTCGGCGGGATCGGATTCGGACGAGGGGTTGTCCTTCTGGACCGCGTCGAGGAACTCCTCGAGCGTCTTCTGGATCTCCCCGCGGGCTCGCGAGTCCACCATCTTGCGGCGGAAGGCCGCGTCGCGGACGCCGCTGACGATGCCGACGCCGTGGAAGCTCTTCCCGCTCTCGTCGGCGAACGCTCCCGTGCCGCCGTTCACCCAATCGGGACCGTTGGCGTGGAGGACGACGTTCGTCGTCTCGGGCTTCTTCTCGCTCTTGCACGAAGGGAGCGCCGCGGCGCCCGTCACCACCAGGATCGCGATGGTGGTCCTACTTCCCACTCGCTACCTCCGGCGCGGCTCCCGCGGCCGCGGCTCTGGGCGATTCCTCGCGCAGACGAGCGATGGCGTCCAGCTCCTGCAGCATCGCCTTGTCCTGCGAGAGGTCGTAGGCCTTGCGCACCGTCTGCGTGGCCTGTTCGTATTCGCCCGCGTACTCGTAGGAGAGCCCGAGATCCCAGTACGCCTTCGCGAGCTTCTTGCGATCCGGATCCGGATTCTTCTCCACCTGGGCGGCGGCGGCGCGGAACGAGTCCTGCGCCTTCTTCCACTCGCCGCGCTCGGCGAAGCCGATCCCGCTCTCCAGCTGCGGTAGATCGCCGTCCTTGCGGAAATCGGCGGTGACGAATTCCTGGTACGGAACGACCGCGCGGAGGAAGCGCTCGACCACGGCGGCGCGCGCCGATCGCGCGAGTTGCTGCTTGTCGATCGGCTGCGGGCGCCGCTCGGTCGCGCGGCTCGTGTCGCTGCGCCTTTCCTCGTAGGTCCTGGTGACGACCAGCCGGCCGGTCGAGCCGTCGACGATCCGGAACGTCGCCCGGACGGTCAGCTCGCCGAACAGTTTCTGGATGATGGTCGGAGCCCCGTCCTTTTCCTTGAGGCGGTCCTCGGAAAACTCCTCGCGGTAGCTCTCGTCGGCGTCCCCATAGATGAGGGCGGACGCGCCGAGGGCCTTCCCGAGCTTGGCCGCACGCGCCGGATCGGAGAGGTCCGCGACGGACAGCTGAAGCTCACCCAGGGCGGACGCGGTGCGACTCGGGCCGATGACCTGGAAGTGATTGGTCGCGACCAGCGCTTCCTCGAGGCCTTCAGTCAGAACGCGATCCGCCTTGCCGCGCAGCTCACCGACTGCCACCGACCGGTACGGCGTCATGTCGATCTCGCCGGGATGCATGACGGGCACGCGGATGGGCGCCGCCGTCGCACAGGCGCAGAAAAGCAAGGGAACTGCCGCGCTCAGCGCGCGTCGGACTGTGGAACGGGTCGGCATGGCGTCTTTTCCGGGGGATGTGGCCCCCTCCACGGCTAGCACCGCCCGTTCGGCGGGGTCAAGAAGCGCAAGTCCTGAGAACTACACGTTGAAGAGGAAGTGCATCACGTCGCCATCCTGCACCACGTACTCCTTGCCCTCTACGCGCAGCACGCCCTTGGCCCGGGCAGCGGCCTCCGACCCGTAGGCGAGGAGGTCGTCCCAGCGGATCACCTCCGCCTTGATGAATCCGCGCTCGAAATCGGTGTGGATGACCCCGGCCGCCTGCGGCGCACGGCTTCCCTTGCGGATGACCCAGGCGCGGCATTCGTCCTCTCCGGTCGTGAAATAGCTCTGCAAGCCGAGGAGATCGAAGCCCGCCCGCACCAGCTTGTCGAGGCCCGGTTCGGTGAGGCCGACCGAAGCGAGGAACTCCACGCGCTCATTCTTGTGGAGCTCCTGGATTTCCGCTTCCACCTTGCTGCAGATGGCAACGGCGCGGGCCCCTTCCGCATCGGCGAGGGCCTTCACCTTCGCTACCAGAGGATCCGTGTCGAGCCTCTCCAGCTGCGCCTCGTCCACGTTCGCCACGTAGAGGACGGGTTTGGCGGTGAGGAGGAACAACTCTTTCGCCCGAAGCTTCTCCTCCTCCGAGAGCCGCACGCCGCGGGCGGGCTGGCCCGCATCGAGCGCGGCCTTGAGCTTGTCGTAGACGGCGAGGTCGGCCTTGGCCTCCTCCCCCATCTTGCCCGCCGCCTTCGCGTCCTTGGCCCTCCGCTCCCGCTTCTTTTCGAGGGTCTCGAGATCCTTGAGCGCAAGCTCGGTCTCGACGACGTCGCGGTCGCGCTCCGGATCGACGTGCCCGTCGACGTGCACGACGTCAGGATCGGAGAAGCAACGCAGCACGTGGGCAATGGCGTCCACCTCGCGGATGTTGGCGAGGAACTGGTTCCCGAGGCCCTCGCCCTTGGAAGCTCCTTTGACGAGGCCGGCGATGTCCACGAACTCGAGGGCGGCGGGAGTGGTCTTCTTTGGCTCGTAGAGAGCGGCCAGGCGATCGAGCCGCTGGTCCGGGACCGGAACCACGCCGACGTTGGGATCCTTGGTGGCGAACGGGTAGTTGGCTGCCAGGACGCTCGCCCCGGAGAGCGCGTTGAAGAGCGTGCTCTTGCCCACGTTGGGCAGCCCGACGATTCCGATGGCGAGACCCATGGGCCCGCCGATCTACCACTACTTGCTGCCTGGCAACTTCGTCATCTCATCGGGGGGCCGGCTACGCCTGCCCCCGTACCCCCGCGGGCCGCCGCCGGGGACCCACGAGACCCGTCGTCGGCCCGCCCCCTACTTGCCGCCGGGAAGTTTCACGAAGCGCGTGACGACGAACATGAGCTCTTCGACGGTGAACGGTTTGGTGAGCGTGCCGGCGATGCCTTGGGCTTGCAGCGTGGTGGCGCGAGGCGGGATGGCGCTCATCACCACGATGGGGACGTCCCGGAGCCTCGGCTCTCCCTTGACGGAGGCGACGACCTCCCAGCCGTCCTTCGCCGGCATGAGCAAGTCGAGGAGGATGAGGGCCGGCTTGGTTCCCGAGCCATGCAGGACGGAAAGCGCCTTCTCCCCATGGGGTGTCCCGACCGGAGCGTACCCGCGCCTCCGGAGCTCGTCGCAGATGGAAAGACGCAAATCGTCCTGATCCTCGACGACGTGGATGACTGGCTTCATGGTGGCTCTGGCCGAGGTGTTGGTTGGGGCGGATGGATTCGAACCATCATAATGGGATTCAAAGTCCCATGTCCTGCCCTTAGACGACGCCCCAGCCGGGGCTCGCACCGTGCATGGGCACGCGGGCTCAGTCAAGCGGGCCTCGCCGACCGGTCATCTGACCGATGCCGCACGGTTTCGCAGGGGTCCACGATGGCTCGCGATGCGACGGGGCGAGAGCGGACAGGCAATCGTGGAGGCAGCCTTCGTGCTGCCGGCGATGATCTTCCTCATCCTCTGCGCCATCCAGCTGGCGCAGATCCAGCAGGCGCGGCTGCTCGCCGAGTACGCCGCCTTCAACGCCGCCCGGGCGGGGATCGTCCACAGCGGAGATCCGGACGTCATGCACGACGCGGCGCTGCTCTCCGTCCTGCCCTCGACCGGCCGGACCGACGACTTCACCAACCTCGGCGAAACGCTGGTCAAGCTCAAGCTGCGCGACAAGATCCTCTCCACCTTCGGCGCACCCGTGGTGCGGGTCTTCGTGCACGGGCCGAAGCGCGCCGACTTCGCCAAGTACGGGGCCCACCTCAACGGCCGCGAGATCGACTTCGACGACGTGCGCCCGGGGGCCACCGAGGCGACGCTGCTCGAGATCCAGGTCCGCTACCTCTACGAGATGCGCGTTCCGTTCGCGAACAAGCTCATCCAGACCATCTGGATGGCGACCCACACCGGAGCGGGCAGCCTGCGCGCGCTCGATGGCTGGACGGGATGGGACCTCACCTCGCCGCGAGCGCTCGTCCCGACGGGTCCCGACGCCGTCTCGCTCACGCGCGACCTGGCCGTGGCCGCGAAGTTCGACGACGGAACGCCAGAAGGCGTGAACCTCGGCTCGCTCGTCCTCCTCGGCTCGCAGGGCCGCTACTACTTTCCGGCCCAGGCCTTCTACACGATGCGGATGCAGTCCAACCCGTTCGTGAAATGGGCGCACCCATGATTGGCCTGCTCCATCGGCTGCGGAAGGACGAGGAAGGCCAGGCGCTGGTGCTCGGCGCCATCTTCGGCCTCATCCTCGCTCTCTGCGTGCTCTCGACCGTCGGCCTCGGCCGCGCGGTCTACGACAAGATGCAGTTGCAGACAGCCGCCGACGCCGCCGCGTATTCGCAGGCCGCCGTCGAAGCGCGGGTCCTCAACTTCACCGCCTACACCAACCGGGCGATGGTCGTGCATTACGCCTCGATCATGGCGGCGAGCGCCTTCCTCACCTGGGTGCACTTCCTCTGGTCGGCAATCAAGCCGCTCTGCGAGGTGCTCCAATTCGTCCCCTACGTCGGCGTGGTGGTCCGGATCATCCGGGAAGTGATGCAAGCGCTCATCGCGGTCCTGGACTGGGGCGTCGCGATCCTCACGCCCATCCTCGCCGCAGCGAACACCGTCCTGTGGGGGCTCCAGGAAGGGGCGTGGGCCGCCGTCGGCACCCCGCTCGTCGGCCGTCTTTCGACCATCGCGCCCGAAGCGCATTCGGGAGATACGGCGGAGAACCCCTACGAGCAGATCTGGCCCGCGCTCACGGCGACGGCGAATCTGGCCGTATTCGCGAAGACGCGCGGCCACGCGGCGCTCCTCCAGGACGTCGTCGACAGCGGGAAGATCCTGGTGAATGACAGGGACGCCGGAGTGCAGCTCGCGCGCGCGCACATGCTGGAGATCGCAAACTCCGCGCGCCAGCCCTGGGTGGCCTACGGAGACCGGTGGGAGGATCCGTCGATGGTCCCCTTCAACCGGCACGCCGACTTCGGGTTCGACTTCATCTGCCGCGTCGGCGTGCAGAACGTGGCGCGGACCGAGCTCGGCTCTCCGCCTCCCGGCACCCAGAACGGAAAGATGGGCCAGGTGTTCTCCGGCTCCCGCCTCCAGTTCAACCTCGACTGTCCACTCATCGGGAGCAACAAGGTCCGGATCTTCCAGCTCACCACCATGGACCAGGTCTTCCCGGCCTTGAAGCCCGGCAAGAATTACGAGTATCGCGTCTTCGACGAAGGCGGCCTGCTCGGAGACGCCCTCGGCGAAATCCTCGGAGGCGCGATCGGCGACGTGATGGACGAGTTGGCGAAAAGCACCGCGCCGAGTCCGGACCTCCGTCCCTTCTGGATCTCTCCCTACGTCTCCTTCGCGCCGAAGGCGCGATCGACGCCGGGCGGGATCGCTGACGACCTGGGCAACTTCGCGCAGCCCGACGTGATCGTGGGGCTCGCCAAGCAAGGCCTCTCCATGAACCGGGACAACGGGGCGGACAAGACTTACTCGCGCACGTTCGCTTCGCAGATCGGCGGCCCCGGCAAAGCCGATCTCGGCCATGCCAAGGCCGACTGGCCGAAGGTCGCGAACCTCGACCTGCTCCACGAAGGCCTCAACGCCTTTGCCGCGGCGCAGGTCTACTACCACCGCCCCGGCGACTGGCGGGAGACGCCGAACTTCTTCAATCCGCTCTGGGGGGCGCGGCTCATGCCGATCACGGAGTCCAACGCCGCGAACCTGGTCCCGAAGCTCTTGGACAACTCCCTCGTCAAGCAGTTCCTCCTGCACTGATGCGCGCGCTTCGCGAAGAAGAGGGGTCGGCGCTGGTCGAGGCGGCCATCCTCATCCCCGTATTGATCCTCATCCTTTACTGGTCGAGCGCGTTCACCGACGTGCTGGTCCTGAAGATCAAGGCGAGCGAGGCGGCGCGGTACGCGCTCTTCGAAACCACCGTGTGGAAGAGGCCGGCGCAGATCGATCAGGAAGTGCGGACGCGATTCGCCGACCTGCGCTCGCCGGCCTCCGTCTCCCTCAAGAAGACCGGGCTCCTGCTCTACCCGAAGACGTCGGATCTCTCGTGGCAGACGAACATCGACACGACTTCGGAGGAGGTCCGGTTCGCGGGCGGCGCGAGGGATTCGAATCCAGGCGGCGCCATCGGGGGCTTCGTGCAGCAAGTGAGCGGCTTCCTCGCGAGCTCGCTCCAGACGGTGCTCAAGCAGGAGAAGTTCAACACCTTCGGGAAGGCGCAGGTGCGGGTGACGCTCGGCGGAAAGCGGCCGAACGACTCGATCATCCTCGGCGGAGGCGACCTCGTCGGAGCGCGTGGGCGCGGGCAGAACGATCTCGGCGCTCCGTCGGTACTCGCCACCCTCGCCTTCAGCGCGCCTCTCAAGTCGGCTCGTCCGATGCAAATCGTCTTCGATACCTGGAAGGCCTGGCCCAAGCCCGCCCAGTACACGCTGAACGGCGCGGACACGAACGTGGCGACGGATCCGCGCATGACTTATCCCGTGGTGGAGCGGCAGGTCGAAGCGCAGGTCGACAAGATCGCCTTCTTCGGACTGAAGAGCTTCGACTGGTTCCAGAAGCTGGACGATCTCGGCAACAGCGTAATGCATTCGTCGATCACCTCGACCGTCCTCGGCGGGGACCTCCCCGACTTCTTCTCGACCGCCCGGATGGACGACCCTTCGAGGCGAGGGCCCATCACCATCCTGCCGCAGGGTCCGCCCGACGCCTCCTTCGTGCCGAACCTCTGCGATCAGCCGAATGGGGGCACGGGTTCGTGCTCCGTGCAGCGGGTCGGAGACGTTCGCAGCGCGAGCAATTCGAGCCGCAAGACGCTCGAGGGCGATCACGCTTTCACGCCGGGCGAGGACGGCACTCGCTACACGGTGCCTTACAAGATCAACACCCGGTACTGGAGGCGCTCGGGAGGAGCCGACGCGGACGACTGGCAAAGTAGCTACACGCTAGCGTTGCCGAACCTGCTCGCGACGAACAACGCCTACGTCATCGCCTGGCAATGCCGCGGTCACTATTTCGCGGGTTCTCGTCAACCGGAGGAGGGGGACGTGCACAAGCGCTACCTCTCGTCGTGCCCGTGAAGGCGCTGCGGGCGATCCTTGCGGCAGCCGCGGCACTCGCGGTGCTGGCTCTCGGCGCCTGGGGCGGCGGAGCGTTCTCGGCGGCTCGCGCGGAAGCGGGCGGGCCTGCGCGCACGCACGTCGTGCAGGACTATCCGGGTCGCGCCGAAGGCGGGGAGATCCGGATCGGCGACTCGCTGATCGTAAACGGGCAGCCGATGCAGCTTTCCATCTTCTACACCTCGGATCCCGTCGAGCGGGTGGTCGAGTTCTATGCGGGTAGCTTCCGGGACAAGGGACTCGTTCCCATCGCGAAGTCGGAGGGACAGCTCGGGCACGTTTCCGTTCTCGACCCGAGCGATGGCCTGCAGCGCTTCATCACCGCGCTTCCTGCGCCCGGCGGCCAGACGATGGTGATGACCGGCGCCGTCGACCCTCGCAAGGCGCCCCAACTGGTCACCGCGGCGCGGCGGGCTCCTTTTCCCGTGCCGGAAGAGCACCGCGCCTACCTCGGCTATTCCTCCGACGATGCCGGAGCCAGGGCTGACGCGGGGCAGTTCGTCACCGCGCTCGCTCCGCAGCAGATCCGCGATTATTACCGGCGCGAGCTTCTTGGCCGCGGCTTCGACGAGCGCAAGGGCGGGTCCACGCCCGGTCTCTTGCAATTCGCGAAGAGCAACGGAGAGGCGGTGACGGTCGCGGTGCAGGCGCTCAGCGAACGCGAAGGGGCGGCCGTCTTCGTCAGCCAGACGCGAGGGGACGGGCGATGAAGAGTCTGCGCGCGCTCGCACATCTCCTTCGCGACGAGAGCGGCCAGGCGCTGACCGAGCAGGGCATCCTGCTCACCACTCTCCTGGGGATCGGCGCGGTTGGAGGCCTGTGGCTCGTGAAGGCGCACCCGGACATGCTCAAAGCCCTCGACATTGCGATGCGCAGTTACTTGTTCGTGCTCTCGCTGCCTTTTCCCTGACGGGGCTCGGGGATCGCGCTCTGGGCGCCTTCGTGCGAGAAGCTGACCAACTCGATCGTCTCCCGTGGGCCTCGGGCGCGGACGAGGCCCCAGAGCGGGACCTCGGCTGCGCGCCAGACGCGGGTCGTCTGGCCGCGGGCAGTGATGCGCACCTCGGACGCGTTGAAGCGCCCCGCGCCGGTCGAAATCGTCCGCTCCGCCCCGCGAACGGTGCGCGCGGCGGAGGACTTGGGGGCGTCGCGCGAGAGCTGCTCCTGCAAGTCCTGGAGCGGGATCTCGAGAGGCGCCTGGCCGGTGACGTACAGGACGGCTCGCTCGACGTTCGCCGGTACGACGGGACCGGATTTCAGGAGCACGCGGACCGCGAACGGCAGGCCGACGTCGCCGAAGGCGGCGACTTCCAGCCAGTGGCGGTCTCCCTCGACCTTGGGCGGCAACAGCGAGAATCGCATCCGCGCGGTGCGGCCGGGCGAGCGCAAGACGTATTCGGCCCAGGCGCCGACTTCCACGCGCAACGGGCCCAGCGCGGCGACGAGATCCGGCGAGTCGAGCGCGAAGAGGGGCAGGGGACGCGAGGGGTCGCGACCGGGGAGGAGCGCGCGGGCGGAAGGCGGCAGAGCGGCGCCCCCGATGCCGGCATCGGGTCCTCCAGGAGCCGCCGCAAGGACCGCGAGAACCAGGAGGAGCGGGCTTTGCCCGCGACGGGCGAAGGCCGCAGGCCGGAGCATACGGACGAAGCCGAGCACGGCGGAAGGGTACCGCGGAAGTGCGAAGATGGTCCCGTGGCGCGGGGAGGAGCGGGCTTTGCCCGCGACGGGCGGAGGCCGAAGGCCGGAGCATACGGAGGCGCCCTGCGATTTTTCTACCTCGCGATGTACGCGGCCTTCGCGGCGTGCGGCGCCGCGCTCCTCGCGAGACCCGCGCTGCGCTGGTTTCTGGGCCTCGGGTTCTTCAGTCCGGCGCTGCCCGCCAGCGGCTTCGCGGGCCTCGCCAGCGCCGCGCTCCTCTTCCTGCTCGTCGCGGCAACGCTGGCGATGGCGATTACGCACGCCCTGGGCCACAAGCCGGGCCTCCCCGCCCATGCGGCCTTCCTGGGCCTCGTTGCCTGTGCCCTGGCTGTTCGCGCCGCGAGCATACCGCCGCCGCGGGCGGATCCCGACCCAGCCTTGCGCGAGGCGCTGCGCGCCGCGGCCGGGGCTCTCGACGCCTCGTATGCGGTCGAGCACCGCTACGATCCGGGCGTGAATGCGCTGCAGGCGGCGCTCGACGCGCTCCCGCCCTCTCCCTTCCGCCATCGCGCGAATCGCCTGAGGTATTCGGCGCGACTCTTGCGGAACGCCACCGCCTCCCAGAACGATCCGCTCCCGGGAGACCTCCCAGCGACGGTCTACGTCGCCATCGAGCCGGGAGGGCAGGGCGCCTGGCTATCGGCGACCACCCTGCGCAATGGACGCGTCGAAGTGCTGCCCGCCGCGATCCAGGCGCGCTCCGGTACGCACTCGGAGCCAGGGGAGAGCCTGCTCCTCCCCCGCTATCCGGGAATGCGCTCGGCGCCGCGCTGAATCAGATATCCAGGTTGGTCGCGTCGAGGGCGTGCTTCTCGATGAACTCGCGCCGGGGCTCGACCGCGTCGCCCATCAGCGTCGTGAACATCTCCTCGGCCTCGGCCACGTCGTCCGCATGGACCTCGAGAAGGGTCCGGCGCGCGGGATCCATCGTCGTCGCCCAGAGCTGCTCGGCGTTCATCTCGCCGAGGCCCTTGTAGCGCTGGATCTCGAGGCCCTTCTGGGCGGCGCGCTTGATCATCCCGACCAGATCGAAGGGCGAGGCCGCGGTCTGCGGCGCTCCGCCATCCTTTGTCGAGACCTCGTAGGGAGCGCGCCCGATTCCGGCGAAGGAGGCGCGCAGGGTCTTGAGCTCGGCCCAGTCGGGGCCGCTCAAGAAGACGTGGTCGAGGGCCGTCTCGCGGACGCCGCCGTTGTGGCCGAGCCGGACGACGATCTTCTGGCACCCGTGCTCGGGATCCTCGGCGATCGCCACCATCGCCGTCTCGTTCGGCTCCGCCGCCTTGAGGTTGGTCTCGACCTCGCCTCGCAGCGGCTCGAGCGCTGCCGGCTCCCGCAGCTTCGCCGCATCGAGTGAGGTGATGATGGCGGCATCGACCACGCGGCCATCGCGCCGCTTGTCGACGCGGCCGAGCAGCCTGCGATAGGCGAGCATCTTCTCGAGCAGGTCGCGCAGCTGCGCTCCCTGGATCGGCGCCTTCGCGTCCGCGCCGCGCACCGAAGCCCCTTCGATGCCGAGGTTCATGAGGTGCGCGTCGAGGGCCGCGTCGTCCTTCAAGTAGATCTCCTTCTTCCCCTTGGCGACGCGGTAGAGCGGCGGCTGCGCGATGTAGAGGTGGTGCCGGGTGGCGCCGTCTCCCATCTTGCGCGCGACCACGTCGTTCATCTGCCGGTAGAAGAAGGTCAAGAGCAGGGTGCGGATGTGGCTGCCGTCGACGTCGGCGTCCGTCATCAGGATGATCTTGTGGTAGCGCAGTTTGTCGATGCTGAACTCGTCGTGGATGCCGGTCCCGATGGCGGTGATCATCGTCGCGATCTCCACCGAGGAGAGCATCTTGTCGAAGCGGGCCTTCTCGACGTTCAAGATCTTGCCGCGCAAGGGAAGGATCGCCTGGTAGCGGCGGTCGCGCCCCTGCTTGGCGGAGCCGCCTGCAGAATCTCCTTCTACGATGTAGAGTTCGCAGAGCTTCGGATCGCGCTCCTGGCAGTCGGCCAGCTTCCCCGGCAATGACGCCGAATCGAGAGCTCCCTTGCGGCGCACCGTCTCGCGCGCCTTGCGGGCCGCAATGCGTGCCCGGGTCGCGTCGGCCACCTTGGCCATCACCCGCTTGGCGAGGCCGGGGTTCTCCTCCCACAGGGCGGAGAGCTTCTTCGCAACCATTTCCTCGACCAATCCCTTCGCTTCGGTGTTGACGAGCTTGCCCTTGAGGTTGCCCTCGAACTGCGCGCCGGGGATCTTCACCGACACGACCGCGGTCAGGCCCTCGCGGACGTCCTCTCCCGAGGGAGACTCCTTGATCTCCTTCCAGGAGTTCTTCTCCTCGCCATACTTCACTACCGTGCGGGTGAGGGCGCTCTTGAAGCCGATGAGGTGCGGGCCGCCATCGACGGTGTTGATGTTGTTCGCGAAGGAGAAGACCTTCTCGTCGAAGCCGTCGTTCCACTGCAGGGCGACGTACACTTCCGCGCCGTTCACTTCACCGCGGATGGAGATCGGTGGATCGAAGAGGACCGTCTTGTTCTTGTTCAAGAGCTCGACGTAGGCGACGATCCCGCCCTCGTACTTGAAGTCGTGTCCCTTGTCGGTGCGCTCGTCGCGCATGACGATGCGCAGCCCCGGATTGAGGAAGGCGAGCTCGCGCATCCGGTTGGAGAGGATGTCGAAGTTGAAGTCGATCGCCTCGAGCACGGTAGGATCCGGCTTGAAGGTGACTTTGGTGCCACGCAGCTTGGTCGAGCCGATCGAATGCACCTTGCCGGCGGGGACGCCGCGCTCGTAGCGCTGCTTGTAGATCAGCCCTTCGCGGTAGACCTCGACTTCCAGGTAATCGCTGAGCGCGTTGACGCAGGAGACGCCGACGCCGTGCAGGCCTCCGGAAACCTTGTACGAACCCTGGTCGAACTTCCCGCCGGCGTGGAGCTTCGTCATCACCACGTCGAGCGTGTCCATCGACTCGGTCGGGTGCGGCCCGACGCCCCTCGAGAACCTTGATGCTGCCGGCCGAGTACTCGCTCGGAACGGACGCGGAGTTACCCTTGCCCCCCTGATCGGCGGGCCGCTTGTCCTGCGCTGTCTCCAACTTTCACCTCGGCGAGGACGCCTTACGAACCGTGTATCGAGAGCGTCTCGGGGACGGGGTGGAGTATCACGCGAAAATCCTGAGGGTCAAGGCGAAGATGAACGCGCAAGTCCTTAAGATCATTTAAAAATCAAGGTGCCGAAACGTGCTCGATCCGACCTTTCCAAACGCGTTGGAACATGGCCTGTGCGGCGGCCTGGGATACCAGCCTGGGATCGGTCGTCGTGAGTACGACCTGGCCGCCGATCGCGCCCAGATAAGTCATCAAGAAAGCGTTCCGCTCGGGGTCCAATTCGCTGGAAACGTCATCCAGGAGGAGCAATGGCGCCCTCCCCTGCGCCGCCCGCAAACCCTCGATTTCCGCGATCTTGAAGGCCAGGATGGCAGCGCGCGCCTGCCCCTGGCTCGCGAAGGTGCGGGCGGGCTGCTCGCCGAGCGATACGGCGAGGTCGTCGGCATGCGGGCCGACGCTCGTATAGCCCCGATCGCGATCGCGAGGCAGACGGCGGGCAAGGGCGCTCAAGAGGCGCGCCTCCAACTCGCCTTCCCCGCGAAGCGCCGCCTCGGCACCGAGCCCGTCCGATTCGCGGCCTGACGCCTGGTAGACGAGCGACAAGGAGGCATCCTCGCGGGTGATCTGGGCGAACGCACGCGCCGCCGGGCCCCGTAGCGCGTCGAGCAACCGTTCCCGCCGCAAACGGATGCGCGCACCAAACCGGGAGAGCGGCACGTCGAAGGCGTCGCGCAGATCGTCGCGTGCCCCTTCTCGCAAGAGTTGGTTCCTGGCTTTGAGCGCGCGCAGGTACTCGCGCGAATCGGCGAGGTGCACGGGCATCTGGTTCTGCACGGCTCGATCGAGAAGGCGCCTCCGCCCGTCCGGCGAGCCTTTGACGAGCCACAGATCGTCCGGCGTGAAGGCGACGACCGCGATCCCGCCGAAAAGCTCGTCCGGATCGCGCACCGCTTTCCCATCGAGGCGCGCCGACCGGCCGCCGTCGCGGACCGTCACCTCGATCTCGCGCTCGCCCGCGTCGACCGAGAGCGCTCCGCGCAGATGCGCCTCTTCTGCGTCGATGCGCACCAACTCGGCGAGCTTTTGCGCCCGCAAGGGGCGGAGCGTGCAGAGGAGGTAGCAAGCCTCGAGGAAGTTCGTCTTGCCCTGCCCGTTCGGTCCGAACAGCACCGTGGCGTGCGCGCCGAGCGCGACGCGCTGGGGCGCGAGGTTCCGGAAGTCGCGCGTCTCGACTTCGCGCAGGAGCAGCGCCCTACTCCTTCACGCAGAGATCGATCGGAACGCCGGCACCCTGGCTCCTGCATTGGTAGCGGCGCGGGCAACGCGGGGCCGGCTTTCTCTTCGCTTCCGCCCGTAGCTCAGCGGCAGTCGCTGGATGCGATTTCGCGCTCGCGGTTGCCACCCCTGCATCGGCACGCTGCGCGCGGGAAGAAGCGCCTGCATCGGGCGCTGCGGCAACGACGCCGGCATCAGGAGCCCGAGCCGTCTTCGCGGGAGGCGGCGGTTTCGCCGGGCTCATGTCGAGCGGCAAGCACGGAAGAGCGCAGAACCCGTCGGGCCGCTCCCGACCGTGCGCGTCGGCCAGCTTGATGCAAACCTGCCCGCGTCCCTTGCAGTCCGAACGCTTCTTGCAGGATCTCCCGAGCCCGACCGTGCGCGGATCCTGCTTCGAAGGCGTCCTGGTCTTCGTCTTGGCATCCGCGCCGAGCGATCCGAGGAGTGCCGCGAGCACGAGCCACGTCCGCAAGGTACCCGCCTAGATGCGCATCGGCATGATGACTGCCGTGTAGCGGGACGCTACGCCCGCTGCCTGGCCAGTGGGCTTGAGGACTCCCGGCGAGAGCTCGTCGCAGAGCTCGACGTCCATCTGCGGCGCATCGACGGCGGTGAGGACGTCCATCAGGTAGCGCGCGTTGAACCCGATCTGCAGCGAGTCGGGGAAGATGCCGTCGATGAGACGCATCACCATCTGCAAGTCGCCGCGCTGGAAGACCCCGGAAGTTTCGGTGAAGCCCAGCTCGCAGGGTCCTTCGTGGTCCTCGTCGAGAAGCCGCTTGAGCTCGAGGAGGCCCTTGCGCGGGACGATGACGCCTTTCTTGAGATTGAAGTTTCCAGGCGCGGGTCGCTCGATGAGCGAGAGCCGGTGGCCATCGGTTGCGACCATCCGGACGTTGCCCTGGGTGACCTCGAAGTAGACGCCGTTCAGGTTGTGCCGGGTCTCGTCGGCGGAGATGGCGAACTGGGTCTTCTCGATCATCTCGAGAAGCTGGGCGGGATCGACCGGGACCAGCGATACCTTCTCGGCACGGGGGAACGGAGGGTAGTCCTCGGCCGGCTGGCCGACGATGTTGAACTCGGCCATTCCGCTCGTGATGCGCACCCGGTTGTTCGCCTCGCGCCGCAGGACCGTGGTCTTCTCCGGCAAGGCGCGCACGATGTCGTAGAGCTCCTTGTGCTTGAGCGCGACCGATCCTGCTTTGAGCACCTCTGCCGGATGGGTCCCCGTGACGCCGATCTCCAGATCGAAGGCGGAGACTCGCAGCCGCCCCTGCCCGCTCTCCGCGGTCGTCGCCTCGAGGAGGACGCTCGCGAGGATGGGCATCGTGCTCTTCTTCTCGACGATTCCCTGGGCCCGGTAGAGGGCGCGGGAGAACTCGTCGATCCCGATCTGCAGCTCCATCGCGGTCAACCTTTCTGATCAGGAACTAGCGAAGCCCGTCGTAGTCGTAAGTCCTGTGAGCTTGTGGGGAGCGTAGCGACCCGAAGGAGATCGTTCGGAAAAGAGCCTGGGGAAAAGGACCGGTTCCGATGTGTGTGGCCTGTGTAGCAACCGGTCCCTGGGTGGTCAACACGGAAGGACGCTCGGTTTTCCACTGGCTTGCGCACAGACATGTGCCGGGTCAGCCATTGAGCCTGCGGAGCAGCGACTCGACCGTCGCGCGGAGCTCGGTGTCCTCGTCCATGAGCTGGGTGATGCGCTGCTCCGCGTTGATCACCGTCGAGTGGTCCTTGCCTCCGAAGCGCTCGCCGATGGCGGGATAGCTGAGGTGGGTGATCTTGCGCGTGAGGTACATCGCAGTCTGCCGGGCGCGGGCGATCCCCTGCTGCCTGCGGTCGCCCTTGATGTCGTTCGGACGAACCTGCATGGCCTCACCGACGACGCGGATGATCTGCTCCACGTCCGGCTTGTCCCCGCGTACGACGAGCACGGTTTTGAGGACGTCCTTGGCGAGCTCGACGGTGATCGCGGCCCGCGTCAGCGACGCGTAGGCGGCAAGGCGGATGAGGGAACCCTCGAGCTCGCGGACGTTCGAGCGGATATGGGTGCCGAGGAAGAGCGCGACGTCGTCGGGGAGATGGATGTTGTCGGTCGCGGCCTTCTTTTTCAGGATCGCGACCCGCGTTTCCACCTCGGGCGGCTGGATGTCGGCGATGAGGCCCCACTGGAACCGGGAGCGCAGCCTCTCCTCGAAGCCCTCGATCTCGTTCGGCAGCTTGTCGCTGGTGACGAAGATCTGCTTTCCGGCTTCATGGAGCGCGTTGAAGGTGTGGAAGAACTCCTCCATCGTCTGCTTCTTGTTGCCGAGGAACTGGATGTCGTCGAGCAGCAGGATGTCGCACTTCTCGCGGTAGCGGGCGCGGAACTCCGGCATCTTGTGCTGCTCGAGCGCGTGGATGAGGTCGTTCGTAAACGCCTCGCTCGAGAGGTACACGACGTGGCAGGCAGGATTCGCCTTCAGCGCGTGGTTCCCTACCGCGTGCACGAGATGCGTCTTGCCGAGCCCCACGCCGCCGTAGAGGAAAAGCGGGTTGTAGGCCCGGCCGGGGGCGTTCGCGACCGCGGTGCAGGCGGCTACCGCGAACTGGTTCGAGGGCCCGACGACGAACGAGTCGAAAGTGTACTTCGCGTTGATGTTGGGCGGACGGACGGGTACGCCGGCGACGCGCTGGACGTCGCCCGGAATCGTGGGGCCACCGGGGTCCGGCTCCTCGCCCGTTTCCGAGAGGCGCTCGCGGACGACGAACCTCACCGCGCAGGGTGACCCGCGCTGGGCCTCGAGATCCTGGAGCAGGACGTCGAGCAGGTTGTCCCGCACCCAATCGATCATGAACTTGCTCGAGTGGGCGAGGGTCAGCTCGTCGCCGATCAAGGAGAGCGGCCGGACGGGCTCGAAGTAGGTCTGGAAGGTGTGGCGGGAAAGCCTGCCGCGGAGCCGCTCGATCGCACGCGTCCACAGGTCGAGGGCGGCCTGTTCCGCGGTCGCGTCGAAGGGACCGTCCACAGAGTTGTCCACAGCTGTGGACAAGGAGCCGGACATCGGGACTCCTTCTCGAGAAACCTGAGCGTACACAGGCACTTCAGGATCCCGGTCGAGATCCGGAGGCATTGGATCGCTTGGCCTTTCCGCGCTCGAGATGACGCGGTGAAAACGGTCGCGGAACCTAGCACCGGTGTTCGAAACGGATCAAGGCCGCCTTCGGAAGTGCTCGGATCGACGCGGGAATCGGGGTAGCCATACCGTCGATCCGCTCCCGAAAGCTACGTTGATGGCACGTGACCGACGCACGGCGGCAGGCTTCCGCCCGACCGGCGATCGGAGCGGTGCCGTTTCTTGACTCCCCGCGCCGCGCATGCTTAGGTGCCGCGCTTTTCTCTCTGGACCTCGGGCGCGAAATCGCCGCCCGTATCGGAGTAGCCCCTGTGAAGCGCACCTACCAGCCGAGCAAGATCCGGCGCAACCGGGAGCACGGGTTCCGCAAGCGGATGAGCACCAAGCAGGGGCGCAACGTCCTCAAGCGGCGTCGTGCGAAGGGCCGCAAGCGCCTCGTCGTGAGCGCCGCGAAGAAGTAGGGCCGTGGCAGAAGCCCCAGAATCCTTCTCCTTTCCCCGGTCGTCTCGCTTGCGCCGGCGCGGCGAGTTCCTGGCCGTGCGCGGCGGACCGGGCTTCGTCGACGGCCCGCTCGCCGCCACCTGGCGGCCCCGGGAGGGAGCCGAAACGGGGAGGATCCTCGCGCGGGTCGGCATTACGGTCTCGTCCAAGGTGGGAGGCGCCGTGGTCCGCAACCGCGTGAAGCGCAAGCTCCGGGAGGCGATCCGGCACGAGATCGCGGGCCTCCCCGCCGTGGACCTGGTGCTCGTCGCCCGCGCATCGGCGGTGCTGGCCGAGGTGACCGACTTCCGGGCCTTCCTTCGCGCTGCCCGGGATCGGATCGCGGGAGGCTCGCGGTGACCGAGCCGGTTCCGCGCGCACCGACGCTCCTCTTGCGAGCGCTCGCGTTCCCCCTCCTCGCCCTGCTCTGGCTCTACCAGCGGCTCATCTCCCCGGCGCTGGGGCCTGCTTGCCGCTATTACCCGAGTTGTTCGCAGTACGCCGTGGAGGCCATCCGGATGCGCGGGCCGTTCGTGGGGCCGATCCTGGCGATTCGTCGACTCCTCCGCTGCCATCCCTGGGCCGAGGGAGGGCTCGATCCGGTTCCCCTTCCCAGGCGTGCCAGGCGGATCCCCTCATGAGCGAACAGAACCGAAGGCTCCTCCTCACCGTCGCCATGTGCATGGTCGTGGCGCTCGTGTGGAGCGTCTTCTTCCAGCCCAAGCCGCGCCCCGCCGGGACCCAACAGGCCACGCCCGCGGCCACCGCCCCGGCAGAGAAGCAGCCGCCCGCGGTCACGCCCGAGCCGGCCGTTGTTCCACGTGGAACAACCGCCCCGGCGCCCGCCGCCCAGGCGGTCCGGCCGCCGACCCGGAAGGTCGAGCTGCTCTCGGACAAGCTACGGATCGTCCTCTCTTCCGACGGCGCGGTGATGGAATCCGCGCAGCTGCGAGGCGAGAAGTTCCAGAAGCGGGAGAAAGGCGTCGTCGTCCCCATCGAGCTCGTGCGGGTCAAGTCGGGCGAGCCGTTTCCCCTCGCCTCCTCCGTCCGTACCGCCAATGGGGCCGACGCCGTCGGTGCCAACGCGGCCTATTCGGTGGTTCGCGCCGACGAGCGGTCCGCCGTCTTCCGGGCAGTGGTAGGTGGGGTGACCATCGAGAAGACATTCTCGCTCGATGCGACCAGGTACCGTCTGGATCTCGCCGTCGACCTCCGGGCAGCGAACCCGATCGCCGGGAAATTCGCCCTCCTCTCCACCGGCGAGGGCGAGTCGGGGTCGGGCGGCGGCTGGTTTTCGAGCCACACCAATGCTCCCGCCCGTGCCATCTGCCAGGCGGGTGGAAAGCTCGAGCGGATCGCGGTGGGGGCGAAGACGCCCACCTGGGACGGGCCGGGTACCGCTACCTTCACCGGCATCGACGAGCAGTACTTCATCCGCGCGGTGGTGCCGCCGTCCAACGCCGGGGCCACCTGTCATCTAGAAGCGCGCGGCGACGGGCCGCTCATCTCCACGGTCGAGGTGCCGGTCGATCTCGCCTCGGGGCGCTCCTTCAACCAGTCTTTCATCGTCTACGCGGGCCCCAAGGACCCGGATGACCTCGCCGCCGTCGCCGCTCCTTTGAAGGAGTCGGTCGATCTCGGCTTCTGGTCGGTGATCGCGAGCGTGCTCCTCGCGGTGATGAAGTTCTTCCACCGGGTCGTGCCGCCGCACAACTGGGGCATCTCCATCATCCTGCTCACGCTGACGGTGAAGGTCCTGACCTTCCCGCTCCAGCACAAGTCGATGAAGAGCATGCAGGAGATGCAGCGCCTGCAGCCGCAGATCGAAGAGCTGAAGAAGAAGTACGCCGGCGATCAGCAGCGGATGAACGTCGAGCAGATGAAGCTCTTCAAGGAGCACGGGGTGAACCCGATGGGCAGCTGCCTGCCCATGCTCATCCAGATGCCCGTCTGGCTCGCCCTCTACACCGCACTCCAGGTCTCGGTCGATCTCTACAACTCCGTGTTCATCCCGGGTTGGCTGGAGGATCTCACCGCCAAGGACCCCTACTACGTCCTCCCGGTGGCGATGGGGATCACCATGCTCCTCACCCAGGTCCTGACGCCGACGCCCATGTCCCAGCCGGGGCAGAAAACGATGGGCTACGCCATGAGCCTGTTCTTCTCGGTGCTCATGCTCAACCTGCCTTCGGGCCTGACGCTCTACATTTTCGTCAACAACATCCTTTCCATCATCCAGCAGATCTACCTGCGCCGGTCGATGCGGACGCCGAAGGATCCTGGCGCCAGCGCGAGTCCGCCCGGGCGTTCGAAGGAGTCTCCTTCTTCGCGGGCGAGCCGGCAGACGGTGGAAGTCTCTCCGCGGCGGGCCTGACCGATGGGCGGGACCGGCAAGCCGCGCAAGAACCCCATCCTCGGCGCCGCCGTGCTCAAGGCGCTGCTGCAGCGCCGAAAGGGGGACGATCAAACGAAGGCGCAGGGGCTCTATGAAGGTGTCCTGCGCGACCTCGATCTCACCGACGAGCAGGTCGACAAGTACCTCTCCGAGCATGCGGCGGAAGTAGAGGAAGCCATCCGGAGCCATGGCCGACGTGGAAGCTAGAGAAGGGCCGACGATAGGTCTCGTGGGTTCCCGGCGGCGGCCCGCGGGGGTGCGGGGCGGCGGAGTCATCGCGGACTTGGAAGCTAAAGAAGGGCCGACGACGGGTCTCGTGGGTGCCCGGCGGCGGACCGCGGGGGTACGGGGGGCGGGCGGAGCCGGCCCCCCGATAATATGAAGCCCGAGCACTTGAAGATCCTCGAGGACGGAGCCGCGACCATCGGCTTGCGACTCGATGCCGAGCAGCGCGCCCTGCTGGCCCGCCACGTGGATGTGCTCCTGAAGTGGAACAAGTCGGTCAACCTGACCGCCATCACCGATCCCATCGAGGTGGTCGAGAAGCACCTCCTCGATTCACTGGCTCTCGCGCCCCTCGTTCCCAAAGGGACCCTGCTCGACGCCGGGACCGGTGGAGGCTTCCCAGGGCTTCCGGTCCGGGTCGCGCGGCCCGACGTCGAAGTGCTGCTCGTCGACTCGTCACAGAAGAAGATCGCCTTCCTCAAGAACTTCATCGCGGAGACCCGGCTGACCGGCGTCCAGGCCATCGCGCTGCGCCTCTCCGGGAACCCCGCGGCCGAGGGATTGTCGCGGGTGCATTCGGCGGTCGCGCGGGCGGTATCGTCGCCGCAGCAGTGGCTGCCTTTGGCCGAGCACTACGTGCTCCCCGGCGGTCTCGTCTTCTGCATGCTGGGGCCGAGCGAGCCGCTTCCCACGCCACCCGAGGATCTCGTGCTGCAGCAGGAGCTGGCCTACAAGCTTCCGGTCACGCAGGCCGAACGTCGCCTCGCAGTCTACAAGCGGGTTTGAACGGCGAAATCGCCGCGTTCCACGTGGAACGCGCAGCGCATTTGCGCGTGGTCGATCCCCCGTGGTACGTCGCGAGCATTCCGTGATCCGCGGTCGCGATGCGGGGATCAGATGGGGAGGGTGGCCTTGGGGTCGGTTCTCGCGATCGCGAACCAGAAGGGCGGCGTCGGCAAGACCACCACGGCAGTGAACGTGGCCGCCTCGCTCGCCGTGGCAGAGAAGCGGGTCCTGCTCGTCGATCTCGATCCCCAGGGCAACGCGACGAGCGGTCTCGGGATCGCGCGGGATTCCGTGGGTTCTGCCTCGGTCTATCACGCGCTGATCGGTGAGATTCAGGCGGGCGCCGCGGTCCGGTCGACCCAGGTCCCGAACCTCTCCATCTTGCCGTCCAATGCGGACCTGGTCGGCGCGGAGCTCGAGCTGGTCGATCTCGAAGAACGCGAGGGGCGCCTGCGCGATGCGCTGGCAAATGTGCGGAATCATTATGATTTCGTCTTCATCGACTGCCCGCCCTCGCTCGGGCTCTTGACCGTCAACGCCCTGGTCGCCGCCGACCGGGTGCTGGTGCCGCTGCAGTGCGAGTACTACGCGCTCGAGGGGCTCGGGTCGCTACTTCGGACCATCGAGCTCGTCCGCCGAGCGTTGAACCGCGATCTCGCCCTCGATGGCGTGGTCCTCACCATGTTCGACGCCCGCAACAATCTGGCGCGGCAGGTAATGAACGACGTCCGCGCCAATCTTCCTGGCCAGGTCTACGACACGGTCGTGCCTCGCAACGTCCGCCTTTCCGAGGCGCCGAGCCACGGGCTTCCCGCCCTCCTCTACGATATCGAGTCGAAGGGGGCCCAGAGCTACCTGTCGCTTGCCCAGGAAGTCATCCGCCGCAACGGAGTCTCGTTGCGCGCCCGGTCGCAGGGTGGAACCGGATAGCCCGATCAGGAGACGGAATGGAGAAGGCGATGAAACGGGCGGCCCTGGGCCGCGGGCTCGGGGCGCTCATCCCGGGGGTGTCGGCGGGTGAGCGTCGCGGCGTCGTCACCGTCGCGATCGAGGAGATCCGTCCCTCCCCCGGCCAGCCCCGCCGCCATTTCGACGACGCGCATCTAGAGGAATTGGGCGAGTCGATCCGCAGCCGCGGCGTGCTCCTTCCACTGCTCGTCCGCCGGGACGGCGACGGATACCTCCTCATCGCCGGCGAGCGGCGATGGCGCGCCGCGCAGAGGGCGGGCTTGCACGAGTTGCCGGTCATCGTCCGCGACGTGACGGAGCCGGAAGCGTTCGAGATCGCCCTCATCGAGAACATCCAGCGCGAGGACCTCAACGCCGTCGAAGAAGCCGAGGCCTACCAGCGGCTCATCGAGCACCACGGCCTCACCCAGGAAGAGCTTGCGCAGCGGGTCGGCAAGGATCGGTCGACCATCGCCAATGCCATCCGCCTCCTCCGGCTGCCCGATTCCATCAAGGAGGCCGTCGCGTCAGGCGATCTGTCCATGGGACACGCCCGCGCGCTTCTCGGGCTGACCGACGACGGCGATCTGCGCAAGGCTGCAGAGAAGGTCATGCGCGAGGACCTCTCCGTCCGCCAGGTGGAGGAGCTCGTCCAGAGGCTCAAGGGCAAGCGCGCGCAGAGGGCCCGCCGGGACGAGGCGACCACCCAGCTCCGGCACCTCGCCGAGCGCCTGCAGCGGAAGCTCGGCGCCAAGGTCGATCTGAAAGATCGGGGCGGCAGCGGCTCCGTCGAGATCCGCTACGCGTCCCACGCCGAGCTCGATCGGATCATCTCCGCGATCCTTGGAGAGGGCTGAGGGACCTCCGCTATTCCGCGCTCGAGGGGGGAAGCCGCGGCTTTGCGGGCGGCAGGGGTGGTGGCGTCGCCGTGGAGGACGCGCCGCCGCTCGAGTCCATCTTGCAGTTGCCGTCGAAGAAGACGCCGCGCTCGATCACGATCGACGCCGTGATGAGCGTGCCGCGCACCTTGGCCGGGGCTTTCAGCTCGACCCCTTTCGAGGCCTTGGCGTTGCCGTTGTAGTCGCCGACGATCACGAGCGACCCGACCTGGATCTCGCCCTTCACGTCCGCGCCCTCGCCGATGATGAGGGTATCGGTCGAGACGATCTCCCCGGTGAACTTCCCGTCGATGCGGACGCTCCCCTCGAAGAGGAGCTTTCCTTCGAAGGAGCTGCCCTTGCCGAGGAGCGCGTTCAGCTCGCTCGGGCGCGCGCCTCCGCCCGCAGCGCCGCCGCCTCCGCCACCACCGAACGTAGTCGGCCCCTGGCCCACGTCTTCCTTGCGCATCGCCATCGCGAACCTCGCCGTGAGAGCGGACCCTTCTAACAGATCGTCAGGCAGTGCGCGCGTTTACCGCGCCCGCTCACGAGGCGCGCGAACGGTTGGCCGGCCGGAAACGAAAAAGGCGACGTGCGCACGATGGCCCACGCCGCCCCGATACTCTGATGCGGACCCGAATGGTTACTGCTTCTGCGTCGCGGCCGCCTGGCTGGCGCGCGAGGCGTCCACCTGGACCTTGATCTGCCGCGGCTTCGTCTCCGCGCGCTTCGGCAGCCGGATGCGGAGGACGCCTTCCTTGCTCTCCGCGGAGATGTGCTCCGCGTCGATGGTCGGCGGCAGCGAGAAGCTGCGCTGGAAGGCGCCGTACGCGCGCTCGAGACGGTGATAGCCGTTCTCCGAGGTGGTCTGCTCGAGCTTGCGCTCCCCACGCAGCGTGAGGGTGTTGTCCTCAACGAGGAGATCCACCTCGCTGGCGTCCACCTCGGGCAATTCGACCTTCAAGGTCACGCCGTCGGCATCCTCGAAGACGTCCACCAGGGGCGTCCAGGCGCCGGTGAGGCCCTGCTCACCCTGGGGTGTGCGGCCCCCGCGAACGGCGGAGTCGAACGTCTTGAACAGCTGATCCTGAAGCTGGAAAAGGTCCCGGAACGGGTCGTTACGCATGATCGCCATTTGCTCTCCTTCATGCCGCACGAAGGCGGCCATACGGGCGCTCTCGCACCCGCGAATCCTTTGTTCCGACAAGCTCTTGAGAGCTCATCCCCAACGACGCGCCCAACGTAACCAGCGCCCGGGGGTCGTCAAGGACGGGCCTACCGCGAGCTGTCCAGACCGGGATTGGAGACGACCGGCTCAGCGCCGGGGTTTGCGATTCCTCGCCGCGGCGCCATTCGCCCGCCTGCGCGGAGCGGCGCCGGTCGAGCGCCCGTTGGGAAGGTCCTCGACCAGGCCGGCCGGTACGCCGCCCTCCGCCACCACCGTTGCCAGCGGGCGGTACTTGTGCCGGCCGGTCGGCCTGCGCATGCGCTCGATTTCCTTCTTGGCGGCACGGACCAGGCGGTCTCCGGCCACGTCGAGCGACGCGTAGGGATCCTGCGTCGACTCCTCGATCTGGATCGTCCGGGCACCGGGCATGCGCAGCGTGAGGTGGCACTCCTTGTCGGGGCCCCCCTTGCTGCCCCGCGCGTCGCCGAGCTCGACGCGAAGCTCGGCCGCCTCGTTGTCGTAGAAGCGCTCGAGCTGGGCCACGACGTGTTCCTGAGCGTAGTTCTTGATGCCCGCGGAAAGCCGCATCTGCTTGCCTTGGATGATCACTTTCATGACAGGCAATGTGCGCACTGTCCCGATCGCTGCATCCTGCCGCATTGACCCCCCCCGGGGGCCATGTTACGGAACCGCGTCTTTTGCGAACCCCCCGCTAGCATTCGAGGCAGAACCCGGTGATCGCAAGCGTCTCGCGCCGCTACGCCAAGGCGCTCTTGAGCCTCGGCCTGGAGACGGGCGAACATGAGAAGCTCGCCGAGTCGCTGGAGTCCGTGGTGCGCGCAATCGCCGCCTCGACCGAGGCGCGGACGCTCGCGCAGAACCCCGGCTACACGCAAGCCCAGCGGCAGCAGCTCGTCGATGTGCTCGCCCAGCGGCTCGGCCTCTCCGCTACCCTGGTGAGCTTCTTGCGCCTGCTCGTCGATCGGCACCGGCTCGGGGAGCTGCCCGACATCGCGCGGAGCTATCGCGACCTCGTCGACGCGCAGGTGGGGCGGGTCCGCGGCATGGTGACGAGCGCGGCGCCGCTCCCTCCCGAGGAGCTCGAGCGGGTGCGCAAGGCGCTAGCCGACACCACGCGCAAGTCGCTGGTGCTCGAGGCGCGCACCGACCCGGCGATCCTCGGCGGCCTGGTGGCGCAGGTTGGCCCCACCGTCTGGGACGGAAGCTTGAAGACGCAGCTGGAGCGGCTCCGCAAAGAGCTGAAGGACGCCCCTCTCCCATAAGAACGGCGACACGGAGCGCACCGCCATGGAGATCCGAGCAGACGAGATCAGCCGCATCCTCCGCGAGCAGATCAAGTCGTACGGCAAGCAGATCGAGGTCAACGAGACGGGCACCGTGCTCTCCACCGGAGACGGCATCGCCCGCGTCTACGGCCTTGCCGGCGTGATGGCCGGCGAGCTGGTCGAGTTCCACGGAAATCTGATGGGGCTCGTCCTCAACCTCGAGGAGGACAACGTCGGCGTCGCTATCATGGGCGAGAGCCACGACATCAAGGAAGGCGACACCGTCAAACGGACGGGCCGCATCGCCGAGGTGCCGGTCGGGCCGGCGATGGCAGGCCGCGTGGTCAACGCGCTCGGGCTGCCCATCGACGGCAAAGGGCCCATCGCGACCCGCGAGATGCGCAAGATCGAGGTGAAGGCGCCCGGCATCGTCGAGCGGCAGAGCGTCCGGGAGCCCCTCCAGACGGGCATCAAGGCGATCGACGCCATGATACCCATCGGCCGCGGGCAGCGCGAGCTGATCATCGGCGACCGGCAGACCGGGAAGACCGCGGTCGCTCTCGACACCATCATCAACCAGCGGGGCCTCAACGTCTTCTGCATCTACGTGGCGATCGGGCAGAAGCAGTCCACCGTCGCCCAGTTGGTCGACAAGCTCAACAAGTACGGCGCGATGGAGTTCACCACGGTGGTGGCGGCGAGCGCTTCCGATCCCGCCCCGCTGCAGTTCCTCGCCCCTTATTCAGGCGTCACCATGGGCGAGACCTTCCGCGACAGCGGACAGCACGCGCTCATCATCTACGATGACCTCTCCAAGCACGCCGTCGCCTACCGGCAGCTCTCGCTCCTTCTCCGCCGTCCCCCGGGCCGCGAAGCGTTCCCCGGCGACGTTTTCTACCTCCACAGCCGCTTGCTCGAGCGCGCCGCCAAGATGAGCAACGATCGGGGCGGCGGATCGCTCACCGCGCTGCCCATCATCGAGACCCAGGCAGGCGACGTGTCGGCGTACATCCCCACCAACGTCATCTCCATCACCGACGGGCAGATCTTCCTCGAGACCGACCTCTTCTATTCGGGCCAGCGTCCCGCCATCAACGTCGGCATCTCGGTATCGCGCGTGGGCGGGTCGGCGCAGATCAAGGCGATGAAGAAGATCGCGGGATCGCTGCGCCTCGAGCTCGCGCAGTATCGCGAGCTGGCCGCCTTCTCCCAGTTCGGCAGCGACCTCGACAAGGCAACGCAGGAGACGCTCGCCCGCGGCGCCCGCCTGACCGAGCTCTTGAAGCAGGGCCAGTACGTCCCGATGCCGGTCGAGAAGCAGATCGTCCACATCTACGCCGGCACCCAGCGCGACAAGTCGGGCAAGGGCTGGATCCGCGAGATCGAGGTCACCGACATCAGCCGGTACATGAGCGAGCTCAGCGAGTTCATGGAGACGCGGCATCCGGAAGTGCTCAAGACGATCCGCGAGAAGAAGGACCTCACCGACGACGTGAAGGCCGCGCTCGATCGCGCGCTCGGGGAGTTCGCCGACGTCTTCCAGCCGACCAAGACCCCTGAAGGCAAGGCCAAGGCCTCCGAAGGCAAGGCCAAGGCCTCCGAAGGCAAGGCCAAGGCCTCCGAAGGCAAGGCCGCCTGAGTGGCTTCGCTCCGCATCATCCGCAACCGGATCCGCTCGGTACGGAACACGCAGAAGATCACCAAGGCGATGAAGATGCTCGCCGCGGCGAAGCTGCGTCGCGCGCAGGATGCGGTGATCCGGGCGCGCCCCTACGCCCAGCTCATCGAGGAGATGCTCGCCTCGCTGGCCGAGGCGCGCGCGCGGGACGAATTGCCGCCCCACCCGCTCATGGCGGTCCGGCCGCCGCATCGGGTCGAGGTGGTCATGCTCACCTCCGATCGCGGCCTGGCCGGCGGCTTCAATTCGAACATCATCCGCCGCGGTCAGCGGTTCATGACCGAGGAGAGCGGCCGGCTGGAGCGGATCCAGTTCTCCACCGTCGGACGGCGGGGACGCGATTTCGCGAAGAAGCGCGGCTTCGGCCTGCGCAAGGACTACCTCGGGTTCTTCGGACGCCTCTCGTATGCGCAGGCGCGGGAGGTCGCGAACGACCTGATCGAGGCCTACCAGAAGGACGAGCTCGACGCGGTCTACCTGCTCTACAACTATTTCCGCAGCACCATCGCGCAGGAGATCATGCTCGTCCGGCTCCTGCCGCTCGAGCCCAAGCCGCGCAAGCAGGAGGAGCAGGCCACCAAGGGCGGGCTCATCATGCCCGAGCACATCTTCGAGCCGAGCCGGCCGGCGGTGCTGCAGTCGCTCTTGCCCCGCTTCCTCGCCATGCAGATCTGGCGCGCGCTCCTCGAGAGCGAGGCTTCCGAGCATGCGGCGCGCATGACCGCGATGGATTCAGCAACCAAGAACGCCGCCGAGATGATCGGGCGGCTGACGCTTCAATACAACCGCGCCCGCCAGGCTGCGATCACCAAGGAACTGATGGAGATCGTGTCCGGCGCCGAAGCGCTGAAGTGACGATTCGAGAGGGAGCAGCATGGCCGTCGCGATGACAGAGATGCAGAAGACGGGCAAGGTCACCCAGGTGATCGGCCCGGTCGTGGACGTGGAGTTTCCCCCGGGCTCCTTGCCTGAGATCTACATGGCCCTCACGGTCTCCAACCCCAGCATTTCGGCAGAGGCCGAGAACCTCACCATCGAGGTGGCGCAGCATCTCGGCGAGAACACCGCCCGGTGCATCGCGATGGATTCGACGGACGGTCTCGTGCGCGGGCAGCCGGTGAAGAACACCGGCGCGCCGATCTCGGTGCCGGTCGGCAAGGAGACCCTGGGGCGCATCCTCAACGTCATCGGGAATCCGGTCGACGAGAGGGGCCCGGTGAACGCCAAGCGGCGGATGCCCATCCACCGGCCGCCTCCTTCGTTCGTCGAACAGGACACCCGGGTGCAGGCGTTCGAGACGGGGATCAAGGTCATCGACCTGCTCGCGCCCTACCTGCGCGGCGGGAAGATCGGCCTCTTCGGCGGCGCGGGCGTGGGCAAGACGGTGCTCCTCCAGGAGCTGATCAACAACGTCGCCAAGGCGCGCGGCGGCTTCTCGGTGTTCGCCGGCGTGGGCGAGCGGACCCGCGAAGGGAACGACCTGTACGCCGAGTTCATCGAGTCCAACATCGTCAACTTGAAGGAGCCGGAGAAGAGCCAGTGCGTGCTCGTCTACGGCCAGATGAACGAGCCGCCCGGCGCCCGCGCCCGGGTAGGGTTGTCGGCGCTGACGATGGCCGAGTACTTCCGCGACGAAGAGGGGCGCGACATGCTTCTCTTCATCGACAACATCTTCCGCTTCACGCAGGCGGGCTCGGAAGTCTCCGCGCTTCTCGGCCGCATCCCGAGCGCCGTCGGTTACCAGCCCACCTTGTCGACCGACATGGGCGAATTGCAGGAGCGCATCACCTCGACGAAGAAGGGCGCCATCACCTCCGTCCAGGCGATCTACGTGCCTGCCGACGATCTGACCGATCCCGCGCCCGCGACGACCTTCGCGCATCTCGACGCGACCACCGTGCTTTCGCGCGGACTCACCGAGATCGGCATCTATCCGGCGGTCGACCCGCTCGACTCGACGAGCCGCATCCTCGATCCCGGCGTCGTCGGCGAGAAGCACTACCGGGTCGCGCGCCGGGTACAGTCGATCCTGCAGCGCTACAAGGAGCTGCAGGACATCATCGCCATTCTCGGGATGGACGAGCTTTCCGACGAGGACAAATTGACCGTCGCGCGCGCGCGCAAGATTCAGCGCTGACGGACCTGCGATGCCTCTCGCGCTGGAAATCGTCACCCCTGAGGAACGCGTCGTGACCGTGACCTGCGACGAGGTGCGGCTCACGAGCGTCGAGGGCCAGTTCGGCATCCGGCCGGGGCATACGCCGCTGGTCGCCGTCCTGGCCGCCGGCGAGCTGGTCTACATCGCCGGCGGGACCACACACCGGTACGCGGCGGGAGAAGGTTTCGCCGAGGTGAGCAACGACCGGGTCCGAGTCCTCGTCGAGGAAGCGAACCGGGCCGAGGAGCTCGATCCGCACCGCGCCGCCCAGGAGCTGCAGGACCGGCAGAAGGCACTCGCTTCGTTGAAGCCGGGGGATCCCGCGTACGAGCAGGAACGGGCCAATGTCGAGCGCGCCGCCGCGCGGCTGCTCGTCGCTCGCCGCGGCCGGTAGTCTACTGGTAACGACCCCTCGGTTCCCGGTATCCTGAAGGGCTGATGTCCGACGGGAATCCGGTAACCGCATCCGACCTCGTGCAGCTCGATCCCGACCATCCCGGATTCCGAGATGCGGCCTATCGCGCGCGCCGCAACGCCATTGCGCGGGTCGCCATGGAGTTCCGGGAGGGCGACGCGGTCCCGGCGGTCGAGTACACCGAAGACGAGCAGAGCGTCTGGCGGACCGTCTGGCAGCATCTCGATGGGCTGCACGCGAAATACGCCTGCCAGGCGTATCGGGAGTGCGCAGACCTGGTGAGCCTCGACCGCGAGCGCATCCCGCAGCTCGCCGAGGTGAACAAGGTCCTGCGGCGTACGACCGGCTTCACCATGAAGCCCGTCGCGGGGCTGGTCTCGGACCGCACCTTCCTCGGGCATCTCGGTCGCGGGATCTTCCTCGCCACCCAGTACATCCGCCATGCGAGCCGGCCGCTCTACACGCCGGAGCCGGACGTGGTGCACGAGCTGGTCGGGCACGCCGCCACCTTCTGCCATCCGGAGTTCGCGCGCCTGAACCGCCTCTTCGGCAAGGCCGCGGACGTTGCCGACGACGAGAGGCTTTCAAGGATCGCCCGCCTCTACTGGTACACGCTCGAGTTCGGCGCTTGCCGCGAAGGGCGGGACGTGAAGGTGGTCGGAGCGGGACTCTTGTCGTCGTTCGGCGAGCTCGGCAGGTTCGAAACCGCATGCGAGTTGCGGGCCTTCGATCCGGATGCCATCGCGAGCACGAAGTACGATCCGACCGACTACCAGAAGACGCTGTTCGTCGCCGACTCGTTCGCAGAGCTCTGCGGCCGCACCGCCCAGTATCTTTCGGGTTAGGACGGCTCGACGCCGTCGTCGGAGAGCTCGTCGGTCGGCCCGAACGCGGCTTCGATCGCCGCTGCCACTTCTTCGTCCGGCATCTCCTCGTCGGGCGGACTCATGGGAAGCTCGATGGAAAGCGCGGCGCGGGCCGAGGCCTCGCCGAGCAGGAAGATCGAGCCGCTCCTCAGCCGCACGCGATCGGAATCCGGGGAAGGTGTCGCGCCACAACCCGGACAGGTCGTGTCGAGGTCGAGCAGGCCGGCATCGGTGAACGGGATCGGATCGACCGCGCGCTCGTGGCCGCAATTTCCGCAAACGAGCTCGGAGACCGCGAGCGGGAGGAGGAGGTGGCGGGGCGATCCGACCGCGTAGAGCGTGTAGTCGCGATAGCCGCCGCCCGGAACGAGGTACGGATCGCGGAATCCCTTCTCGGCATGGACGACTTGCGTCACCGCCGTCGCGGCGGAGGCGCCGGCGAGGATCGCGCCGGCGCTGGCCACCGCCGGGAGCCCGCTCTCTTCTTGCGATCCGGCTGGGAGCTGCAGCCGGAAGAGGAAGACCTCCTGCGAACGGTCGAGGACCTTCAGGTCGAAGAGGGCGTGCCAGAGCCTGGCGGCGGCGGCGAGCCCTACTTCGCGGCCGACGTCGTCGGGGACGATCCACCGCCGGTGCACGAGTCCGAGATCGTCGGGAGTCCGGACGGGATCCGTGCGCTCGCGGTGGAGTGGCATCCGAAGAGAACCCGATCAGCCGCGGGATTCGCTCCCGAGGGGATGCTGCGCGCGCTGCGTGCTCTCTGCGTCGGAAAATCCGACGGCATCGAGCTTCGCCTGGCAGCGCGGCGTCGCGCCGGTGGCCGAGAGGCGGCCCTGCACGGCGCCGTCCGCCGAGCGGCCGGAGCTGGCGAATTTCCACAATTCCTGCACGCGATGCTCGCCACGCTCGTCGAGGGGCAATACCTCGGCGACGTCAGTCACCTTGCGCGATCCGTCGGCGAGGCGTGCGCAGCAGACGACGAGGCCGATGGCGCTCGCCACCTGGGCACGGACGGCGATGAGCGGCAGCTCGACCCCCGAGAGGAGGCAGAGCGACTCGAGGCGGTGCAGGGTGTCGACGGGCGAGTTGGCATGGACGGTAGCGAGCGAACCGCCATGTCCCGTGTTCATCGCCTGCAAGAGGTGGAAGCACTCTCCGCCTCGTACTTCGCCGACCACGATGCGATCGGGGCGCAGGCGAAGCGCGGAATGGAGCAGCTCGCCCATGTCGATGGCGCCCTTCCCGTTCCGGTCGGGTGGGCGGCTCTCGAAGGCTACGACGTGCGGCTTGCGCAGCTGGAGCTCGGCGGAGTCCTCGATGGTGAGGATGCGTTCGTCCTCGGGAATGAAGGTCGCGAGCGCGTTGAGGAGCGACGTCTTGCCGCTTCCGGTACCGCCCGCGACGACGATGTTCAGCTTGGCGCGGACCGCCGCCTCGAGAAAGCGCGCCACTTCGGCGGTCATCGATCCGCGGGCGATGAGGTCGCTCACGGTGAGCTTGTCCGGGGAGAACTTCCGGATGGCGACGGTGGTGCCGTTCCGCGCCACGGGCGGGAGGACGACGTGGATGCGGCTGCCGTCGGGCAGGCGCGCGTCGAGCCTCGGCCGCTCCTCGGACAAGGGGCGTCCGACGAACTGGGCCAT
>VBKL01000047.1 GCA_005879805.1 Deltaproteobacteria bacterium | reverse complement strand
TTGACGTCCTTCTCCTTGCCCGCGTACGGCGCCCCTTCGGCGCAGAGCTGCGCTACCACTTCCTTCTTGATCTCGGAGAGCCTCCCGTAACGCTCGTGCTTCACGTCGAGCCGGTAGGCCTCGCCGACGCGCTGCGCGACGGCATCGCGGACCCGCTGAGCTACTCCCTCCGCGAGGGGCGTCTTCTCGAAGGAGCGCTTCGGCTTCCCGACTTCCTTGCGGAGCCGCTCCTGTCCGTCGAGGAGCTCTTCGATGGCGCGCTGCCCGAAGAGCAGGGCCTCGATCATCGTGTTCTCGTCGATTTCCTTGGCGCCGCCTTCCACCATGAAGATGGAGTCGCGGGATGCGGCCATGATCACGTCGAGGTCGCCCTGCGTCCGCTCCTCCTCGCTGGGATTGGCGATGAGCTTGCCGCCCACGCGGCCGACCCGGACGCCCGCGAAGGCGAAGGGGAAGGGGATGTCGCTCACCGCCAGCGCGTAGGAGGCGCCGGTCAATGCCAGCACGTCGGTGTCGTACTGGTTGTCGGCCGAGAACACCGTCGCGATGATCTGGGTGTCGTGCTGGTAGCCCTCGGGAAAGAGCGGGCGGCAGCTCCGGTCGATGAGCCGCGAGATGAGCGTCTCGCGCTCGGTGAGCCGCCCTTCGCGCCGGAAGAAGCTCCCGGGAATGCGGCCGGCGGCGGAGAGCCGCTCCTGGTAGTCCACCGTGAGCGGGAAGAAATCGAGCCCTTCCTTCTTCTCCTTGGCGCTCACCGCCGTCACCAGGACCACGCTATCCGCGGCGCGCAACACGACCGAACCGTCGGCCTGTTTGGCGAGCGCCCCCGTCTCCACGGTGATGGTCTGGTTCCCGACCTTTGCGGTCACCGTCTTGGCATCCATGCGCAACGTCCTTTCGCCGCCCCGCGGCGTCTTCCTTCTTCGTTTGCGTTCGTCGGGGACGTGCCCCGGTCAAGGCGCGACGGCTTCTCGCCGCCGCTGCGGCCTGTCCGGGGGGAGCGTTCGGAGCCTTCGTCGCGAGAGGAAACTCATTTCCTCTTCCGAGGAGGGACCGACCGGCTTCCACCGAACCGCCGCCGATAGTCCTAATGCAGCGAAGGGCGCCATGCCACTGGCGCCCCCCGGCAGATCGTTATTTGCGGATACCGAGCCCTTCGATGAGCTTCTTGTACCGCATGGAGTCCTTGGTCTTGAGGTAGTCGAGCAAGCGTCGCCGCTGGCCTACCAGCTTGAGCAGCCCGCGACGGGAGTGATGGTCCTTCTTGTGGGTCTTGAAGTGCTCCGTCAGGTAGAGGATCCGCTCGGTGAGGAGCGCGACCTGTACCTCGGGAGAACCCGTGTCGCGGTCGTGCGTGCGGTATCTTACGACGACGTCCTGTTTCCTGGTCTCGAAATGCAGCGGCCCTGAGCTCATCTGTTCTCCGATCCGGCTCCCCGAACCTCCGCCGGCCGGGCGGGAGGACGAGCGAGCAAAGGCACCGGGGGTCTCCCGGAAAGGCGCCGGACCCTACTGGTACCCGGTACCAGGGTCAAGCAGGTTGCGCTGGCTCTTCCGGAGAGCGGACGGACCCGGGCTCGCTCTCTCCCTCGGCACGGGGGAGCTCGAACCAGAAAAGAGCCCCGCCGGACGAGGACCGGCGCACTCCGACCTGCCCGCCGTGGGCCAGCACCAGGCGTTTGACGGTGGCGAGACCGAGGCCGATTCCGCTCTTCTTCGCCGCGGTTTCCTTGCCTCGCACGTACGGCTCGAAAATCCGGTCGCCCAGGTCCTCGGGAACCCCCGGACCGCTGTCCTCGACCTCGAAGACGACCGAGGCGCGGCGCGGGCGGACGGAGACGTGCACGCGGCGGAGGGTAGCCTCGCCCATGTACTTGAGGCTGTTCCGCACCAGGTTGGTGAGCAGGATGGCGAGGACCCCCGGCGAGCAAGCCACGGCAACGTCCGGCGGCGGTTCGATGGCGAGATCGACGTTCTCCGCCGCGGCGGGCGGGCGCAGCTCTTCTTCGAGCCCGGCGAACACCTCGGGAACCGAAGCATGGATTCCCGGGTCCGGCATGGCCCCGGCGCGGGCAAACGCGAGCAGCGCGTCGACCACCGACCGGACCCGCGTGAGGCTGGACCTTCCGCGCGAAATCGCGCTGTGTGAGGCGGGGCCGCCCGTTTTCTCCGCGAGCGAAAGCGCCAGCGAGACGCCGGAGAGGGGGCTCAGCACGTCGTGCGCGACCCGCCCGGCGAACTGTTCGAGCTCGGCGGCTTTCCGCTCCATGAGCTGGCGGTTCTCCTCTTGCAACTGGAGGACCTGGCGGACGGCCCGCACGGCCAGCCACGCCGCGATGGCGGCGAGGATCGCGCTGAGCGCGTCGAGCTCCAGGGCAAGGCGGTTGGCCCGCTCGTGAGTGGTCTCGATGCTGGCGGCCATCTGCTCCGCTTCGTGCGCGTCGATGTCGAGAAGCTCCTGGGCCGTATCCGCCGCGGCCTCTCCGTAGGGCAGCATGTCGTGCAGAGGCGGTATCCGGCCGGCGCGTTTCTGCACGAGGGCGCGCTCCACCGATTCGTCGAAAGCGCGTACGGCGGCTAGAAGACGGGGGAAGACCGCGCGCTCGGCGTCGGACATCGGGGGGAGCGCCTGGAAGCGGAGTTGCGCGCGATCGAGCTTCTGCCGCGCGTCGGCGATCTCGGCTTCGATGTCTTTGCCCGGCCGCTCGTCCTCGCCACGGACGAGCGCTTCGATGCGTCGCACCTCGGACCGGACCGTCGCCATCGTCTCGATCCCCGGAGCGGCGTCGCGAGAGATGCGCAGCGACAGGTCTCGCACCTCTCGTGCAGCACGTTGTGCGACCATCGTCGATCCGACGAAGGCGAGTACGACCGCCGTAAAGGCGGCGACGAGATAGACGACGGTGCGCGCCTTCATGGCGCTTCTGGTAACCCGCGAGCGCACTGCTCGCCACCTTGTCAGGGAGACGACGTATTGCCCTCATGGTAGCGATGGCGCGATGGGAACAGCGCTGATCACGGGAGCGTCGTCCGGCCTCGGCGCCGAGTATGCGAGGCTCTTCGCCGCGGACAAGCACGACCTCGTGCTGGTGGCGAGGCGCAAGGATCGGCTCGACGCGCTCGCCGGCGAGTTGCGGTCGGCGCACGGGGTAAAAGTGGAAGTAGTGCCCGCCGACCTGGCGACCCCGGCTGACCGCGTGGTGGAGGAGGTCGCCCGACTCGGAGTGCAGATCGAGTTCCTCGTCAACAACGCCGGTTCCGGCGCGAGCGGCGCGTTCGCGGAGCTGGAGCTCGAGCGCGAGCTGGAGATGATCCAGCTCAACATGACTTCGCTCGTGGTGCTCACGCGGTCTTTCCTGCCCGCGATGATCGCCAGGCGAAGCGGGCGCGTCTTGAACATCGGCTCCACCGCCGGGTTCCCACCCGGACCCTTCATGGCGGTCTATTACGCGAGCAAGGCATTCGTGAACTCGTTCACCGAGGCGCTCTGGTATGAGCTGAAGGGAACCGGCGTCAGCGCCACTGTCAGTTGCCCCGGAGCCACGGCGACCGAGTTCGCCGAGGTGGCGGGCAACTCGCGCTCGCTCCTCTTCCGCCTCGGCGCCGCGAACGAAGGCCGCCAAGAAGCCGGTGGCGACCGACTACGACGGCGTTCGCGTCGTGGAGAGCTACCGCTGGCTGGAGGCCTCCGAGGATCCCGAAGTGCGCAAGTGGGTTGCCGGACAGAACAAGCACGCGCGGGCGGTGCTCGATGCGCTGCCGGGCCGCGACGTCCTGCGCAAGCGCTTCACCGAGCTGCTCACGCGGCGCGAGGCCTCCTACAAAGGAGTGCGCCCGCGGCCCGGCCATCTCTTCGCGCTCAAGATCGATCCTTCGCTGCAGCAACCCGTGCTCGTCGAGCTGACCCGGCCGGATGATCGTAGCTCGGAGCGCGTGGTCGTCGATCCCAACCTGCGCGAGCCGAAGGGCCGCGTGACCATCGACTTCTACGAGCCGTCGCCGGACGGGAAGCTGGTCGCCGTATCGCTGTCGAAGAACGGCAGCGAGGACGGAACGCTCCACGTCTTCGAGGTGGCGACCGGACGCGAGCTGCCGGATCGGATCGCTCGCATCCAGTACCCGACCGCCGGCGGCAGCGTTGCGTGGGCCGCCGGATCGGACGCCGTGTACTACACGCGCTATCCGCGCAAGGGCGAAAAGCCCGATGCCGACCTCGCCTTCTTCCAGGAAGTGTGGCGGCACGAGCTCGGCACGCCGGAGAGCGCGGACCGGTACGAGATGGGCCGCGGCCTCCCGCGCATCGCGGAGATCGAGCTGTCGAGCGAAGGAGACGTGGTACTCGCGGACGTCGCCAACGGCGATGGCGGCGAGCATGCCTTCTACGTCAAGCGTGATGCCGGTTGGACCCAGGTCTCGCGGTTCGAGGACCGGCTGGTACAGGGAAGCATCGGTCTCGACGGGGGCCTCTGGTTCGTTTCCCTCGCGGGCGCGGCGCGCGGCAAGGTCGTGCGCATCGGACTGGACTCGCCTTCGTTGGTGAGCGCTCGCACCGTGGTCGAGCAGCAGCCGGGCGTCATCGAGGCCATCGAGCCGGCCGCTTCCCGCCTCTACGTCTCGGAGATGCTGGGCGGTCCCTCGCGCCTGCGCATCTTCGATCTCGCCGGCAAGGACCTCGGCGCGGTGGATACCGATCCGGTCTCGACGGTGACCGACCTCCAGCGCCTCGACGGCGATTCCCTCGTCTTCGGCTGGACCAGCTATCGGGAGCCGCTCGCGTACCTGCGGCTGGATCCGAAGCTCGCGAAGCCGGTCCGCACCGCGCTGTTCCGGAAGCCGACCGTCGATTTCAGCGACGTCGAGGTGGTGCGCGAGGAGTGCATCTCCCGCGATAGGACCAAGGTGCCGATCAGCATCCTCCGTCGCAAAGGCACGCGCCTCGACGGCAAGAACCCCGCGCTGCTCACGGGCTACGGCGGATTCAACATTGCGGTCAAGCCTCACTACGAGGACACTTCCCACGTCTTCCTCGAGCAAGGCGTGGTGCTGGCCATCGCCAACCTGCGCGGCGGGAACGAGTTCGGGAACGAGTGGCACGAGGCCGGGAAGCTCACTCACAAGCAGAACGTCTTCGACGACTTCGCCGCCTGCGCCAAGCACCTCATCGAGGCCGGCTACACCTCGCCCGATCGCCTCGCCATCGAGGGCGGATCGAATGGCGGCCTCCTCATGGGCGCGGCGCTGACGCAGCACCCGGAACTGTTCCGCGTGGTGGTCTCGCACGTCGGCATCTACGACATGCTGCGAATCGAGCAGTCGCCGAACGGCGTCTTCAACGTGACCGAGTACGGAACGGTGAAGGATCCGGCGCAGTTCCGCGCCATGCAGGCGTACTCGCCGTACCACCACGTGAAGGACGGCGTCCGGTACCCCTCGGTGCTCTTGATGACGGGCGACAACGACGGGCGAGTGGATCCCATGCAGTCGCGCAAGATGGCGGCCCGGCTCCAGGAGGCCACCCGGTCGCGGCGGCCGGTGCTCCTCCGCACCAGCTCCACGAGCGGGCACGGCATCGGCACTTCGGTGAAGGAACGGATCGAGGAGCTGACCGACTCACGCGCGTTCCTCTTCCACGAGCTCGGGGTTGCCGTGAAGACGCCGGGCAAGCCGTCGTTGTGAGTCAGCGGGGGACGAGCTGCGCGTACCCCGCGAAGCGCTCGTCGATGTGCCGGACGTAGTCGACCGGCTCCGCTCCGCGGCAGTACCCGAAGCGGGTGCGCGAGGCGTACTTGCGCTGCGACAGGCGCAGGACGTATGGCGCGACCTCGCGCCACTTCTTCGCGTCCTTCTTGTCCCCGCGAGCCAGCCTGCGCGCGTCGTCGATGTGCCCCGATCCCGTGTTGTACGCGGCGAGGGCGAATCGATAACGCTCGATGTCGTCCCGGACGTCGACGTAATGGTCCTGGAGCTTCTGCATGTACTCGAGGCCGCCGCGGATCGATTGCTCCGGATCGGTCGGGTCGTCGACGCCGAGCCCGCGGGCGGTGGCGGGCATGAGCTGGAAGAGGCCCGACGCCCCCGCCCAGCTCTTCCGGCGCGGGTCGAAGTGGCTCTCCTGGTAGATCTGCGCTGCGACAAGCCGCCAGTCGAAGGCGTGCTCTTGCGCGTAGCGCCGCACCATCGCGTCATAGGGCGAGAGGGTGCCGGTCTCGCTGGCGTAGAGCTCGTTCCGGCGCGTCTTCTGGAAGCTGCGATCCTCCTCGAAGTATTTGTGGCGCAAGAGATTGAAGTCGGGCTTCTTGCGCAGCTCGCGGAAGACCGCGTCGATCTCCTTCTTCAGCTTCACGTCGCCCGGCCGCACGGCCCAGGCGAGATCGCGGTCCGCGGAAATCTCCGGTCCCATCTTCAGCCCCGCGAAGGAAGCGACATGGATCCGGGCGAGGAGGCCGTCGGCGACCGTGTAGAGGATCTCGCCCTTGGAGACGGCGGTGAGGATGGTGTCGGTCTCCCAGTCCTCCGGGACGGCGTGGACGCGAATGGCAGGCAGCCCACGAGCTTCCAGCGTCCGCGACAGATCGGTCAGCGTGTCGAAGTACGCCGAGCTGCGGCGGACGTGCACTTCCTTGCCCGCGAGATCTCCGGGCGCCGCGATGGGCGGGGCGGAGGCGCGATACACCACCACTTCGCGGGTGTGCCCCCAAGGTGCGGCGAAGAGGACTTCCTGCTTGCGCGCCTCGGTGACGGTGACCTCGGCCGCGCTGACGTCGCCCTCGCCGCGCAAGAGCTGGGGAACCATGTCGCCCCAGTTGGTGGTGATGACCATGTCCACGCGGATGCCGAGCCGCTGCGCGAGCCGCTTTCCCAGCTCGTAATCGAAGCCCATGCGATGGCCGCGATAGATGAAGAAGCTGGTGTCGTTGTTGCGGGTGAGGATGCGGATGTACCCCGACCTGCGGATTTCCTCGAGCGTGCGGGGGTGATCGGGATGGCCCGACGCGCGCGTCACGATGCCTTCCGGCGCGGCGTCCTCGTTGGCTCCGCCCCCTTCGATCCGGGCGAGCGTCTCGCCGGTGGCAGCGTGCGCCTTTTGTGCGCAAACGGCGCCCAGGAGCGCGAGGGCGAACGCGAGACGGCGGGGCATGGAGAAACGGTAGCTTGCGCCGTGGCGGGCCAGTCAAGCATCCGCGCTCCCACATGAGGGGCCAAAGCCCCCACGAACACCGCGTTGCGCAAGGACCCATCCAGCCGCGACGATGAGCCGTGCCTTCGCAGAGCGACGTCCTTCGCTTCCTCGGCGCCGCCGCCCTCTGGCTGGCGCTCGATTTCGTCCGTCGCGTCCTCGGGCGCCGCGGCGCGAAGGGTCGCACGTTCGCCTTCGAGCTTCGCGCTGCCCACATCCTGGTCGGGTTCGATCTCGCGGCCTGCGTCGCGATGCTCCTGCTCCAAGGTCCCGAGAGCGCCTCGCTCCACCGCGCCGCCGCGACTGCCCGCCTTCTCTGCGGAGCGCTCGCGGGATTGCGCATTCTCGAGGCCTTCGTCTTCGCCGGGCTGCGCCTGCGCGGCAGGCTGGTCCCGCGCATCCTCCGCAGCCTGGGCGTGTGGACCATCTCGGTGGGGATGGCCGCCGCGGTCCTCCGCCACGAGTACCGGCTCGATCTCTCGAGCCTCATCGCCACCAGCGCGCTCCTCTCGGTGGTGCTAGGTTTCGCGCTCCAGGAGACGCTCGGGAACCTCTTCAGCGGCCTCACCCTCCACGCCGAGCAGCCCTTCGAGCAAGGCGAGTTCGTCAGCTTCGGGAAGTGGAGCGGGAAGGTGGTCGACGTCGGCTGGCGGTCGACCCGCATCCTCACCGGCGACGACGACGAGCTTCTCGTTCCCAACTCGCTCATCAGCCGCGAGGTGGTGCACAACCACTCGCGGCCCAACCTGCACGACTCGGTCGAGATCGCTCTCGTCCTCGACATGGACGTCGCCCCGGCCCGCTGCAAGGCGGTGCTCCGCGAGGCGGTGTCCTCATGCAGCCTGGTCCTGAAGGACCCGGCGCCCCGGGTCCTGCTCTCGGGGTTCGACCCGAACGGCGCGCTCTACAAGGTCCGCTTCTTCGGCGAGAGCTACCCGAAGCAGCGCGCCACTCTCGATGAGGTGTACGAGGCGATCTGGTACGCGCTGCGCCGGGCCGGAATCGACATGCCGTACCCGCAGCAGACGGTCAGCTTCCGCGAGAGCGCTTCCGAGGCGGAGGCGCGGCGGCGCCGGGAGAATTTCGCCGAGGCCGACGACCTGCTCTCGCGCATCGACTTCATCGCCGCGCTCCGCGCAGACGATCGCAAGATGCTCGCCGAACGGGCGCGCTATCTCGAGTACGGACCCGGCCAGTCGGTCGTCCGCCAGGGCGAGACGGGCGACACCTTCTATCTGGTGGCGCGAGGCGAGCTTTCCGTCCGCATCGAGGGCGACAAGGAAGTGGCCCGCCTCGAGCGCGGCGCCTTCTTCGGCGAGATGTCGGTCCTCACCGGGGAGCCGCGCAGCGCCACGGTAGTGGCCGTCTCCGAGGCGGGACTGCTCGAGGTGGATCGCGACGCCTTCTCCCGCGTCTTCGTGTCGAATCCGGACGTGGGCAAGGAGCTGGCGACGGTGATCGCGCGGCGCCGCATCGGTCTCGCGGATGCGCGTGCGGTCGAGCCGGCCGGGTCCCTCGCCGCGGTAGAGGGGAACCTCTTCGACCGCATCTGCGCGATGTTCGCCTTCCGCCCGCGAGCTGCCTGAAGCGCACTCGACCTTGCATTCGCGCCCGCTTCGGCTAGAGGCGGGGCATGATCGTCGATGCCCACGTGCACCTCTTCCCCGACCGCCTCGCCGAGGCGATCCGGCGCTGGTTCAGCGACCACGCCTGGGAGATCCGCTACCGGATCGGGGTCACCGAGGCGGTGCGGACGCTGCGCGAGGGCGGGGTTGGCCGCATGGTCGCGCTGCCCTACGCCCACAAGCCCGGGATGGCGCGCGCGCTCAACGACTTCACGCTCGTCATCTCCCGCGAGCATCCCGAGATCGTTCCCTGCTGCACGGTCTTCCCGGGCGAGGAAGGCGCAGAGGAGATCCTCGAGGAGGCGCTCGCGGGGCCGTTCGCGGGCGTGAAGATCCACTCGCACGTCATGCGGGTCGCGCCCGACGACGAGCGCCTCGATCCCGTCTTCCGCGCCTGCGCCCGGCACCAGAAGCCGCTCGTCATCCACTGCGGGCGCGAGCCGGCCTCGGAAGGGTACGGCATCGACGTGCGCGCGATCTCCGGGGCGGCGCGTCTGCGGCGCGCTCTCGCGCGGCATCCGGACACCATTTGCATCGTGCCCCATCTCGGCTGGGACGAGCCGGCCGAGTTCGAAGCGATGCTCGACGAGTTCGAGCACCTCTATCTCGACACCACCATGGCGATCGCGGGCTGGTTCCCGGGGGGGCCTGACCCGGAAATGTTGCGCAGGCGCCCGGACCGCATCCTCTACGGAACGGACTTTCCCAACCTTCCTTACGAGTGGTCGCGCGAGTTGGACGTGGTTCGCGCCTTGCGCCTCCCGGCTTCCGACGAGGCCCGCGTGCTCGGAGGCACCGCCGCGCGGCTCTTCGGCATCGCGTGAGTATAGGATATTTGCAATCGACCACTCAGTATCGAGGGACCGCCGGATCGACGAGCTGCGACCAGGCATCGATACCGCCCCGGAGCGAGACCGCGTCCTTGAATCCCGCCGCCCCGAGGATGAGCGAGGCGTGCAGGCTGCGCACGCCGTGGTGGCAGTAGCACACGACGAGCCGATCGAGCGCAGGCAGTCAGGCGGTGCGCCCGGCGGGCATCGCCGACCAGATCGTCGACGGGTTCTCCCTTCTCGACCACCAGCCAGTCGGCGATGAGGCTCCGGTGGCACCGCCAGGGAACGGCCTCTGCGCAAAGCACCGCGACGGGACCATGGCGGGCGAGAGCCATGAGGCGCCGCGCTCCGGCGCGAAACCCGGGAGTGAGCATGTAGTCGGCGTAGTTGCGGAAGCCAGCGTTCCGGAAGCAGGGCCTTCCTTGTGGCTGCGGCGACTTCGGCCGCCGTCCGGCCAGGTCCGGAAGGGGCTCGTATCGGATGCCTGCTCTCTCGAGAGCGCGGGAAATCCGCCCTTCGCCAAAGTGCGGGAATGCGCGGGACGCGCGAATCTTGCGAACATCGGCCACCACCGCGATCCCATTCGCAGAAAGGAGCCGCACGAAGTCCCGCAACGTCCGCGTGGAATGGCCGACCGTGACGACCCGCGCGTTGCTCAGGCCCGCAGCCGCTTGCGCATCGTCCGGCGCACCGTGTCGTAACCGAGGTCGCGATAGAGCTCCCGCGCCCGCCGGTTGTTGCCGGCGACCGACAGCTCGATGTCCTGGATTCCACGCACGCGGGCCTCCGACTCGGCTTTCTGCATGAGCAGGCGCCCGAGACCCTCGCCGCGGGCCTCGCGCACGACGCCCATGGTGGTGACTTCCAGGATCCGCGCGCCCGCCGGGTCGCGCTTCTCGGTGAGCCAGAGATGTCCGAGATAGCGTCCGCCTTCCCCTTCGAGCACCCAGAGCAACGCGTCCGGTGCGCCGAAGCGTTCCTGGGTGAATCCGTGCAACTCCGCGAGGACGCCGGGCCACCGCTCGCGCAGCAGCGCACGCTCGCGGTCGGTCGACTCGCCGAGGGCGTCGACGGCGGTCTCCAGATCGAGCGCGAGGAAGTGCGGATAGTCCTTCGGCGCGTACGGGCGCAACGTCGGCATTCCTTCCTGCTAGCATGAAAGTGCCTCGATCAGATGACGTGGGACAGTGCGGCCGAACAATTGCTTGCGTTCGGGGCCGCGATCCGCTTGAAAAGGGGCGCTCCGAGGTGCCGATGGCCGCGAGAAAGCCGAAACAAAGAAGAGGCCCGCCCCCGCCGGGCGCGCCGCAACAGGGCCGTCCCGGAGCACAAGGGCAGGGCGCTCCTACGGGTGGCTGGGCACCGCTGCGCGACGCGATCCGCCGCGACATCGAGCAGGCCCTCGGCGCGCTGGCCTTCGCCACCACCGTCCACGAGCGTCTGGAATCGCAGCGCCGCCTGTTCGCGGACTTCCCGCGGGTCACGGAGCAGATCCGCAGCGGTCCGTTCGAGCGGGTGGCCTCGTCCCTGGCCCGCCTGTACGAGGGCAAGGATCAGTTCGACCTCTCCCGTTTCCTGCGCGATCTCCCTCTGGCGCTCGCGCAGCTTGCCGCCTCGGAGGCGCGGCGCAGCGCTCCGCCGCCGCCCGCTACGGGCGAAGGCGCCACGGCTACCGTTTCCGTCCCGGAGGCTGGTCAAACGAAGGAGGGCGAGGCGCCCGCCCCGCAGGCGTCCGCTGCCCCTCCCGAGGGGAGCCCGCCGCCGGCGCAGGTCGAAGCCGCTGCGCCTGCCACCGAAGCTCCTTCCGAGACGCCCTCGCCCGAGGCGGCAGCACCGCCAACTGCGACTCCTTCGCAGCCGCCCCCTCCCGTCGGCGGTGCCGCCGAAAGTTCCGGCCCTCCCTCTCCCCGCGTCGAGCTACGTTCGAGAATGCTCGCCGCCGTTCCGCAACTCTCCAGGGCGGTCCTGACTTATCGCCGCACCGTCGCGACCGTGCGCCGGGCCGCCGCGCCCCGCCGCTCGCCCGGTCCGTGGAGGTCGGACCGCGAGGTGCTGGAGGAGGCGCAGCGCGCGCTGGAGTTCGCGCAGCAGATGTTCGACGCGTATGCCGAGGCCTGGGCAGACCAGCCCGTGCAGCCGGGCATCGCTGCGTCGATGTCCGCGGAGGCGGATCGCTTCCTCGCCTGGACGCAGCTGTCCCGCTACGTAGATCTCGCCGGCCGCGGTGCGACGCAGGGGTCGCCCGGAGCGGGCGGCCAGACCGGCGAGCCTTCCGGCAAAGCCCCGAGAACCGTCGAACCTCCCAAGCAGGCGGAGCCCTCGAAGCCGCCGCCCGAGCCGTCGAAGCCGCCCGAGCCGGTGGAACCCGCCGCAGAGCCCTCCCCGCCGGAGCCGTCCGCGACGCAGGGCTCGCCCGGCGCCGGTGGCGAGGCCGCGAGCGAGGGGGGCGCCTAGCCGTTTCCGACGTGCCGCGCTCCTACCGCGCGGCAAGGAGTCGCCGTGAGCACCAACTTGCGCCCGGTACCCAGCGCGCCCGAATCGCAGATCTCACCCGAGCTCCTGCTCCGCATGCACGAGCTGATGGTGAAGGCGCGCGCCCTCGAGGAGCGGCTCATCCACATGTACAAGCAGGGCGACGGGTACTTCTGGATCGGCGGGCCGGGCGAAGAGGCGTTCAACGTCCCGCTCGGCATGCTCGTCCAGAAGGGCCGCGGCCCGCAGTTCGATTACTGCCATTTCCACTACCGCAACAGCGGCACCTGGCTGGCGATGGGCGGCGACCCGATCGATTCGCTCCGGCAGATGAAGAACACGGTCACCGATCCATTCTCGGGCGGGCGCAACTTCGTCGGCCATTACAGCAGGCGCGAGTGGAATGTGGTGCCGGTCAGCTCGCCCATCGAGGTGCAGCACTCGATGGCTCCGGGGACCGCGCTCGCCCAGAAGCGCGCAGGCGGTCGCGGAATCACCATCGTCACCGGCGGCGACGCGGGGACGGCGGAGGGCGACTTCTCTACCTGTCTGATCTGGTCGTCGCGTCCCGCCAACCTGCTCCCCGTGCTGATGATCGTGACCAACAACAAGTGGGGCATCTCCACCGCCTACCAGGGACAGCACGGCGAGAAGCGGATCAGCGAGCGCGGCAAGGCCTTCGGGATCGAGTCGAAGACCATCGACGGGAACGATCCCGAAACGTCCTACCGCGAGATCGCGCAGGCGATGGAGTATGTGCGCAGCGAGCGCAAGCCATTCCTCCTCGAGGCGATGGTCTCGCGCCTCTACGGACACTCGAGCGCCTCGGGCGCGAACCGGATGACCGACGAGGCGGACTGCCTGGTCGGATTCGAGCGCAAGCTCGAGGAGCGGGGGCTGCGTTCACGCAAGGAGATGGACGACCTGCGCGCGCGCTTCACCGCGCAGTTGCAGGAGGCGCACAAGAAGGTGCGCGACGAGCCCCAGCCGGACGGCAAGACCATCCACGACAACATCTTCGCCGACCGCGATCTGGTCCGGGAGAATTAGCCGCACATGTCGAACATGGTGCAAGCGATCCGGATGGCATTACACGTGGCCGAGGAGCGCCACGACCTCACCGACGTGTTCGGCGAGGACGTCGGCCCGCCCCTCGGCGGCGCCTTCACCGCCACGCAGGGGATCAAGTGCGCGTGGAACACGCCGCTCGACGAGCGCGGCATCGTCGGGGCTTCCATCGGCCTCGGGCTCGCCGGCTGCCGGAACGTGGGCGAGATCCAGTTCTGCGACTACGCCTACAACACCATCGACCTGCTCAAGCTCGCCGGGATGATGTACTGGGTCTCGAACGGCGACTGGAACCTCCCGATGACCATCATGACGCCGGTCGGCTCGGGCATCCGCGGCAGCATCTATCACTCGCACAGCTTCGACGCGACGGCGACGCACATTCCCGGATTCAAGATCGCCATGCCCTCGACGCCGCGGGACGCGTACGGGCTCTTGCTCTCCTGCATCGTCGATCCGAATCCTTGCTTCTTCCTCGTGCCCAAGGCGCTGATGCGGGTTCGCAACGCGCCCGGCGAGGAGATCCCGGGTGAGCCGGGCGACGACAGGGCGCTCAGCAAGTTGATCGATGCGCCCCTCGGCGATCGCAGCAAGTGGCAGCCGCAATGGCCGGAGACACCCGACCTCTTCGTACCGTTCGGAGAGGGACGCACGGTCCGGAAGGGCCGCGACGTCACGGTGGTCAGCTACGGACGCACGCTTCCCCTCTGCGCCAAGGCCGCGGAAGAGCTTTCCCAGGAGAATCTGGACGTCGAGGTGATCGATCTCCGCTCGCTCTGGCCGTACGACTGGGAGCGGGTGAAGGAATCCGTCTCCCGCACCGGCCGGGTGCTATTCGTCAACGAGGACACCGAAGTGACGAACTTCGGCGAGCACCTCGTGCGGCGGACGACGGACGAGCTTTTCTATCACCTCGCGGCACCGCCCAAGCTGCTCGCGGGCGCCTTCGTCCCCGGCATCGGGCTCGCGGACAACCTGGAGATGGCTTCCGTGCCGCAGCTTCCGTCGATTCGCGCGGCGATTGCGGAGCTCGCGGTGATGGAGGCCTGACGTAAGAGCCGTGTGAGTGCGGGTTTTCGGGACTCGTGCTCGCGCACGGGCACGCTGCTATATTGAGCTCCGCTCAGCTTTTCGCCCTCTGCGCGAGGTTTGCTCATGCAGGATCTCCCCCTCGAGCTGCTCCGTACCTTCGTCGCCACCGTCGAGACCGGCTCCATGGCCGCAGCCGCGCGAGTCGTCGCCCGCACCCCTTCCGCCGTCAGCCTGCAGATGTCCAAGCTCGGCGAGCTCGTCGGCCATCCCCTCTTCCGCCGCGACGGCCGCACCCAGGCCCTCACCCGCGCCGGCGAGCTGCTCGTCCCGCACGCCCGCGAGATCCTCAACGCCAGCGAGCGCGCCATCGCGGCGCTCGCCGACGAGCGCCTCGAAGGACCGGTCCGCCTCGGAACCGTCCAGGATCTCGCCGACGGGGTGCTCCCACGCGCCCTCTCCGACTTCGCCCAGCAGTACCCGGGCGTGACCCTCGAGGTGAAAGTCGCGCAGTCCGCGTCGCTCCTCGAGCAGGCCATGTCGGGCCAGCTGGACTTCGTCATCTGCTTCCGGGGCGGCCGCGCGACGCGCGTCATCCGGCGCGAGCCGATGGTGTGGCTCGGACACCGCGAGCTCGCCTCGCTCGATCCGCTGCCGCTCGCCGTCCTCGACCCGCCCTGCGGATACATCGAGGCCGCCCAGGCGGCGCTGAAGCGTGCCGGGCGGCGCTCCAATGTCGTCCTCCGCACGCCCAGCCTGCTCGGGCTGCGCGCCGCGCTCGAAGCGGGTCTCGCCGTCGGTTGCCGCACGGCGCTCATGCGCTCCGGGTCGATCGAGATTCTCGGTGAGGCGGAGAAGCTGCCCGCGCTGCCCGAGATGCCCTTCGCGCTGTACGTGCCGCGGCCCATGAGCCCCGCCGCGCGGCGACTCGCCACGCTGGTGCGCGGGGTGGTGCAGGGCGCCGCACCCGCGCCGGCCGCCGTGCTGGCGCGAGCGTCCTGATCCCATCAATGAGGTTTCCTCATCGATCGCGCGAGATCTTCGCACTTCGCGCACGGGTCGGGATCGGCCACATTGTTCCTCGCCGCGCCCGCGGAGGGCGCGCGGAGGAGGAGCGCCATGTGGAGCGCACCCGTTGGAACGAAGATCGCCGCAGCCGTCGCCGGCCTGGCCGCCATCGGGATCGTCGCCCTTCTCGCGTGCGCACGGGCGGAGGACCGGATGCCGCCGCTTCCCCTGGCGAAGTACAGCGAGGTGCAACGCAAGGCGCTGGTGGAGTTCGCCAGGGAAGGGCGCCAGCCGCTGTCCGGGCCCTTCGTCCCGCTCTTGCGCAGCCCGGAATTGATGCTGAGCGCGAAGTCGATGGGGGATTACCTGCGCTTGCGGAGCCCGCTCCCGCGCCGGGTGGGGGAGATGGTCGTCCTCCTCGTCTGCCGCGAGTGGACCCAGCAGGTCGAGTGGCAGATCCACTATCCGCTCGCGCTCCAGGCGGGGCTTCCGCACAAGACCGTCGAGGCCATCGCGGACGGGCGGCGGCCCGACGATCTCGCCCCCGAGGAGCGGATCGCCTACGACCTGTCCCTGGAGATCCTGCGCAACCGCCGGGTGAGCGAGGAGACCTACCACCGCGCGGTCCAGGCCTTCGGCGAGCAGGGCGTCGTCGATCTGCTCGGGCTCACCGGGTATTACTCGTTCCTCGCGACGGTGATGAACGCCGCCCGCACGACCACTCCGGACGTGGGGGTGTTGCCGTTGCGATCCTTTCCCGACTGAGCACGGAGGAAGCCCCCCATGCCCATCACCACCGATCTCACCAAGCGACTCGGCATCCAGCATCCCATCGTGCAAGCCCCGATGGCGGGCGGCGGCGACACGCCCCGCCTCGTCGCCGCAGTGTGCGAGGCGGGCGCGCTCGGATCCATCGGCGCCGCCTACTTGACCCCGCCGCAGATCGTCGAGCTGGGGCGCGCGGTCCGCTCCCTCACTTCGCGTCCGTTCGGCATCAACCTGTTCGCGCCGCTCCGTCCTCCCGGCCCGCCGGAGGACACGGCCGGCGTGCTCCAGCGCGTCGCGCCGCTGTTCGCCGAGGTGGGGCTGCCACCGCCCGCCGCGCCCGCCGTTCCGGCGGACGTCTTCGCCGATCAAGTCGCTGCCTGCCTCGAGATAGGAGCGACCCTCTTCAGCTTCACCTTCGGCATGCTGCCCGACAGCGCCATGAAGGCGGTGAAGCAACGCGGCTTGCTCGTGGCAGGCACCGCGACCACCGTCGAAGAGGCAGTCCTCCTGGAGAAGGCCGGCGTCGACGCGGTGGTCGCGCAGGGAAGCGAGGCGGGAGGGCACCGCGGCACCTTCGCCTCGGCCTTCGAGACTTCGATGGTCGGCACCATCGCTCTGGTGCCCCAGATCCGGGACGCGGTGCGCGTGCCGGTCATCGCCTCGGGCGGAATCATGGACGGCCGCGGCATCGCGGCTGCGCTCGCTCTCGAAGCCTCCGCCGTCCAGCTCGGCACCGCCTTCCTCGCCACCGACGAGGCCGGTGCGGCCGAGTGCTACAAGCAGGCCCTCGTCTCTGCGCGCGACGACTCGACCCGGCTGACGAGGGCGTTCTCCGGCCGGCCCGCGCGCGGGATCGTGAACCGGTTCATGGAAGAGGTGGAACGCGCTCACGCGGCCCCTGCGGACGGCGGCGGCGAAAGCGGGGCGCGCCGAGTTCCTTTCGCTGTGGGCAGGGCAGGGTACGCGGATGGTTCGGCGGGTTCCCGCGGCTGAGCTCGTGTCGCGGCTCGTCTCGGAAACGGACGCCGCCCTCCGCCGACTCGCGTCCTCTTCGCGATAACCGCCGGGCGTCAGGATCGGATACACAGGCGGGCCTCCCCGGAAGCGGAGGTCTCCGCATGCGCCGTCTCGCCGTGCCGCTCCTCGCCGTCCTCGCCGCGGCTTGCGCCTCGTCGAAGGCGTCGTCTCCACCCGCGAATGGCGCGCCGTCCCCTGCCCGGGAAGCCCAGACCCAGAGCGAGACCCACGCCCAGCCGCAGCCTGCGGCCCCCGCCCCGGCGAAGGCCCAAGGAGGCGCGCACGGCGATCTCGCCTCGCTCGCCGAGCGCTACCTCTCCGGCCTCTTCCGCGCGAAGCCGCACCTCGCCGACTACATGGGCGACCACAGGTTCGTGACAGGGCACTGGGACCTGAGCACGAGCGCCGTGCGGTTCCGCATTTCCGAGCTCACCGAGCACAGCAAGGAGCTGGCCGCTCTCGATCGATCGAAGATGTCCCGCGACGAGCAGGTGGACGCCGCCATCATGGCGGACGCCATCGCCCTCGAGCTGCTCGAGCTGGAGGAGATCCGGGAGTTCACCTGGAGCCCGAGGCTCGTCGATTCCTTCACCTACTACGATCCCCGCGAGATCATCGCCGCCCGGATCTCCGACATCGTGCACGGCAGCTGGGGCACCGAGGCGGAGCGCCGCGCCGCCGTCGCGGCCCAGCTGCGCGGCGTTGCCCGGATCGTGGAGAGCCGCGAGCGGTACCTGACGAAGAGCAAGGTCTCCAAGGTTCATCTCGATCAGGCGGTGAAGGAGAACGCCGGGCGGCTCGCCTTCCTCGAGAAGGAGCTGCCGGCGTTCACCAAGGGCGACGCGGAGTCGGAGACGGCGCGCACCGAGGCGGTCTTCGCGCTGCAGAACTACCAGAGGTTCCTGGAAAAGGTTCTTCCCGAACGGGTCGGCGCCGACTGGCGTCTCGGGCCGGAGAAGTACCGGAAGAAGTTCCCGCTGGCGCTCCAGACCGACCTCGCGCCGGAAGAGCTGGTCCGGCTCGCCCGCGAGGACTTCACCGCCGCGCGCGGCGAGCTGTATTCGGTGTCGCGCGAGCTCGCGAGGTCGCTGTTCCGCGGCGAGGGGGTGCCGCCGGAAAACGCCCCGCCGGCGGAACAAGCGAAGCTCATCGGGCGCGTGAAAGACGCTCTCGCGAAGGATCATCCGGCGCCCGATGCGCTGGTCAGCGCGAGCGCCGGCAAGATCGAGCGCCTGCGCGCTCTCGTCCGATCGAAGAACATCGTCGAGCTTCCGCCGCCGGAGACGCTCTCGGTCGAGGCGATGCCGGAATACAAGCGCGGGGCGGCCGGGGCCGAGTACCTCTCGCCCGGGCAGCTCGATCGCGGCGCTCCCTTCCACGGGACGTACTACGTCGATCCGGTGGATTCGAGCTGGCCCAAGGAAAAGATCGAGAGCTACCTGCGCGCCAACAACAACTACGAGATCGCCCTCACCGCGGCGCACGAGGCGATCCCCGGCCACCATACACAGGCCTACTTCGCCCGGCGCGATCGGTCGGTGCTTCGCGCGACGCTGTGGAGCGGACCGTTCGCCGAGGGATGGGCCGTCTACGGAGAAGGACTGGTCGTCAAGGACGGGTTGGGCGATGCCGACAACGACCGCTATCACTTCTTCGATCTGCGTGGCCGCATGATCGTCGCCGCCAACGCCATCCTCGACGTGGGGCTGCAGGGCGGCGCGATGACCGACGAGGAAGCCTTGCGCTTCATGATCGAAGACGGTTTCCAGGAACGCGCGCAGGCCGAGAAGAAGCTCACCCGCGCGAAGCTCGACTCGACCCAGCTCTGCCAGTACTTCCTCGGCTGGGCGGAGATCGTGCGGTTGGAGCGCGACGTGCGGGCGAAAGGGTCCTTCGATCAGCGCGCCTTCGACGACGCGCTTCTCGCGCACGGGACGCTGGCCGTCAAGTATCTGCGGCAGTACGTGCTGGGGCGGTAGCGCTCAGGACCGATCGGGATCGCCGGGCTTGCGGCCCTTGGCGCCGAGCCGTCCGTCGACCGGCACGTCGATGGTGAAGGTCGTCCCGAGCTCCGGCAAGCTGTCGACGGCGATGCTCCCGCCGTGCGCCTCGGCCGCGGCGCGAACCTGGGCGAGGCCGAGTCCCCATCCGCGGTGGGAGCCGCCTTCGGCCGCGAGCCGTTGGAAAGCGCGGAAGAGCGTCGCTTGCTGCTCGGCAGGAATGTGCCGGCCCTCGTTGTGGACGAGGATGAAGAGGCGCTCGTGCAACTCCTTCACGGTGATGGTAATGGGCCGGCCGGCGGCCCCATACTTCACCGCGTTGATGGCCAGGTTCTCGACTGCGCGCCGCATCGGATCGACCCCGAAGTAGCCGCGCACGGGCGCTGGAGCGACGAGCACGAAGCGGTCGCCGTAGACCGTGCGCAGGTGGTCGAGGGCCTCGTGTACGACCTCCACGATGTCGCATTCGCTGAACTGGAGATCGAGGGACCCTCCGGCCTGTGCCCGCATGGCGTCGAGGAGGTCCTGCACCATGCGATCGGCGCGGTCGACGCTCTCCACGATGCGGGCGGACCAGCGTGGCACGCTCTGGTCGGACGGCTTGCGCAAGATGAGGCTCGCGGACGCCTTCGCCGCGCTGAGCGGGCCGCGGAGATCGTGGGCGAGTACCGCGACGAACTGCTCGCGGAAGCCCGCTTGCACGAGGGCGTAGGCGGTGCACGCTTTCCGCGTGGCCTCGTCGATGGACGAGTGAAGCGAGTTGCGCTCCGCGGGAGTGAGTGGCTCGTGCTCCTCGAGCACCTCGACCAGCACCTCGCGCAAGAGGGCGTACTCGTGGATCACGTCCTCGAGCCGGAACTGCGTCATGCGCACCCGCTCGCCGCCGTGCTCCTCGGCGACGGTGGACCCTTCGGTCGCCGTCCGCCGCGGGTGCTTCGGGGACAGGGCCTCCGCGATCTGCCGCAGGACGCCGGGAAAGGTGTTGATGATGATGGCGCGCTCCTCCTGCGCGGCGGTCGGGATCTCCTTGCGCACGCGCTCTTCCCAGAGCGCCAGGACTCGATCCCGGCTCGCGAGGATGCGATCGCCTGCTTTCGAGGTCACTAGCGGCTACGTCTCGTCGAAGCCGCTGCCATCGAGATCGCTCGGGAGGTCGCCCTTGCTGTGCGAGCGGCCGGCCTGTTCCGCCTTCTCGAGCTCGCCCTTGCGCTGCTGCAGATCGCGCTCGGCATCGAGGCCCGCCTTCACCGTATCGTTCCGGTTGGCGAAGTCGGTGGCGGCGTCGCGGTACTTCTTGTCGGCGATCTTGTTGCCTTCGCCCTCGTTCCGGTCCTGCTTCCTCTTGTCGTCCATGCCGACAAGGTGGCCTCGCGGCGCTCGATCGCAACCAGGGTCCGCTCGCCAGCCTATTCGGCGAGTGCTCCTAGCAGCTCGGTCGCCCCCACCAGTTGCCGGCCGAGCAGCGCCGAGGCGTAGGAGGAGAAGGGCAAGAGCGCGCCCGACTGCAGTGCGAGCGCCTCGATGTCGGGAAGGGGCCGCCCCGCGGCGATCGCGTTGCGCAGGTCGTCCGTGAGGGTGAGAGCCTCGATCACCACGGCGCGCCCGGCCTGACCGGTGTGGTTGCAAGCCTCGCAGCCGAGCGCGATCGGCATCGGCATTGCCGCCTGCGAGCGGTCGATCACCTTGCGCACCACCAGCGCCTCGGCGAGCGCGGCCGGGAGCGGCTCCATCTTCCTGCACACCGCGCAGAGCCGCCGTACCAGCCGCTGGACGAGGATCAGCGCGACCGACTGCGCGATGAGCGCCCGCGAGCAGCCCAGGTTCTCCAGGCGCTGCAGAGCGGCGACCGCGGTGTTGGCATGGATCGAGGTGAGGAGCAGGTGGCCGGTCATGGCCGCCTCGAGCGCCAGCACGGCGGTTTCCTGATCGCGCGTCTCGCCCACCACGATGGCGTCGGGATCCTGGCGTAGCAGCGAGCGCAGGGCGCGCGCGAAGGTGAGGCCATGCGAGGCGCTCACCTGGACCTGGGTCACGCCCTGGAGGCGGTACTCGATCGGATCCTCGACGGTGAGGATGTTGGTGTCGGGCCGCGTCGAGCGCCGCTCGTTGAGCATCGCGTAGAGCGACGAGGTCTTTCCCGATCCGGTGGGGCCGCCGACGATGATGCCGCCGTAGGGCCGATCGAGAGCGCGGCGAACGGCGGAAAGCGCCTTGTCCTCGAAGAAGATCTGCTGGAGCTTGCGGGTCGCGCCGGCCTCGAGGATGCGCAGGGCGATCTTCTCGCCTCGGTTCGCGGGCAGCGTCGAGACGCGAAGGTCCAACTCGCGTTTGCCGGCGTTGACACCGATGCGGCCGTCCTGCGGCAGTCGGCGCTCGGTGATGTCGAGCCCCGCCAGCACTTTGATGCGCGCGGCCACGGTCTTCATCGTCGCGGCCGATGGCACCGGCTCGTTCCAGTCCTGCAGCACGCCGTTGACGCGGAACCGGATGCGCGGCGCGCCGGAGGTCGGTTCGACGTGGATGTCGCTCGCTTCGCGGTCGAGCGCGGCGACGAGCATCTTGTTGACGAACTTGATCACCTCGTCGCCGACGGCGCGGGCAGGCGGGTTCTGCTCGCGGTCGGTGTCGGCGGCGGTCTCGAAGGTGAGCTGTTCCGGATTGATCGAGTAACCGCCGGTCTTCGCCTGCTTGGGCGCGAACGCCGGATCGAGCTTGTGCTGGATGAGCGCGTGGTAGAAATCGTCCGCCGAGATGGCCACGACCTCCAGGTCGACCGTTTGCAGCGCCCGCTTCAATTCAGCCACCGCTCCCTGGTTGCGGGGAGCAACGAGCCCGACCGTCAGCTTCTTGCCCGAGAGCCGTAGCGGAAGCAGCCGATGCTGGCGGATGAGCTTCGCCGGCACCATCGAGAGCACGGAGGCGCTAGGCTCGTAGTCGGCCACCTCGACGAAGGGAACGGTCCCCGCCGGGAGCGCCGGGGCTTGCTCCGTGGTCGCGACCTTGGCCTGCGCCTTCGGGGTATCGACGGGCTCGCGCGCGGCGCGGAGCGGCTCGGTCACCACCACCTCGGCGAGGGGAAGCTCGGCGCGGTCGAGCGCGCAGGTCCGCGAGAGCTGGGTCGAGAGGCGCCGCAAGACCGCCTCCGTCGCCGGGCCAGTCCGTACGATGGTCTGCGCCGCGTCGCCACCGATCCAGAGAACGCGGCACGGATCATCGGCGACCACCGTATACGGGCTCGTGCCGTCGCCGAGGAGCGCGGCCTCGCCGAAGGATTCTCCGGGACCGAGTCGCTCGATCTCCGCATCGGCGAGCTTCACCACGATTTCTCCCGAGAAGACGATTCCCATTCCCTCGGCTGGGGCGCCCGTGCGGAGCAATTCGGTTCCCGCTCGTACCTCGAGCGGGACGAAGAGCGGCGCGATGCGGGCAATGTTCTCGGCATCGAAACCCTGGAACAGGGCGGTGCGGGCGAGGAACGGTTCGAGGCGCGCCGCCGGCACCCGGGCGACGAGAACGCCCTCGATGGGCGGAGCGGCGGGACCAGACCCCGCGCTCGCCTCGGCCCCCCCGTTTCGCCCTCTCGGTTGGATGTCCGCCAAAGTGCTCCCTCCGTCGCGTTCGCCGGGATGGAAGCCCGAGCCTATCAGACGCTGTGAACGCCTGTAGAATTTCTGTGCTGCGGTAAAGCACGGTCCGCTGCGGCACCCACAGCGGAGCCTGTCTCGCAAGCGGCCGTGATCAGAGCCCGGACCCTTTCACGAACCCTTGCACCACCGCGCGAAGGCGGGCGGCGTCGAAGGGTTTCTCGATCTTGGTGTTCGGCACCTGCTCATAGAAGTCCCGTGCCTTCTGGGTGACGGCGCCGCCGCTCAGGAACACCATGCGCCGCGCCAGATCGGGGTCGCGGCTCTTGAAATCGGCATAGACGTCCATCCCGGTCATTTCCGGCATGAGCAGGTCGCAGAGGATGACGTCGTAGCGCTCTCCTGCAGCGATCTTCGCCACCGCGTCCTTGCCGCTCTGCACCACCACCACGTCGTGATCCCGTCCGAGCAGCCGGCGGATCGACGATCCGACCATCGGTTCGTCATCGACCACCAGCACCCGGCCCCTGGGCGCGTTCATGGAGCGGCCTCCGCGGGGAGCATGTAAGTCCTCGGCGCGCAAGGTAGTACAGCGCGGCGCGCAATCCGAACAGGGGGCGCCAGTCTGCCGCGGCCGGCGGGGTAGGCCCCCGTGTTAGAAACTCCACCATGGTTCCCGCGAAGTACGGGCTCGCCGCCATCGGCAGCCACCTCGTCTCGCTTTTCGAGGTGCGCAGGCCGGCGATTGCCCGCTTCGACGAGGAAGCCCGTTCGCTGCTGCAGCGCGAGGCCGAAGAGGCCCTCGAGCAGATGGAGAAGCAGTGTTGCGAGCTGGGCATCGACGTTCCCCGGCACTGGAAGCGGGCCCGCGAGGTGGTGAAGAGCGTGCTCCTTCCCCGGTATCTCGCGCTGGCCAAGGCCGAGAACGCGGCGGCGGCAAACGATTACGGTCTGTGGCGCGGCGGAGATCTGATCGCTCGCGGCGCCTTCGCGCTCTTCGGCCTGGTGCTGGGAGCGCTCCTGGTCTGGATCCCCTGGATCCCGATCTACGAGAAGTGGGTGCCCTGGGCGCTGTTCGTGCTGGGGCCGTTCCTGCCGGACGCCTATCTTTGGTGGTACCGGCGAAAGCACGAGAAGAAGCTGGAAAAGCTGGTCGAGGACCTCGCCCGCGAAGGCGAGACGCTCGATGCCTACCGGCCGCTCAGCGAGGTCCACGAAGCGCTCGGAATCGGAAGCGAGGAGGCCGGCACCGCGCGCGACGCGGAATCCGGAGCCGCTTCCCGCGTACGGTCCCGATAGGAGTCGCAAATGGCGTTTACCATTCCGCGGGTCAGTGTTGGGACCGCGGGCAGGTTGGGTAAGATCTCGCGGCTCGGCTGGCTCGTCATCGCGGGCTCGGTCGTGCTGCTCCTCGGCTACAACTCGTGCACGACCTACGTCCGGCCCGGCGAGGCGGGCGTCAAGCAGAGCAAGTTCGGCAAGGGCATCGAGCCGACCATCTATGGCGTCGGCCTGCATTACGTCGGCGTCGGCGAGACGATGCACCGCTTCCCGACCAACCTCCAGGTCCTCGAGTTGACCAATTCGCGCAGCGAGACCGCCGGCGAGGACGTCGAGGGCCATCGACAGACCACCGCCATCAACATCCAGACCAGCGAAGGCTACAACGTGCGGGTCGACGCGACGGTGCTCTACCGCATCGTCGATCCGCTTCGCGTCATCCAGACCATCGGCCTCGGCCGGCTCTTCGAGGACGCCGCGGTCATCCCGCGCTCCGCCCAGGATCTGCGCCGGGCCCTCGGTGAGCTCGACGCCGAGGACTTCTACAAGGGCACCAAGCGGATGGAGAAGGCGCACGACGCCAAGGTCGCCCTGGCGGCCGAGCTCAAGGACAAGGGCATCGAGGTGGTCGACGTCTACGTGCGCCGGTACATCTACGATTCGCGCTACCAGCAGGCCATCGAGCAGCGGAAGATCCAGGACCAGACCGTTTACAAGAACGAGGCGGAAGCGAAGGCGGCCACCGCCGCGGCGCTCAAGAACAAGATCGTCGCCGAGGGCGCCGCCGCGGTCCAGGTCGAGCTGTCGCGCGGCGATGCCGAGATGAAGAAGCTGGAAGCGCAAGCGGACCTCTACCGCCGCCAGCGCGCCGCCGACGGCGATCTCCTCGTCAAGCTCGCGGAGGCGCAGGGCACCGAGCTCGAGAACCAAGCGCTCCGCGGCGTCGGCAGCGAGAACATGGTCGGCCTGCGCATGGCCGACGCGCTCAAGAACACCAAGGTCATCGTGCTGCCGACGGACGGCGAGTCGGGGATGAATCCCCTCGATCTGCGCGCGCTCCTACGCCGCTTCGACGTGGGGGTGAAGCCGTGAAGCGCATCCTTCCGCTCTTCCTGCTCGCGACGGGCTGCACCTTCCACTCCACCGACTCGACGGAGATCGGCGTCCTCACCCGCAAGCTGACCTTCTTCGGCGTCCTCGGAGAGCAAGGGATCCAGCCGCAGACGTACCCGCCAGGAGCGACCTATACGTTCCCCGCCTTCATCACCGACTGGAACGTCTACAACGTCGCGCTGCAAAATCTCGAGATGGTGGCCGACAAGTCGCGCGGCGATCGGACGAGCCGCGACGATCTGGAGTTCAAGACCCACGACGGCAACGACATCGCCGTCGACGTGACGGTCGCCTGGCGTATCAACACCGCCAAGGCGGCATATCTTCTCGCGCACGTCGGCCGGAACAATCTCGAGGTGAAGGATGCCCTCGTCCGCCCGGCCTGCCGCAGCATCGTGCGCGACGTGCTCAACACGATGACGAGCGAAGAGTTCTACGTCTCCGACAAGCGCTTCGAGAAGGCGGAGGAAGCCCGCCAGCGGCTCGCCGCGGTCCTCGATCCGGAAGGCGTCATCGTCGAGCGCGTCATCCTCGGCGAGCACCGTTTCAATCCGGAGTACGAGAAGGTCATCCACGACAAGAAGCTCGCGGAGCAGACCGCGGAGCGGATGGTGAGCGAGGGCAAGGCGGCGCAGCAGGAGGCGCTGCGAAATCTCGAAACCGCCAAGGGCCAGGTCTCGCAGCAGATCGCCAAGTCCAAGGGACAGCTCGATCAGGCAAAGCTCGGCTCCGACGCGGAGCTCTTCCGGGCGCAGCGCGAGGCGGAGGCGATCCTCGCCGAGAAGCGGGCCCGCGCGAAGGGCATCGAGAAGCAGAACGCCGCCATGAGCGGCGCGGGCGGACGCACCATGGTCAAGCTCCGCGTCGCCGAGGCGCTCGAGGGCAAGCAGATCCTCTTCGTCCCGAGCGGAGGGAAGGGCGGCGCCTTGCAGACGACCAACGTCAACGATCTGATCGCCCGTTACGCGGCGTCGCAGGTGCAGGAGGCGCGCACCGTGCGCCCTGCCTCGGCGAAGAAGATCGTGGAGGACGAGGCGAAGTAGCGCGCCCCGGGCGCCATGTCCTTGAAGCTCACGCTCGAGTACGACGGCGCGCCGTTCGTCGGCTGGCAGGTGCAGCCGAACGGCCCGAGCGTGCAGGGCGTTCTGCAGGAAGCGATCGAAAAACTCTGCGGCTCGCCCGTGCGCGTGACCGGCGCCGGCAGGACCGACGCCGGCGTCCATGCGCGGGGGCAGGTGGCTTCCCTCGAGGCGCCGCGCCATCTTCCGCTCTCCGCCTGGGCCGCGGGCCTCAACGCGCACCTCCCGCTAGAGATCGCTTGCGTGCGAGCCGAGGAAGCGCCGCCCGGATTCGATGCGCGGCGATGGGCGCGCGGGAAGCGATACGTCTATGAGATCCTCCGATCGCCCGTGCGCTCGCCGCTGTTGCGCGGCAGGGTGTGGGAGATCCGGCGGCCGCTCGAGACCGAGTCGATGCGCGCCGCCGCCCGCGCGCTGCTCGGCCGGCACGACTTCTCCGCCTTCCGCGCCGCGGACTGCCCCGCCAAAACCACCGTTCGCGAAGTGCGCCGCCTCGACATCGAGATGGAGCGCGTCGGGCCGGAAGCCGAGCGCATCCGACTCACCATCGAGGCGACCGCCTTCCTCAAGCACATGGTCCGCAACATCGCGGGCACGCTGGTGGAGATCGGGCACGGGAAGCGCGACCCGGGATCGATCGACGAGCTGCTCGCGGCGAGGGATCGGACCCGCGCGGGACAGACGGCGCCGTCCCACGGCCTCTGCCTGGACGAGGTCTTCTACCTTCCCGGAAACGCGGACCCGCGGGCGGAGGACGCTGGCGAAGACTGAGCGTGTCGTATCCAAGTCATTGAAATCAGGCGCAAAAATCCGCGCCCTACAAACCGCCCGAAAGGCTGTCACACGGCACGCGCCCCGGGTGTGTGAGTAGACGACAGCACGTTTGTCAGAGCTTGCGTCGACCAGCGTGGAAGTAACGGCTGCGGACGGAACGCCTGGCGTTCCCGGAGGGCAGCCGGTGAGCCACGGGTGGGCGGCGGCGGACCAGACCCCCCTCTGTCCGCCGCCGTTCACATCTTCCTGACCGGCTCCCTTCCAGCGTCCTTGCCGATGGGAAAGGTGCGCTCGCCGAGGCGGAGCTCGAAAGCGTCGCCCGCTTCCGCGAGGAACGGCAGAAGCGAAACTTGCGCGGGACGCGTGAGCCGTGCGCGCTCCCCGTCGGGGAGGCGGACGTAAAGCGCGTCTTCGGCGCCGGACGCGAGCGTCCTGGGATCGATCTCGACCCATTCACCGGTAGCCAGCTGGCCGCGCAGCACGTCCGCGCGCGGCTCGATCCGGCGCACGAATCGCGCGGCGTCCTCGACGTCCACGTAGGCCCAGTCCTTGCCGATGCGCGTCGCCCAGCGTCCGTCCTCCGCGCGGTGCAGGCCCGCGTGGAGCACCGCGAGCGTCCGCGCATGCTCGATGGGCGTGCCTTGATGGAAGAAACGGCCCTCGCGGTCGAGTCTCAGCCCGCTCGACTCGCGCAGGCGGCGAAGAAGCGCCTCGTCCATCGCAACATCCTACGCTGCCTTGATTCCGCACCCGTGATCCGGGAGCTCGAAGGCGTGCGCAATCTAGAAGCGGAGGGTGAGGGAGAGGCCCGCAGGAGCGGCGCGCTGACCACGACGATCCGGGGCGGTCTCTCGGAAGAGCACGCCCATCGAGACCCTGGGTGGGGGGTCCTCGTATGCGAAGGAGGCGACGTCGATGGTCGTCGCGACGATTTGTGAGGCGATTAGACCGATCACGGCGCCACCGGCCGCGCGCAGACCCTCGTCGTCGTCGTTAGAACCCGATCCGACCGCAGCTCCGAGAAATGCCCCCGCGAGTCCCAGCCCGACGTGGATGCCTGCGCTGCCGGCTGCCCGGCCCCAGTTTCCATGAATCCCGTGGATGATCGCAGGCGAAAACAGCACCCCAAAAGCGCCGACCAGGGCTAGCGAACCTGTGTTGGTCCACGCACCCACGGGCCCGAGCCCAAGGGACGCGAGCTCCGCGAGGAGGATCTGCGCCCCGTACCAGCGGCCGCCGACCGCGTCCCGGGAGGGCGTCGGTCCTCCCAGGCAGCGCTCGATGTCCACGCCTTCGCCACTAGCGACGTCGGCCACCTTGACCAGGACCGGCGCCGTGGCAGGCGGGGCAACGACGATCTCGCCCCCCTGACACGACTGGATTTTTCCCGAGATGACCTGGCCGTCAGCGAGCCGGATCACGTCGGCGTATGCGCCGAGCGAGGAACCGCATACGAACAGTACGATCCAGAAGCGCATTTCGGTCGGACTGCGGCGCTCGAAATCCGGCCACCGTATATCTCGGTTCCGACGTCCTCCCGCGGGATCTGTGAAGGATCGTGCCTTCTAGTGCAGGACTTGCGGCGCGGGGGCGCCCGTTGCGCGCTGCCCCCGCACCTTGGAGAAGGTCAGCACGTCGCTCGAGGCTCCCGCGTCCACCCGGATGGTGTCGCCCGGCGCGAAGTCGCCTTGCAGCACCTTCATCGCGAGCGGATCGAGGACCATCCGCTGGATGGCGCGCTTGAGCGGCCGCGCTCCGTAGACGGGATCGTACCCGCCGCGGCCGATGGCCTCCTTCGCGCGGTCCGTCAGCTCCAGCTTGAGCTGCTTGTCGGCGAGGAGCTTGCCGAGGCGCGCGAGCTGGATGTCGACGATGCGCGTGAGCTCTTCCCGGCCGAGGCTGTGGAAGACCACCACCTCGTCGATGCGGTTGAGCAACTCGGGCCGCAGCTCGGCGCGGATGGCGTCATTCACCCGCCGCTTCTCCTCGTCGTGGTTCCCGCCCGCGACGTGCTGCGAGCCGAGGTTCGAGGTGAGGATGACGACGGTGTTGCGGAAATCGACCGTGCGGCCCTGTCCGTCGGTCAGCCGGCCCTCGTCCAGGATCTGCAGGAGCACATTGAAGACGTCGCGGTGCGCCTTCTCGATCTCGTCGAAGAGGATCACGCTGTAGGGCCTGCGCCGCACCGCCTCGGTGAGCTGGCCGCCCTCGTCGTAGCCGACGTATCCGGGAGGCGCGCCGATGAGCCGGGCCACGGAGTGCTTCTCCATGTACTCGCTCATGTCGAGCCGGATCATCGCCTGCTCGTCGTCGAAGAGGAATTCGGCGAGGGCGCGGGCGAGCTCGGTCTTGCCCACGCCGGTCGGGCCGGCGAAGAGGAAGCTGCCGATGGGCCGGTTCGGGTCCTGCAGCCCGCTGCGGGCGCGCCGCACGGCGTTGGAGACTGCGCGCACCGCCTCTTCCTGGCCGACCACGCGCTGCTGCAGCCGCTCTTCCATGTGGACGAGCTTCTGCATCTCCGCTTCGAGGAGCTTTACGACCGGAATGCCGCTCCACTTGGAGACGACGTACGCGATGTCTTCCGCGTCGACCTCCTCTTTGAGCATCTTGTGCTGCTTCTGCAATTCGGCGAGCTTCCCGTTCTCCGCCTCGAGCTCCTTCTGCAGCGCGGGAAGGTCGCCGAACTTGATCTTCGCGGCGGCGCCCAGATCCCCCTTGCGCTCGGCGTCGGCCATCGCCTGGTTGGCGTCCTCGATCTTCTTCTTCACCTCGCGGATGGCGGCGATGGCGCGCTTCTCGTTCTCCCAGTGCGCTTTGAGCGTGGAAAGCTTCTCGTTGAGCTGCGCGAGATCCTTTTCGATCTCCGCGCGACGTCCCTGGGAGATCGCATCCGTCTCCTTCTTCAGCGCCTGCTCTTCGATCTGGAGCTGCAGCACCTTGCGGCGCACCTCGTCCATCTCCGCGGGCATGGAATCGATCTCCATGCGCAGCCGCGAGGCGGCCTCGTCGATGAGGTCGATGGCCTTGTCGGGAAGGAAGCGGTCCGCGATGTAGCGCTGCGAGAGCGTGGCGGCGGCGACCAGCGCGGAGTCCTGGATGCGGACGCCGTGGTGCACCTCGTACCGCTCCTTGAGGCCGCGCAAGATGGAGATGGTGTCCTCGACGCTGGGCTCGCCCACCATCACGGGCTGGAAGCGGCGCTCGAGCGCGGGATCCTTCTCGATGTGCTTGCGGTACTCGTTGAGCGTGGTCGCGCCGATGCAGTGCAATTCGCCGCGGGCGAGGGCGGGCTTGAGCATGTTGCCCGCGTCCATCGCGCCTTCCGCGGCGCCTGCTCCGACGATGGTGTGCAATTCGTCGATGAAGAGGATCACCTGGCCTTCGCTCTCGGTGACCTCCTTGAGCACGGCCTTCAGGCGCTCCTCGAACTCGCCGCGGAACTTGGTGCCGGCGATGAGCTGGCCCATGTCGAGGGCGACGATGCGCTTGTCCTTGAGGCCTTCGGGCACGTCTCCGTCCACCACGCGGCGGGCGAGGCCCTCGACGATGGCGGTCTTGCCCACGCCCGGGTCGCCGATGAGCACCGGGTTGTTCTTGGTCCGGCGGGAAAGTACCTGGATGACGCGGCGGATCTCCTCGTCGCGTCCGATGACGGGGTCGAGCTTTCCCTTGCGGGCGCGCTCGGTGAGATCGATCGCGTACTTCTCGAGGGCCCGGTGCTGCGCTTCGGGGTCCTGCGTCGTCACCCGCTGCGAGCCGCGCAGCGCGACGATGGCCTGGGAGATGCGATCGCGGGTCGCGCCGCTCGCCTTGAGCGCCTCCGCGGCCGCGCCGCGCTTTTCGCCGGCGAGCGCGAGCAGGACGTGCTCCGTCGAGACGTATTCGTCCTTGAGCTTCTTCGCCTCGTCCTCGGCCGCGTCGAGGACTTTGAGCGTGCGCTGGGCAAGATGACCGCCCTCGCCGCCATGGACCTGGGGAACTTTCTTGAGCTCTTCCTCGAGCCTTGCTTGCACGAGCTTCGGATCGGCGCCGATGCGCTGCAGAAGCGGCACCACGAATCCATCCTGCTCCGCGAGCAGGCCCGCGAGGATGTGTTCGGGGAGGATCTCCTGCTGATCGCGGCGGCGGGCGATGGCCTGCGCCTCTTGGAGGGCCTCCTGCGCCTTGACTGTGAACTTGTCCATCTTCATGGTCGCCAACCTAACGCAGCGACGCGTCGTGGCAAGGCGCATGCCACCTTCGTGTAGGCGTAAGCTGACGATCGCCGGCTGCCAGGTCGGCCAGGGGAGCGCTCATGGCACGCTGGGTGTTCGAACCGGGGCACAGCGCGGCGGAGTTCTGCGTCCGGCACATGATGGTCACGTGGGTACGGGGCCACTTCAAGAACGTGCGCGGAACGCTCGAATTCGACCCCGAGGCGCCGCAGAAATCGTCGGTCGAGGCGTTTCTCGATGCCCCGAGGATCTGGACGGGCGAGGCGCAGCGCGACGATCACCTGCGCAGCCCCGACTTCCTGGATGCCGAGCGGCATCCGCTCATCACCTTCAAGGGCAATGACGTGCAGCTGGGAGGGCCGTCGGAATTCACGGTGACCGGGGACCTCACCATCCGGGGCGTGACCCACAAGGCTCCGCTGCGAGTGACCTACCTCGGCCAGTGGGAGACTCCGTACTGGGAGGACGGCGTCGACAAGGGACCGATGGCCCGTGCCGGATTCACGGCGCAAACGATCTTGAACCGGCACGATTTCGGGGTGAGCTGGCAGGCATCGCTCGTGCGCGGGGGCTTCGTGGTGGGAAACGACGTCCTCGTCACCATCGATGTCGAGGCGCTCTGGAAGGGCTGATCAAGCCTGGCTGAGGCGGACTTCGACCTCGCGCTCGACGTAGCTCCACTCCTCGATCTGGCGGAGGCGGCGGAGCAGTTCGTCGAAGAGGCCCGCGTCGTTCGGGGCGAACTCGAACCAGGTGAGGAAGTCGAACGGCTCGCCGAGATCGCGGCAGTGATAGAGACGCCGGGCAACCGCCGGCAGATATTCGAGGCCGATGCCGATGTGGCGAGAGCGCTCCTCGAACAGGGCGCGACGCTCGTCCTGCGCGAGCGCCCACCACGCAGCGGACTTGCGGATCGGAATGAGGCACGCGTGCATGCCGGGGCGTCCCAGTTCGGGGCTCGCGCTGGTCAGCTGCACCTTCTCCGCGTGCGTCGTATAGCGCTCGTGGCTGCGGACACCGTGCAGGATCCAGCGCCCTTCGGGAGGCGAGCCCGGCTTTCCCTCGACACGCCGCAGCCGCTCCGCGACGGGCAAAGGATCGCCGCGGATCGCCAGGATCCGTTCGATGCGCCATTCGCCGGTGGCGCCGGCGATCATCGAGACGCGTGTCGGGGGCATTCCTCGTCCTTCGTGACCAGCAGAGTAGGATGACTGCATGTCGGTTGTCCTCGACGAAGCCAGGCGCACGCTCGCGGAGGGCGGCGATGTGGAGATGCTCCTCGAGCGCGCCTTGACGGATGCGTCTCCGCTGGAGCGGCCGCGAGTCGCGTCCGAGGCCGCGCGGCTCCTGCACAAAGCGGGAAGAGCGGAAGCCGCCGCGCGGTGGTACGGGCGCGCTGCGGACCTTTCGCCGCGCGATCCGGAGCCTCGTCACGATCGCGGGCTTGCGCTCCTGGAGGCGGGCGAGGTGGGTCTCGCTGCCTTCGCGCAGCGCGAGGCGCTGGCCCTCGATCCCGATCACACCGGTGCGCGCGCGCAGCTTGCCGCTGCCCTCGAAGCGCTCGGCGACGACGAAGGCGCGGCTCGCGAGCTGTCCGAATTGCTCGCTCGCCTCGGTCCGCAGCCGGCGCTGGCGGCAAGGCTGCAGGGGATCGAGGAAGCCGCGCGGCGGGCAGTGCATCGCTCCTTGCTCGGATCGCCGGTTTCGCGTCTGGGCGCGAACGTCCTCGTGACCTCGGCATTCGTGCGCGGAGCGGACGGCGTCTACCGCGCCCCGTTCGGCGAGCTGCAGGTGACCGCCGACGCGCACGGGAAGGTGCACCGACTCGCGGTGATCTTCTTCCTCGATGGATGCGTCGCTGGGACGAACGGACGTCTCCTACGGCGGGAGCACCGAGGACGAGCACGGGCGTCGCGTCCCGCTCGACGAGTTCACGGCCGCGTCGACGGTCCTGCTCGCGCAGGGATTGGGGATCGATCCCGTCCACGCACGGCGGCTGCTACGGTTCCTGCTCACCAAGGAATGCGGCCTCGGGCCCCACCGATTCGCCGGCGCGCAGGTGGGGTGGGTCCTCGAAGAGACCTCGGCGGGGCGGCGCTACGGTCTGTTCGTCGGCCGGTAGGGAAATGGCCCTTCTTCTCGCCCTTCTTTCCGCGCTGTTCTATGGCACCGCGGATTTTCTCGGCGGCGCCGCGGCCCGGCGCTCGGCGGCGCTCGCGGCGACGGCCCTGGCCCAGGGTGTGGGACTAGTCGTCGTGGCGCTGGCGGTGCCCTTCTTTCCAGGCGAACCGCTGCTTCTGTCCGAGGCAGGGTGGGGCGCCGGAGCGGGCCTTACCGGCGCGGTCGGTGTGGCGCTGCTCTATTACGGCCTCGCCGTGGGCCGGGTGAGCGTCGTCGCGCCGGTGACGGCGGTTTGCGCGATCGCGATCCCGGTCGTGGTCGCGGGCGCCATGGGAGAGCGGCCCGGCCCACTCGCGGTCTGCGGGATCGGCGCCGCCGTGCTCTCGGTCGGGCTGATCAGCCGTGGCGTCGATCCTGCCGCGGCTTCGCGAACGACTGCGCGCGACCGGTCCATCTGGATCGCTCTCGCGTCCGGCGTCGCGATCGGCGCGTTCTTCGTCTGCCTCGCGCGAGCAGGCACCCGGTCCGGCCTGTGGCCGCTCCTCGTCGCGCGCGCGGTTTCCACGGCGCTACTCGCCAGCGCCGCTCTCATGTCGAAGGCCGGCCTCCGCCTTTCTCGCGCGGCTCTGGTGCCCGCCGTGGCCTGCGGCGCGCTCGACATGGTCGCGAACACGCTCTACGTCCTCGCCGCGGGAACCGGTCCGCTGGGGCTCGTTGCGACGCTGGCGTCGCTGTACCCGGCGAGCACGGTGCTGCTGGCGAGGGTCGTGCTCGGTGAGCGCTTGCGCGGTGTGCAATCGTTGGGTCTCGCGTGCGCAACGGTGGCGGTCGTGTTGATAACGATCTAAGGGCGGTGCAATGCGGTCGAGACGGGAAACGCGGGACCTCCATTGGCTCGACGAGAACGGGATGCTCCTCTGCAACCCGCGGGATCAGGAAGCGGCGCACCGAGCGCAGGTCGCCGGCATCGTGGCGCACGATGCGGCAGCTATCACATGCACAAAATGCCTCGCGCGCGCACGCAATCTTCGCAAATCCAGTTGACAAACGCGCTCGGCAATATATGCTAATTTCAATGAAGCGGCGCGGACAACTTGCCTTCGATTTGCATTACAAGGGTCGTGGTGGTCCGCGCCAAGGAGCGGGCAGACCCCGAAAGCAACCCGGTACCGTGCCGCACCTCAAACGGCCGGCGCTCTCGCGACATCACCCGGTACACGTGACGTTGCGTCTGGTAGACGGCCTCGCGAGCCTGCGCAGTCGGCAATGCTATCGGGCGGTATTGCCGGCGCTCGAGGCGGCCCGCGAGCGCGATGGGTTTCGCGTCGCCGAGCTGTCGTTGCAGAGCAATCACCTGCACCTGATCGCCGAAGCGGATGACCAAGCGGCGCTGTCCCGCGGCATCCAGGCTCTCGCCATCCGCGTGGCCAAGAGGCTGAACGCCGCGCTCGGCCGGCGCGGCAAGGTATTTGCCGAGCGGTTCCACATGCATGTGCTGAAAACGGTCCGGGAAGTCGTCAATGCCGTCGACTACGTGCTGTCGAACTGGTTCCGGCACGCTGGGCGCGAGGTCAGTATCGACGATATCGACCGGCTCTCGTCCGTCGCAGACCGGTCGCTCGTGGTCAGGCCGCAGACGTGGCTACTCCGGATGGCTTGGACGAAGGCAGGCTGAACCGTATGCCGATGGAGGTCTTGTGCAGAGCGCGCCCAGCGCACCGGCCGCTCGCCGTTCGGCCTCGAACATTGTTTTCGGTGTCGGCTCGCCTGATCCGGGTTGACGACGGTACCAATGACCGCCATGCACCTCTGGCATGTTTGCACCGTCGCGAGGTGGCTTACGTGCTCAGCCAGCGCTTTTGCAGCGAGCCTGACGCGGGATTCCTCCCCGGTGCGTTTCCATGGGGACCGCGTTGCACCACGACGGCGGATTGTACGAACGGATCGGAATGCATGCCGCACGAATGGCCGCGACCCCGCAAAGGCGGCGCTGTGGAGATCGGAAGAACTTGCGAGACTGCGTGCAGATCGGAAGAGGACTGCCCGAAGGGAAAAAGCTGCCTCATGATCGATCATGGACCCCGGAGCAGCACGGGCTCCCTTTGCTTGAAATCGACTTTCCCTTGACCAGCCAACCGTGTTGTTACTTGCGCTCCGACGCCTCCGGCGGCGGCGTGATCCGCGGCTTCGCCTTCGCCGCGATGAACCTCATCCGTAAATCGTAGAGCATCGTCTGCAGGAACCGCGATTCGTCCGCGGTCAGATTCCCCTTCGTCTTCTCCTCCAGCAGCGCGAGCAGATCGATCGACTCCTGCGCCAGCGGGAGATCGGGATCCTGTGTCTTTCCCGTCACCGGATCCGGCGCCTCCCCCAGGTTGATGAGGGCGCTCGATCCGAGTGAAAGGACGAATGCGTTGAAATCGAGGCCGGGTTTGCGATCCATGCGTCACCCAAGATCGAGGTCGAGCTCGAACAAGCGGTAGCCGCGGCGCAAGAGCAGGGCGGCCGCGCCGCTTCGCCTTGCTTGCGACATCGCCTTTTCGAAGTCCTTCAGCGTCTCGACCTCGGCGCTGTTCACCGAGACGACGACGTCGCCGCGGCGCAGTCCCGCCTGCGAGGCGGTGGAACCGCGCTCGACGGTGTCGATGGCGACGAGGCCGCGGGGGGCGTCGTACCCGGCCGCCCGCGCCTCCTTGGACGAGATCTCGGTGAGGCGGATCCCGGTCGCCGACCGGAACGCGGCCATCGACCGCTCGGGAGTGAGCGGCGCGGGGGAAATGGACACGTCGCGCTTCTCCGAGCCCCGCACGATTCCCAGCGTCACCCGGGACCCGACCGGCACGTCGCGGAGCAGGAAGCGAAGCTCGTCGGCGTCGCGCACCGGCGATTGATCCAGGCGGACCACCAGATCGCCCTTGCGCAAGCCGGCCTTCGCAGCGGGCGAATCGGTCTCCACGCCGGTCACGAGTGCCCCTGGCTTGCCGCCGTTCTTGGGATCGGGCGTCGTGCCGTCGAATCCCCAGAAGCTCGAGGCGAGCTCGCCGCTCTTCACCAACTCGCGCGCGACGCGCAGCGCACGGTCGATGGGAATCGCGAACCCGATTCCCTGGGCATTGGCATAGATGGCCGAGCAGACGCCGACGACCTCGCCGTCGCCATTGAGCAGCGGCCCGCCGCTGTTGCCCGGGTTGATCGAGGCATCGGTCTGGATGAAGTCGTAATAGCTGCGGTCTTCGGCGTGCACCGACCGGTGGAGTGCCGAGACGACGCCCAGACTCACGCTCTGGTTGAGCCCGAACGGATTTCCGATGGCGATGGTCGGCTCGCCGAGCATCAAGTCGGTCGAGGTGCCGAGCGGCGCCGTGGGGAACTTCCGCTCGCCCCGGATCTTGAGGACGGCGAGATCGCCGCCGGGATCGGTGCCGACGACCTTCGCGACGTAGTCGGTCCCATCCTCGAAGCTCACCTGGATGCGCGAGCCGCGCGCCACGACGTGGTAGTTGGTGAGCACGTAACCGGCCGCGTCGAAAACGAAGCCGGACCCGAGCGAGTTGCGCACCTCGTCCTGCCGCCGGAAGCGGCCGAAGAAGGCGTCGAAGGGGTCCTCGGCGGCACGCGCCTTCACCACCTCCTGCGCGTTGATGTTGACGACCGCGGCGCGCGTGCGATCCACGGCCGCGACCACGGCGGTTCGTCGCGCAGGACTCTGGGGCCCGGCCTGTGCCGCGAGCGAAAGCCCCGCGGCGAGCGCGCCGGCTAGCAAAGCACGTGCGTGCACGAGGACCTACCGCGCCGGGCCGATCTCGCCTTCCGTCTGGAACTCGGTCTCGATCCTGGTCGCCTTCTCCGCGAGATCGGGGAGCGCCTTGAGAATGCGGTGGTACTCCTTCTCGTCGAGGATCCCCTTCTTCACGTATCGCTCCACCACGCGGCGGTCGAGCTGCCGGACGGGCGGATCATGCTGCTTGTCTGCCACTTCGGTCTCCTTGGAAGAACGCTCCGACCGGAGATCTCTTCCGTCTGGCCGTCGCGGCAGGCACGCTTTGCCGGACGCGAGGGGCACTGCTCCTCGTCAACGACCGCCCGGACGTCGCCCGCGCCGCGGGCGCGGATGGCGTGCACCTCGGGCAGGAAGACCTTCCGGTGAAGGCGGCGCGAGAGATCCTCGGCGGCGACGCCATCATCGGGGTTTCTACCCATTCCGACGCCGAGATCGACGCGGCAGTGCGCTCGGGGGTCGACTACGTCGGGTTCGGTCCCATCTTCGCGACCCGCTCGAAGGGCGCCTCGCCGCTTCCCACGCCGCACGGCATCGGGGGTTTGCGGCGCGCGGTAGAACGCGCCCGTCCGCTGCCCGTCGTTGCGATCGGGGGAATCACCGCGGCCCGCATCGCTGAAGTTGCGGGGGCGGGCGCCGCCTGCGCCGCGGCCATCGCCGAGCTTTGCGCCGCGCCCGATCCCGCGGCGAGGGCCCGCGAGATGTCCGAAGCCTTCCGGGGAGGGCACCGTGCCTAGGCCCGTCATCGGCCTCACTCCCGATCAAGGTAAGACGCTGGAGCGCCCGGGACGTCCCTCCATGCCCCGCTACGAGCTGAAAGAGGCCTACGCGGAAGCGGTGCTCGCGGCGGGCGGGCTCCCCATCGTGCTTCCCTACGCGGGAGATGAGGACGCAGCCCGGCAAGCGCTGTCGCTCTGCGATGCGCTGGTCGTGACGGGCGGCGCCTTCGACGTCCCACCCGAGGCCTACGGCGCGGCCGCCCACCGCCTCCTCGGCGAGACGAAGCCGCAGCGCACGCAGTTCGAGCAGCGCGTCCTTCGCCTCGCGCTGGAAGCGCGCAAGCCGGTCCTCGGCGTGTGCGGCGGCATGCAGCTTCTCGCCGTCGAGCTGGGCGGGACGCTCTACCAGGACATCCGCGACGAGATCCCGTCCGCTCTCGATCACGAGCAGAAGACGGATCCCCGTACTCCCGGGCACGAAGCCCGGGTCGAGCCCCCTCTATCGCGCGCTGGTCGAGGCGGCACGGAAATGACGCCGACCCCGGTGGTCCTCGTCCTCGCGGGGCTCGACCCGAGCGGTGGGGCTGGCCTCTTCGCCGACGTTGAGGCGATCCGCGCCGCCGGTGCTCGACCGCTCGGCGTCCCGACCGCCCTCACCGCGCAGACGCTGCGGCGCATGCACGGGTTCCAGCCGCTCTCGCCGCAGCTTGCCATGCAGACCGCCCGCGCTCTCTTGGAAGAAGAGCCCGTCCGCGCCATCAAGGTCGGGATGGTCGGAACGCCCGCGATGGCGCGGGCCATCGCCGGGCTTCTCGCCGAGGCGCGGCTTCCCGCGGTGGTGGATCCGGTCCTCGCCGCATCGAGCGGTGGAGCCCTCTTCCAGGGCGGCCCCGAGGCGGCGCGCGAGGCCTACGCAGAGCTGTTCGCAGGCGCGATCGCGACCCCGAACGCGCTCGAAGCGCAGGTCCTGCTCGGTCTGGCAGAACCGCCGCGATCTGCCGACGCCCTCGAGTCCGCCGCGCGCGACCTGGTTCAACGCGGCGCCAGAGCAGCCCTGGTGAAGGGCGGTCACGCGGAAGGTCCGGAATCCATCGACGTGCTTTGCGAAAAAGATCTCTGCATCCATTTCGCGGCGCACCGGCTCGACAAGGTGGCTCGCGGCACTGGTTGCCGTTTGGCCAGCGCACTCGCGGCGCGACTCGCGCTGGGACGAGGCCTCGAGGAGTCGGCGCGCGCTGCGAAAGCCCTGGTGCTCGAGCACCTCGCTTCAGCGGGCTCGCCGCGCGAAGAGCAGGGCGTCGAGGCCGAAGGTCCGCCCCGCCGAACCTAGGAAGACGGCGAGCGCCTCGAAGAAGACAGCGGCGTCCTGGCTGTCCGGCGACCAGAACCACCGCCCCTTCGCGAGCATGTAGTTCACGAAGAGGACCATCGCAATCGCGGCGCCGATGCGTGTACCGAGACCGAAAAGGAGCGAGATCCCGCCGGTGAGCTCGCCCGCGATGACGAGCCCCGCGAACAGACGCGCATGCGGGATCACGACGGAAGCGATGTAGTCCCGATAGAAGGCAGGCGCGGCGGCCATTCCGGGCCGCCGCAAGAACTGCAGCATCTCGGCGGTGAAGTCGTTCCGCGCGATCTTCCCCGACACCGTCACCAGCAAAATGACGCCGAGATGGACGCGCAGGATGACCAGGATCCATCGCGGGACGCGATCCATCGACCGACAAACGCTCCGAGCGCGCGGCTATTTCGGTATCCGACTCAGGCCGCGTCGTCGAGCTCCGCCCGCACCGCCTCGAGCAGCTGCTCCGGCTTGAAGGGCTTGGGCAAGAGCCTCCCCGAGGGTTTCAGTGCGCGCGCCGCCTCCGGATCGTGGCCGGTCATGTAGATGACGCGCAGCCTGGGCGCCCTTCGTCGCAGCTCCGCCGCGACCTCGGGTCCGCTCGGACCCCGCAGCGCGACATCGGTGAGCAGGACGTCCGCCTTGAGCGCGGCCTCCGCCATTCCAGCGCCACTCTCCGCCGCGACCACGTCGTATCCGGCCTCGCGCAAGCACCGCTCTACCAGGATGCGGAGGTTCACGCGATCCTCGACGACCAGCACGCGCGCGTGCCGCTTGGCCGCCGCCGGCCGGCTGAGTGGCTGCACCGACCGGGGCGTGGGCCGATCGGTGCGCGGCAGGAGGACGCGGAACTCGCTGCCTTTGCCGGGCGCGCTCTCCACTTGGACCGCGCCTCCCGTCTGCCGGACGATCCCGTACACGGTGGCGAGCCCCAGGCCGGTCCCGCTCCCCGGCCGCTTGGTGGTGAAGAAGGGCTCGAAGATGCGCTCCAGCGTCGCGCGGTCCATGCCGGTGCCGGTGTCGCGAATCGAAAGGGCCGCGTACCTTCCCGCGGGCAGCGCCTCGCGATGGCCGGCCTCGTCATCGAGGACCTCCTCGCCGGTGGCGATGCGCAGGACGCCGCCCGACCGCATCGCGTCGCGCGCGTTCGCGACCAGGTTCAAGAGCACCTGCTCGAGCTGACCCGGATCGGCGCTGACTACCGACTGCCCCGGGCTCAGGCAAATCTCGACCTGAACGCGGTCGCCGGCCACTTGCCGCAGCGTGCGCTCGAGTCCGCGCACGACCTCGTTGACGTCGATCGCCATGCCGTGAATCGCTTGCTGCTTCCCGAACGCGAGAAGTTGCTTGGTGAGAAGCGAGGCCCGCTCCGCGCTCTTCGTGACCTCGTCGAGGTCCGCGGCCGCGGGATGGCCGGCCGGGATCCGTCCGCGGGCGAGATCGGTAAAGCCCAGCACCACCGAAAGCATGTTGTTGAAGTCATGGGCGATGCCGCCGGCGAGGCGTCCCACCGATTCCATCCGCTCGGCCTGTGCGAGCCGGGCCTGCAGCCTGCGGGTTTCGCGGACGTCTCGCTTGATGCTCGCGACGAGCGGCGGATCGCCGGGCGTCTGGGGCGGCAGGAGAAACGAATCCATCTCCACGTCGATGACCTCGCCGGTGCCCGGATTGCGCATCTGCACTTCGCCGTGGAAGAAGCCCTGTTCGACGAGGCGATCGTGCACGACGGTCCGGACGAAGCGCGCACCGTCCTTGGTGTAGTAGTCGCCGAGGGATGCCCCCGTGACGTCGGCATCCGGAGCGATCCCCACCAGCCGCCGGCCGGCGGGATTCACGTAGAGCACCTGCCCCTCGAGCGTTGCGACGCAGACGAAGTCGCGGCAGTTCTCGACGAGCTCGAGGAACAGTTTCCCCGATTGCACGATCTCGTGCAGGCGCGAGCCGTTCTCGACGGGGACGGCGACGGTTGCTAGGGCGCAACCTGCTCCGGGTTGGACCGCCACGAGGACTTCGCGAATGTCGCCGGATCGCGTACGCAAGGACGCCCGCACGGGTGTCGACCGCGCCCCGGCGAGCACCGGATCGGACGCCTTCTGGTCGGCCCACAGCCGTAGCTCGGCCGCCGCCCGGCCGATCAATTCACCCGATGGGTATCCCGAGAGCTCGAGGAATTCCGTGCTCGCAAAAAGAATGCGCCCCGTAGCCAGCTCCTCGACTAGAGCCGGTGGTAGAGGCGCCGAGGAAGAGCGGCGCGAGCTGGCTGCCATGCGGCAACCTCCCATCCCTCCGCCGTGCGTTCCCTCAAACAACCTACATACCGGGCGAGGGAAGTGAGTACCCCACAGGCGGGCGGCCGATCGCGCGGCGCGTCGCAGATCGCCATGTTATGTTCGGACGCGGCCATTCAAAGGGGTGAGGAATGCGTCGATTTCCGTTCTGGATTCCAGTAGCTGCGCTCCTCGCCGGCGTGCTCGGCACTGGCTGCGGGTACAACCGGATCGTCAACGAGGAGCAGCAGGTCGAGGCCGCCTGGGGCCAGGTGGAGAGCCAGCTACAGCGCCGGGCCGACCTCGTCCCGAATCTGGTCGAGACGGTGAAGGGCTATGCAAAGCACGAGAAGTCGGTGTTCGACGACATCGCGAGCGCGCGATCGGCAATGATGGGCGCGGGCTCGCGGGCCGACAAGATCAACGCTTCGAACCAGCTCGACAGCGCCATCTCGCGCCTGCTCGTCGTCACCGAGGCCTATCCCCAGCTCAAGGCCGATCAGAACTACGCGCGCCTCATGGACGAGCTTGCGGGGACCGAGAACCGTCTCGCGGTGGCTCGCAACCGCTACAACGAGGCCGTCCAGCGCTACAACTCCGACGTGCGCGGTATCCCTGGCGCCTGGGTAGCGAAGATCGGCGGGTTCCCCGCGCAGAAGGAGTACTTCAAGGCGGACGCCGCGTCGCGTGCGGCCCCGAAGGTGTCGTTCCAATAGGGGGAGCGCCCATGCGTACGAGCGGGATCCTCACCGTCGGCGGCGCCTTCGTCGCGATCCTTGGCGCACTGTTCACGTTGCTGATGGCGAAGCCGTTCCTTTTCGAGAAGGGCCAGGGCTTCGTCTACTTCACCGGGCTTCTCGTCGGCGCGATCTTCACCGCCGTCGGCGTCTTCACGGTCATTGCCGGCCGCAAGCGGGCTCGCATCGAGGAAGAGACCGACCGGCGCGGCTTCGAGGAGCTCGCCACCTCGCTCGCGCGCAAGAACAGCGGGCAGATCCGCGTCGATCAGATCGCCAAGGCGAGCGGCCTTCCCGGCGAGGAAGCGCAGGAGCGGATGCGCGCGCTCACCGGCCGCGGTCTCTTCGATCTCGATTTCGACGAGAACGGTCAGATGGTCTTCAAGCTCTCGCGCGATGCGGGCCGCGCCCAACTCGCCGAGCTGAGCGGGGGGAGGAACTAGGAGCCCGCCTTTCAAAGTGCGGCGCGGAGGATTCGCGCCGGGTCTGCTCGCGCTTGCGATGGCCGCCGCCTGCGGGCACGCGCCGCCGCGCGAAGAGCCGCAGTCGCCGCGCGCCGCCGCCGACCTCGACGCGGCCCCCTCCCCGGAAGCGGGCATCGAGCCGCAACCCTGGGTGAGCCCGCGAGCCTACCGGCACTATCTCGCCGCCCTGCTCGCCAGAGATCGCGACGATCATGGCACCGCAGCAGTCGAGCTGCACGAGGCGCTTGTCTTCGATCCCGATTCGGCCCACCTGCGCACCCTCTACGCCCAGGAGCTGGCCCGGCTCGGCCGCATGAACGAGGCGCGGGAAGAGGCTGAAACCGCTCTCAAGCGCTCGCCGGATCACGCTCCGGCCCATCTGCTCCTCGCGCGCATCGCCGTGAACGAGGAGCGCCTCGACGACGCCCGAGGGCAGTTTCGCGCCGCCATCCACGGCGAGCCCGACGACGGCGACGCCTACCGCGATCTCCTCCACCTGGAGGTGAGCACCGGCAACCTCCCCGCCGCTCGCGCCGTCCTCGAGAACCTCGAGGCGGTCGCGCGGGAGCACACGCTCGATGCGGAAGGCGCGGACAACGACGTCACCGGAGAGGAGGCGGTGACGGGATCGCGGCTCCGCGAGAACGCCAGCTCGGGATGGGTGGAGCTGGGCTCTGCCTTTGCGGCGCGCCACGCCGATTCCGAAGCCGACGAGGCCTTCGCTCGCGCGGAGCGCATCGATCCCGGGACCGGCGACGGGCTGCTCGCCCGCGCTTCCTATCTCGAAGGAAGGCGCAGATTCGGCGAGGCGCGCGTCCTATATCTGCGGCTGGTGGCGCGCAGGCCGGAGTCGCCCGGGGTGCTCGCTTCGCTCTCCCGCGTCTCGCTGCAGGAAGGCCAGCCCGACGTGGCCGAAGCGCACCTGCGCAAGCTCGTCCAGCTTGCCGGGGAAATGGACGGCGAAGGGCAGGATCGGGACGCCGACCGGCGCGAGCTGACCGCGGCGCTGTTCCGGGCGGCGCTGCCGCTCCTCGGAGCCAACCGGGTGGAGGCGGCCCAGGCGGCTTTCGAGGCGTGCTTGCGTCTGTTCCCCGCCCACCCCGAGCTTTCCTTCTATCGCGCGCTGGCGATCGATTCCCGCGGGAACCACCGCGAAGCGGCGCAGCTCTTCGAAGCGCTCGATGGTGCGCTCGCCGACGGCTCCGAGTCGCGGGCCGAGGCGGACCGGTCGGCGCAGCGCGGTCCTTCGTTCCTCGCAGGCGAGCCGGCCACCATCGTCGTGGACGCTCGCACGCAGGCGGCGCTGTCCCGCTCGCGCCTTGGCGAGCACGCCGAGGGCGCCAAGCGCATGCGGGCGCTTTTCGCCGAGCGGCCGCAGGACGAGGCGGTCGGGCTCGGGCTCATCGAGGCGCTCGAGCGCGATGGTCACCTCGTAGATGCCGTCTCGATCCTGGCGGCGGCGGCCCGGGCACAGCCGCGCAGCGAGGCGATCCTTTTCGCGCTGGCGAGCGCGCAGGATCGGGCCGGTAAGCAGCAGTCGGCTTTCGGCACCATGCGCAAGGTGCTGGCGCTTTCGCCCCATCACGCGGGGGCGCTCAACTACGTCGGATATTCGCTGGTGGAAAAGCACGAGTCGCTCGAGGAGGCCGAGAGGCTCCTCGCCGAGGCCGTCGACCAGCGCCCCGACGACGGCGCCGTGGCCGACTCCTACGGGACTTGCCTGCTGCGCCGCGGAAAGGTGCCTGCGGCGCTCGCCGAGCTCTCCCGCGCCCAGAATCTGTCGCCAGGGGATCCGGTCATCCTCGAGCACCTCGGCGAGGCGCTGCTTGCCTCGGGCAAGCGGGAAGAGGCGGGGAGCGCCTTCCGCAAGGCGCTGGCCGTCCTGGAGCCCTCCGTCGGACGATCGCGCAAGGCCCGGGAAGGGCGCGATCCCGAGCCGAGCGACGCTCGCGTGCGAGCGGAAATCCTCCAGAAGCTGCGAACCTTGACGCCGCGCTGAGGGCGTGGTTTCCCACGACTCCGTAGCATTGGAGGCGCCGCGCAGTGACCGAGTTCCCCACCCAGGAAGGCTTCTTCAGCGCGCGCGACGGGATGCGCCTCTTCTTCCAGATCGTACGGCCGCGAAGCGAACCAGTCGCGCACATCGCGCTCTTGCACGGCTACGCCGAGCACCTCGGACGGCACTCCGAGGTGACGCGCGCGCTGGTCGCGGCCCGGTACGCGGTGCACCTGCTGGACGTGCGCGGACACGGGCAGAGCGGCGGCAAACGCGCCCATGTCGATCGGTTCGAGGACTACCTTGCAGACCTCGAGGTGTCGTTGCCGATGCGAAACGAGCTCAAGCCCGAGCAGCTCACCCGCGACGTCGCCATCCAGGAAGCGACCCGCAAGGATCCGCTCTACCAGCAGATCGCGACTCCTCGCTGGTTCAACGAGTCGTCGCGGGCCCAGGAGACGGTGCTGCGGCGCGCGACCGAGTTCGTCACTCCGCTCCTGCTCCTCTGCGGCGGCGCCGATCCGATCGCCGATCCGAAGGCGGCGCGCGAGTTCTTCGATCACGCGACCAGCCAGGACAAGCAGTTCAAGCAATACGACGGGCTGCTCCACGAGATCTTCCACGAGCCCGAGCGCGACGTCGTCTTTCGCGATCTCATCGGCTGGCTCGACGAGCGGGCCGGCGGATCGGTGCAGCGCGCGGCGACGGGGCAGCGGTGAACGAACGCCAGCGCCTGCTCGAGCTTTTCACGAAACTGGCCTACGAACGCCGCAAGGTCATCTTGCGCAGCGGGAAAGAAAGCGACTTCTACATCGACACCAAGCAGGCGACGCTCACCGCCGAGGGCCACTATCTGGTCGGGCGCCTGGTGCTCGCCGAGGTGCGCTCGCTGGTCCCGGACGTGCAGGCCGTGGGAGGCCTCACCATGGGCGCCGATCCGATCGCGAGCGCGGTCAGCCTGACGAGCTTTCTTGCGGATCGGCCGATTCCCGCCTTCTATGTCCGCAAGGAGCCGAAGGGGCATGGAACGCAACAGTGGGTCGAAGGACGGAAGGGCATTCCCGACGGGTCGCGCGTCTGCGTGGTGGAGGACGTGGTGACGACCGGCGGATCGACGCTCCGCGCGGTCGAGCGCTGCCGCGCGGAAGGCCTCGACGTCCGCGGCGTGGTCGCGCTCGTCGATCGCCAGGAGGGCGGCAGGGAGGCGGTCGAGGCGGCTGGCATGAAGCTACGGTCGCTCTTCCTGCGGAGCGATTTTCCGTGAAACGCGCTGTCGCCATCGGAATCCTACTGTGCGCGGGGTGCCGGACTCTTCCGTTCCCCGAGCCGGAGGTGGAAGGACCCTACGGGAGGGAGCTGCTCAAGTGGGTCCGCAAGACGTCCCTCTATTCGGGGCTCGAGACGCGCGCCTTCTGCCGCGTCGTCTATCTCTCCTATGACATGATCGACGCGCAGGCGAAGCAGATCTCCAGCATGCGCGCGGAGCTGCCCGACGAGGCGGCCCGCACGCGGGAGAAGCTGCACCGCGAGACGGCCACGCCGACGGTCTTCGCCATCCTCTACACGCCGGACAAGGGCGCCAACGACTGGGAGGCCAAGGATTCGGTGTGGCGCATCGCCATCAACCTCGGGCTCGGCCAGATCGAGCCGCAGCGCATCGAGCGCCTCGAAAGGCCGTTCAACGCCGAGCTGCGCGCGCTCTATCCGTATCTCGACGATTACTCGGTCGCGTACGTGATCCATTTCCCGGCCCAGGAAGCGCCGGGCGGGCTGCACTTCACGCCTACCGAAGTGACCATGATCGCCGCCGGGGCGCTGGGAAAGATGGAATTCAAGTGGGACCTGCAAGCCATGGCAGCGGCCAAGTAGGAGAGCGCCTTCGACGGGCGAACCGCCCCCCGAGGACGTTAGACTGAACGGTATGGACGCTAGCGCCCCTCCCTGCAACGGCCTCGTTCCCGTGCCCCGCCTGGAAGACCTGGTCGCCCGGGACAAGAATCACGACTGCAGCGGCTTCGGCCCGGCCCACATCTGCGTACGGGTCGACGCGGTGGCGGACCTGCCTACTCGATTCGGCAGGTTCCGCATCGTGGCCTTCTGGAACAACCGCGACGGCAAGGAGCACGTGGCGCTGGTGCACGGCGACGTGATGGGGCACGAGGACGTTCCCACCCGGCTCCATTCGGAATGCCTCACCGGCGACGCGCTCGGGTCTCTGCGTTGCGACTGCCGCGACCAGCTGGAGACGGCTCTTCGCAACCTCGCCAAGATGGAGCGCGGCCTCTTGCTCTATCTGCGCCAGGAAGGTCGCGGCATCGGGCTGCGCAACAAGGTCCGCGCCTATCAGTTGCAGGACAAGGGGCTCGACACCGTCGAGGCGAACCGCGCGCTCGGCTTCCGCGACGACGAGCGCGACTACGGCGTCGCCGCGCACATGATCGCGAGCCTGGCCGTGAAGTCGGTCCGGCTCATGACCAACAACCCGAACAAGATCCAGCAGCTGGAGAGGAACGGGATCAAGGTGTCGGGGCGCATTCCCCACGTCATGCCGGCGAACGAGTTCAACCGTTTCTACCTGCAGACGAAGGCAGTCCGCTCCGGCCACTATCTCGAGTTCGAGGGCAAGGAGGTCCTGCCCGAGCAGGACGATCCGCCGGTGGTGGAGTCGGGCCGGGCGACCTAGCGTCGCGGCCACGCTTGCGGGGCTGGCTTTCCGCGCACGAGCACCGTGTCGTGGATCGCGGACGGATCGGATCCGGGCCACGACAGCGTGTAGTGCAGCCCGCGGCTCTCCTTGCGCTCCTTCGCGCAGGCGACGATGAGCCGCGCCACGTCGGCGAGATTGCGCAATTCGACCACGTCGCGCGTGACCAGGTAGCCCCAGTAGTACTCCTGGATCTCGCCGAGCAGGTTGTCGAGGCGCCGCTCGGCGCGGTCGAGGCGCTTGTCGGTGCGGACGATGCCGACGTAGTTCCACATCAGGGCGCGGATCTCGTCCCAGTTCTGCTTCACCACCACGCCCTCCTCGGGCGCGACCGCGGTGCCCGGGTTCCACTCCGGAATGGCGGGTCCGCTCGGGAATCCGGTTGCATGTTCCGCCGCGCGATCGGCGGCGCGATGTCCGAAGACGAGCCCCTCGAGGAGCGAATTGGAGGCGAGTCGATTGGCGCCGTGCAGGCCCGTGCAGGCAGCCTCGCCGATGGCGAAGAGCCCGGGCAGCGTGGTCTGGCCGTCGAGGTCGGTGCACACGCCGCCGCAGACGTAGTGCGCCGCGGGCACCACCGGGATGGGCTGCTGCGCCATGTCGATCCCGAAGGCGAGGCACGTCTGGTAGATGTGCGGGAAGTGCTCGACGAGGAACCCCTTCCCGAGGTGCCTCATGTCGAGGAAGGCGCAGTCGTCGCCGCTTCGCTTGAGCTCGCTGTCGATGCTGCGGGCCACCACGTCGCGCGGCGCCAGCTCGCGGCGCGGGTCGTAGCGCTCCATGAACGCTTCGCCGGCCCGGTTGCGGAGGATCCCGCCCTCGCCGCGCAGCGCCTCGCTGATGAGGAAGCTTTTCGCGTGCGGATGGTAGAGGCAGGTCGGGTGGAACTGGATGAATTCGAGATTTGCGATGGCCGCGCCCGCCCGGTGCGCCATGGCGAGGCCGTCTCCGGTCGCGACGTCGGGATTCGACGTGTACAGGTAGACCTTCCCCGCGCCGCCCGTGGCGAGGACCACCACGCGGGCGGGGAAGGCTTCCACCTTCCCCGTGCGCGAGTCGAACGCGTAGCAGCCGACGACGCGATCCGGACCGCCCAGACCGAACCGGCCGCTGGTGACGAGGTCGATGGCCACGTGCTCGTCGAGGATGCGGACCTTCGCTGCGTCCGCGGCGGCGAGCAGCGCGCGCTCCACTTCGCGGCCGGTCAGGTCGGCGGCGTGGAGGACACGGCGGGCAGAATGCCCACCTTCGCGGGTCAGGTGGTAGCCGAGCGGCGTCGCGTCCCGCGTGAACTCCGCGCCGAGGTCGATCAGCTCGCGGACCCGGGCTGGCCCCTCTGAGACCGCTACGCGGACCGCTTCCTCGCGGCACAGCCCCGCGCCGGCCACCAGGGTGTCCTTGAGGTGCGATTCCACGCTGTCGCCAGGGGCCAGGACGGCGGCGATTCCGCCCTGGGCGTAGGCAGTGTTCGATTCCGACCGTCCCCGCTTGGCGAGCAGGAGGACTGAGCCCCGCTTGCTCGCCCGCAGGGCGAACGAGAGGCCCGCGATCCCGCTCCCCAGGACGAGGAAATCGACCGGTTCGCGCATCCTCCTACCCTCCACCCCAGGTGTGGGCACTGGCTGGCGAGCACAGATTTGCCCGTCGACTCGCCGACTTGTTATCGTGCGGAAAGCGCTATGTCTCGTCTGGTCCTTGCCCTCGGCATCGCGGTCACTTGTGTAGCCGCCCCTTCCGCGGTCCGCGCCGGATCCGTCCGCACCTGGACGGATCGCGACGGTGTGTACCACGTCGAGGACATGCCGCAGGCGCGAGGCCGGCAGGGCCCGCGCGGGACTCCCGCCAGGTCCGGTGCGAAGGCGCTCCACTGGTGGGAAAGGCGCAGCGACGCTCCGCCCGACCAGATCGACAAGGCAGCTTCCCTCTACAACATCCCGCAGGAGCTGATCCGCGCCGTCATCGCGGCGGAGAGCGCGGGCGACACGTCGGCCGTCTCGCACCGCGGCGCCATCGGGCTCATGCAGCTCATGCCGGCGACCGCCGGGCAGATGTACGTCGAGGATCCCGTCGATCCGGCGCAGAACATCATGGGCGGGACGCGCTACCTGCGGCACCTCGCCAACGAGTTCGCCGGCGACATGCTGCTGGTCGTCGCCGCCTATAACGCCGGGCCGGACGCGGTGCGGAAGTATCGCGGCGTTCCGCCCTACGAAGAAACCCGCCAGTACGTGAAGAAGGTTCTCGCGTACTACGCGGAGCTGAAGCGCACAGGCGCGAAAGCGATCCCGGCCTCGGTCGGGGGCTCCCGCTGATGGAACCCGGCCCGCGGCGGTCGAAAGAGGCGGGACGGTTCGACGACGAAGAAACCTCGGGTCGGGAGTTCGACCGCACCTTCACCGCCGGCGCGGAGGCGCTGCAGCGCGGAGACGCGCAGACGGCGCGCCAGCTCCTCGAAGAGTCGCTGCGGTCCAAACCCGACCACCAGCGCGCGCGCAACCTGCTGGGGCTTTCGCTCTTCAAGCTGGGTGAGCTGGTCAAGGCGGAGCGGATCTACCGGTCGCTCCTCGAGGAGAATCCGGCCGATACCAGCTTGCGGGTGAACCTCGGGCTGGTCTTTCTCAAGGCCGGCGCGGCCTCCGATGCGACCCGCTGCTTCGAGACGGCGCTCGACCTGTCGCCGGATCACAAGAAGGCGCAGAACTATCTCGGCCTCGCCCTCGCGCAGAAGGGCGAGCTCGCCCGGGCGCGCGAGTGGTTCCTCAAGTCCGGGAACGCGGCGATGGCGGAGAGGATGGAGCGCGAGCTCGCCGCCTCGCCGCTGCGCGAGGTGGCGCAGAAGGCGGAAGGCGCGCTCTCCTCGCCGCGCCCCTTCAAGAGCGCGCTCGAGCCGGGCGAGTCGGTTCCGGCCAAGGGCGCCGAGGAGGGCGCGCGCTGGATGGCCACGGAGAGCGCGCGTACCAGCCGTGAGGCCCTGGCGATCGAGATGCGGCCGACGACTGCGGCCGTCGCGGCCGCTGCTGCCGCCGCCGTGCCGGTGGACGAGCCGAGCGTGCTCTCGAGCTACACGGCGGAGCGGCGCCTCTCGGTGCCGGGGGGCGAAGGCGGTTTCGCCATCGGGACGACCGAGATCGTGGTGCAGGTGCGGGGCGACATGCTCACTCGCCTCGACGGATTGGTCGCCAGCTGGGGACAGCTTGCGCTCAAACCGGAGCTGAAGCGCTTCCATGGAAAACCCACCGACAAGTTCTTCGGCGAAGGCGGGCGCCGCATGCTCCGGGCGAGCGGGGCGGGACGCTTCATCATCTCCCGCGAAGGGCGCACCTTCACCGCGCTGGAGCTGGGCGACGAGCCCGCCTACTTCCGCGAGGAGACGCTCTTCGCCTTCGAGGAGTCGATCGTCTTCGAGAACGGCAGGGTGCCTTCGCGAGGCGGCTACGATCTCCATCTCGTGCACCTGCGCGGACGTGGCAAGCTGCTCCTCGTGACGGTCGGGACGCCCATGTCGGTGGAGCTGGGGAAGGGCGAGCCGCTCCGCATTCCCATGGATCAGCTGGTCGGCTGGCACGGACCGCTCATCCAGCCGCGCATCGTGCCCATCGTCGAGCAGGCGCCGGAGATGGGCGTGGCGCTCGAGCTGTCGGGCGAAGGGCGCGCGCTCGTCGACGCGCCGGACGGGAGGTAGGCGTTGGAGCCGCGGCTCGCGCCTTCCGTTCCGCCGCCGCCCGGCGAAGGGCCGGCGCTCGTGGCGGCGCCCGCGCTGCCGCGCAAGAAGACGCGCCGCGAGCGGCTCCGCGAGGAGATCCTCAACGCGCCCAATCTCATGACGCTCGGGCGCATCGCGCTCATCCCCGTGTATCTGGGGCTGCTCGCCTACGAGAACCGGCACAACAGCTTCCTCGCCGCCATCGTCTTTTCCGTCGCCGCCATCTCGGACTGGTTCGACGGGTGGCTGGCGCGGGTCTCGAACAAAATCACCACGCTGGGGAAGTTCCTCGACCCGCTCGCCGACAAGCTCATCGTCTTGTCCGCCCTGGTGATGCTCCTGCGCCTCGGCCGGGTGCCGGTCTGGGTGGTGGTGGTGATCCTCGCCCGCGAGTTCCTCATCAGCGGGCTGCGCACCATCGCCATGAGCGAAGGGGTAGTGATCTCGGCGTCGCAGGGCGGGAAGTGGAAGACCTCGCTCCAGCTGTCCGGGATCATCGCCTTGATGGTCCACTACCACTACGCGATCGACTACTTCTTCGTCCGGGTGGTGACGGACTTCCAGGCGGTGGGCCTCACGCTTCTCTACCTCTCGCTCATCCCCGGAATCGCCTCTGCGGTGGACTACATCCGGG
>VBKL01000006.1 GCA_005879805.1 Deltaproteobacteria bacterium | reverse complement strand
GCCGGACCTGGTGGACGCGGCCGCTTCGGAACTGTCCGGCGTCGAGGCGGTGTTGCAGGCCGCGGAGTCTCTCTTCGGCCCGTACCGTTGGGGACGATACGACCTCCTCGTGCTGCCTCCGTCGTTTCCTTACGGAGGGATGGAGAACCCGCGCCTCTCCTTCCTTTCCCCTTCGCTCCTCTCCGGCGACGGCGCCGTGGTCAACGTCATCGCGCACGAGGTGGCCCACGCCTGGACGGGGAACCTCGTCACCAATGCCTCGGCCAACGACTTCTGGCTCAACGAGGGCTTCGCGGTCTACGCTGAGCGGCGCATCCTGGAATCGCTGCAAGGCCGCGATCTGGCCGGAATGCACGCCGCCATCGGGCGCCACGATCTGACGCAGACCCTGCGCAGGCTCGAGTCGCCCGCGACCGCCGGTGTGCTGCGCTGGATCGACGGACCGGGTATTCCCGCCGAGGTCGCCGAGGCCCCTTCCCAGCGGCTCACCGAGCTTCGCATCCTCGCGCGCCGCGCCGCGGCCGGCTCCTTGCCGCCGCCGGCGGAGCGGGAGCGCATGGGTCCGGCCGAGCTGGTCGTCTTCCTCCAGGCACTTCCTTCGCCGCTTCCCGCCTCGGTTTGCGCCGAGCTCGACCGCGCCTTCCAGTTACGGACGACGAGGAACCTCGAAATCCGCGTCAACTGGATCCTGGTGCAGCTTCGCTCGGGCATTCCCGAGGGGACCGCGGCGGCGCGCGAGGTCTTGCTCTCGACGGGCCGGCTGCGCCACATCCGGGCGATCTACGGGGCGCTCTGCGCGCAACCCGCGCTGCGCGAGCTCGCCTTGCAGATCTTCGCCGAGGCGCGTGAGCGATACCATCCCATCGCGCGGGCGCGGATCGAGGACTTGCTGAGGCCTAAAGGCCGTAGCTGAGGCCGACGAACAGCTGGAATGGCCGTCCTGGCGTGACGAACCGCTCCACCGGATCCCCCGTCGCCTTCGCGTTGGTGGCGTAGGTCCCGAAGGTCGAGAACTGCGAGCCGAGCAGGTTGAAGACATTCAGCGATCCGGACAGTCGCCCGACGGTCGCCTTCAACCCCCCCTCGAGCGAGAAGTACGACGGCAAGAGCGGCGCGACGTTTTCCTCGTCGCCTCGAAGCCTCTGCGCGCCGACGTAGGACCCGGACACCGAGGCCACGAGCCACGAGAAAGGCCGCACTTCCAGGCCGGCGCGAGCGCGATGGCGCGGCACCAGCGGAAACTCGCTTCCTTTGAGGACGCGCTCGTTGCACGCGAAGGTCGTGCAATCGGAGGTCGAGCGCGGCGTGTTCAAGAGCACGTCCTCTTCGAACGTCGCCCGCGTGAATGAATAGGAGATGGTGGCCTCGAGCAGGCTCGATAGCCTCGAGCGCAGGCTCGCCTCGAAGCCCTGGCGGCGCGTCCGTCCGATGTTCTGGAAGAAGACTCCCGTCGTCCCCGCCGGCGAGACCGAGAAGATGTCGTCGAAGACCTCGGTCCGATACACGCTTACCTGGCCGGTCGTCCCCGCGATGGGACGCGAGCGCAGGCCGACCTCGACACTCCGCACCCGCACCGGCTTGAGAGGCGGGTCGGGCGCCGCTCCCGCCTGCAGGCCGGGGCAGATCGCCGCCGGGCCCGCGCAGGTCAATTCCAGGAGCGCCGGGGCGCGGAAGCCTTCCGAATACGAAGCGTAGAGGGAATGGTCGGGCGAGAAGTTGTAGGAGAGGCCGACCAGGGGATCGATCCGCTGGAAGACATCGTCGCCGGAAGCGCTGGCGCGCCCCTCGGCGGGCGGGCTGCGGTCGTCGATGCGGTGCCGGATGAGGTCCCAGCGCGCCGCGACGGTGAGGAAGATCTGGTCCTCGTCGCGGAGGAGGGCGCGGCCCAGCTCCAGGTTGTCCTGCACGTAGGCCGCGAGCGTGTCCTGGCGATCGTGCACGCTGGTATCGAGCTGCCGCGCCGCACAGTCGGCCGCGCTTTCGCAGGGCGCTGACTGCGCGTTGCGCTCGTTGAAGACGTTGACGTTCACCTCGCTGTGCGAGCCCTCGATGCCGGCGCTGAGGAGATTGGGACGTCCGAAGATCGGGCCGGTCCCCTCCAATTCGAGCGTCGCCCCCTGCGTCGCGGTGCGTGAGAAGAGCCTGCTGTCATCGGTGAGGAAGTTCACGTTGAACTGCTCGACCGAGAGCCAGCGTCCGAACCCGTTGGCCGACAAGGTCACGCTGTCGGATAGGCGCCGGCGCGCATTCAGGGTGACGACGTCGAGCAGGGGCGAGAAGAAGTCGCCCGGCGTGTAGTTCGCCGACCGGTTCCGGTCGAGGATGGAGACGGGAAGCGATCCCGCCTGCGCGATACGGGTGGAAGCGTGCTGGTACGAGAGGGTCAGGTCGGTGCCGCCCGCGCGGTACCCGAGCTTGGAGAAGAGGCGGGACAGCCGCGATTGCGACGCATCGCGCCAACCATCCTCGAGCGTCTCCTTCCATCGGCAAGAGGTCGAAGTTGATCTCTTCCGCGGTCGGCTCGTTGACCCTCACGCCGTCGAGAAAGACGCTCACGCCTTGCGGAAGGCCGACCACGGGGCTCGTCTGGAACCCGCGCAACGACAGATCGGGCTGGTAGGAGTTGCCCTGCTCGTCGGAGAGAGAGGCCCCGGGGATCTTCGACGCGATCGCCTGGGGAATGCCGGCGCCCGCCCGGGATAGATCCGCCGATTCGATCACCTGGACGGCGGCCGGAATGCGCGAGGGCGAAACGGGCGCCTGTGGCAACCGCGCGGTGGAGATGATCTCCATCGGAGCGTCGGTGATGGTCGCGACCGGTTCCTCGACGGCGGGCTTCGTCTGGGCGGGGGGAGGCGTTGGTTCTTCGGCCGCGGGAGCCGCGAAGGACGCAACCGCCAGGAGGCAGAGGACGATTCGGCGCGAAACTGGCGATGGCATTCCCATGGGCCGGGGCCCCCCTGGGACCTCGGCCTCAGTTTACCAGAGGACAGCCGCGATCACCGATACCGCACCGCGCCCAGCCCGATCCGACGCGGGGCAGCAAAGAGAGGCATAAATAATTTTACAAAACTGCTCGAATCTATCGGCGTGCGTTGTGTGAACAACACGACGTGTCGTGGACTTGGCTAGTTCAAAAGCCTATAGTTCGCGTTGCCCGGGAATCGCAGCGCCAGTGACTCCACCAGCTCTCCTTCGGCTGGGCTCGCACACCTTCGGATCGCTTCCCCACCATAGGGCCACTGGTAGTCCGGTTCGGTAGGGGGTCACCCACAATGAAGCGCCTCGCTCTGATGTGCGCGGTGGCGGTGCTCGGATTTTCGGGCAGCGCCTTGGCTCAGCTGGTCATGCAGATGGGGAACGGATGGAGCTTCACCGTCGCGGGGAACGTGAACGCGTTCGGGGTATACACCGGCGGTTCCGTCGATCAGACGGGGTCGATCACGGGCGGGCTCGTGGCAGAGGAGCAGACCACCCGCATCCGTACCGGACTGTTGCCCGCGTTCTTCACCGCCGAGGTCAAGGGCAACGAGGCTGGCTTCGATCTGTCCGCCTTCTTCGGCTTCGCGCCCCAGATCAACAGCAACGGGGCCCACGACAACTTCGGCGCGCAGATCGACATGCGGCAGGTCTACATGACGGTCGGAGGGAAGGAGTGGGGATCGCTGCTAGTGGGCCGTAACCTCGGCCTGTACCAGCGCCACAACATCCTCACCGACCTGACGCTCTTCGGCGCAGGCCCGACCGGCGGCGGCGTGGGCACGGGCGGCACGACGCTGGGAAGGATCGGATTCGGGTACCTGTACCCGAACTTCAACGCACAGCTCACCTATACGAGCCCGGCGACGCTGCCCGTCCAGGTGACGCTCGGCCTCTTCGACCCGAGCGCGATCGAAGGCAATTCACACAGCTTCGGGTTCACCAGGTCGCCGCGGCTGGAGACCGAGCTGACCTTCACGCAGCAGCTCTCGGAAAAGAACGGTTCCAACACGCCGGTCAGCACGATCACCGCTTGGCTCGGCGCGAGCTACCAGCACGCCTCGGCGAATTTCAACAAGGTCACCAACAAGGCTGTCGACGTCGACCAGGGCCCGGCGATCGATGGAGTCGGCGGCGCAGCGGGAGCGAAGCTCGATATCGCAGGCGTGTCGC
>VBKL01000257.1 GCA_005879805.1 Deltaproteobacteria bacterium | reverse complement strand
GTCCCCGCGTTCGAGGCGCGCGAAGTGGACCCGACCGGCGCCGGCGACTGCTTTCTCGCGGGGTTCGCCGTACGGTCTCTGGCGCGGCTGGGACCCGCCCCGCGCCGCCCTGTTCGGCAACTTCTGCGGTGCGCTCGCGGTCGCGCAGCACGGGATCCCGCGGCTGAGCTCAGAAGACCTCGCCGGGTTCGACCCGGGATCGCGCCGTTAAGCGGCCCGCGCCGGCACCGGCTCAGGAGCGGCGACCGTCAGCGGCTCGTCGTGCGCCCCGAACAGCATCCGCTTGAGCCGATCGACCGGCGTCCCGGTCCCGGGATGGAACGCGAGGATCGCGAGATAGACGACGCCGTACGCCGCCCCCGCCGCGAACAAGGCGAGCAGCGGTCTCGCACCGGAGTACGCGTACCGGGCGATGACGACGACCGGCACGCAGCCGGCGAGCGAAGCGATGGCCACGTGGCGCAGCTCGGCCCACGGCAGCATGTCGCGCCACTTCGACCCGAGCTCCCTGCGGATGCGATCGAGCATCGCCGTCCGTACGACGCCCTCCGCAATCAAGTGCCCCGAGATCGCGCCCAGCATCCCGAAGAAGTGCAGTCCAGCGAGGACGAACGCTGCCGTGGCGAGGAGCCGCCAGAAGAAGGCGTTGAACATGTAACGGGTCTGCCCGAGCGCGCGGAGCGTGGCATCGATGGGCAACGACGACATTATCGCGGAGAGGACGGCCACCCGGAAGATGGGGATGCTGGCGTCGTACTGGTGGGTGAAGAGGGCCGGGATGAAGAGCGACCCTGCCGCGACCATGCAGGCGGTGAAGGGCAAGAGGATGACGGCGAGGCGCAAGTTCGCGTCGTGGAAGAGGTGGACGGCGTGGCCGCGTCCGCCCGGCTCGTTGAGCCGCACCTGCAGGACGTCGCTGATCGGGGAATAGAGCAGATTCACGATCGGGATCTGGAAGCAGCCCTGCGAGTAGATGGCGAAGGCGGCCGCGCCGACCGTTCCGCCGACGGCCCAGAGGTGGAGGCTCCGCTGCGGCGTTTCGAAGAGGATCGCCGCGCCGAACGGCAAGGCGTACGCGAGCTGGCCTCGGAACAGCTTCCAGTCGATCCGCGGACCGCCGGTCTGGATGAGCAGCACGACGCAGGCGATGCAGCGCAAGACGCCGTGCGCGACGTACGCCCAGAAGAACCCCTTCAGCCCATAGCCGAGCAGAAGCGGAATGATGCTTGCGACGACGCGAACGATCTCCGAGACGAAGTTCGTCGCCGCCGACAGCTTGACCTGCCCCCGGGCGAGGAGGGCCGGCTCGAGCGGCGTCGTGGCGGTCAGGGTGAAAGCGAGGAGCGCCATCGGGACCGCGTACCCGGCCAGCTCCGGCGTGTTGAAATGCCTGGCGAGGGCGAAACGCGCGAGGTACACGCCGAAGGCGCCGAGCGCCCCGAATACCGTCACCGAGGCGAGGGACTGCGTGAGGTAGGCGGCGCCGTTCCCGTCCCGCCGTGGAAGGAAGTAGTAGAGGCTCGCGGTGAGCCCCATCTGCAGCATGAGGAAGGCGCTGGTCGCGACCAGCCACACCTGCTTGTAGACGCCGAACGACGTCTGATCGAGCAGCCGGACGAGGAGCAGCGGGAGCCCGAAGCCGAGCACCGTCGCCGCCCCGCGGGCGACGAGGAGCGGCCCCGCCTGACGCATGATGCCTTTCTTGTGCATTCCCTCTCGCTATCCGTGGGCGGCCGTGGCGCTCTTCTGCGCCCGGTCGCTCGATGTCCCGAAGTACGTCGGGCGCGCTCCCAGCACGGGCCGGGTCAGCGCCAGGGTTCCCAAGGTGTCGTTCAGCGTGCAGGCGGTGACCGCCTTGGAGTAGACGCCGAGGATGCCGGCGGAGGAGTTCTCCCAGAGCACCTTGCGCTTGAGGGCGAAGGGATCGACTCCGGGGAGGTTGGGCAGGTCCTCGGTGGTCGCGGCGCTGACGAAGCCCTCGCCCTTCAGGGCCTGGGCGACGCCCGCGCTGTACCAGCCGTTGCAGTAGGCGAAGTGCCGGACCGGCCGGCCGACGCCCTTCTCCAGGACGCTCTTGCACTGCGCGATTTCGCGGCGCGCCTCGTCGAGCGGCTGGTTGGTGAGAACGGTGTGCTCCGCCGTGTGGGCTCCGGTCTCGATTCCGTGCGAGCCCATCTCCCGCAGCATCTCCCAGCTCATCGGCAGCTGGCCTGCGGGGCCGTCGTTCTCGGAGAGACCGAGCCTGTCCTCGAGCACGGCGGCGAGATCGTAGAGCACCGGCGTCGGATTGTTGGAGATGAGGTTCTCGAGCACCTTGTTCGGCGTCTCGGCACCCTCCCAGGCGTCGATGAGCATCGACTCGAAGCGTCCCGGGACTCCGACCGAGACGGGCCCGAGCCTCCGGTCCTTCATGCGCACGAGCGCCGACCAGAGACGGTCGTGGGCGATGCGCCGGTTGGTCCCGGTGAACGCAGAGGGCACGTACACGATGCCCGGCACCTTCATGTCGCGCATCACGGGAAAGGCGTGGTCGTAGACGTCGCGATACCCGTCGTCGAAGGTGATGACGGCGATGTCCCTGGAAGGCCGGGATTTGCCGTCGAGCACCTCGAGCGCGCGGTCGAGGGCGACGATGTCGTAGTCCTCGGCGAGGGTCTCGAGGTGCTTCTTGAAGGTCTCCTGCGCGATGTTGAGCGTCGGCAGGCTCCTCGTCGCCTCGAGATCGAAGTTCCCCACCACCCGGTGATAGCTGAGGATGAGGACGCGCCTGCCACCCACCGCGCGCCGCTGGACCGACGCGAGCAGCTCCTCGGCGCCCGTATAGTGGAAAGCCATCGCGGCTGCGCCTTTCGCGGCCCGCCGCACGATCCTCATCGCTTCGCCCTTCAGGTCCATCACCCGCTCCCGCAGAGACCGGCGCGCCTTCGCGCCAGCACCCCGCTCATGCACCGCGATCCGAGCCGCTCAAGATCCGCAGCGCGGCCTCGCCCGCCTCGATCACCGAAATGCCTTCGCCTCGCGGCGCCCGCGCAAGCCGGCGCGCCCTGCGCAGACCCTCGAGCACCGGTTCCGGGATCGCCGCCTTCACCGTTTCGCGCGCGGTCTTCGCCGCGGTGGCAGCGACGCGCGCCGCCCGTCCCCGCGCGCCGCGGAAGAGCCGCACCTCGATCGTCCACCGCTCGGCACGCGCCCACTGCGCCTTGTAGGACTCGTTGCCGCGCAGGAAATCGAAGTCTTCCAGCTTCTCCACGAAGGCGTCCTCGACGGTCCGCGCCAGCAAGACAAGGCCGACGCTCTTCTGCGCCCAGGCGGGGTCGTATCCCGACTGGTAGTAGAGGAAGGTGCTGCCCCGGACGATCCCGTAGACCGAAGCCACTGGCCGGCGTGCGGCTTGGAGCGTGTAGAGCCGCAGCCAGCCGCGGCGCGCGAGCCGCTGCACCGCCTCGCGGTGGAAGTTCTCGTGGCGCTCGTCGGAAAGGCCGTCCGATCCGCCCTCCACCGACCAGCGCGCCCGGTGCAACTCGAGGAACGTCTCGACCGCCCGCGCCCCTTCCGCTTCCGTCCGCGCCACCTCGATGGAGACTCCCGGCTGGCGGAAAAGCCACTTCTCCCGGCGGCGGAGATTCTCCCGGCGCCCGAGGCCGGCGAGGAACTCCTGCCAGGTGCCGTCGAGGGGAATGTGCGGGCAGACGAAACGCAGCCGCGCGTCGCGCACGACCGCCGTGTCCGCGCCCGCCAGGCCCGCCGCGTTGGCAGCCACGGGACGGACCGAAGGGAACCGCTGGGCGAGCAAGAGAGCAGTCGGACTCTCCCGCCAGAGGCCGTCGAGATCGCAGAGGTCCCACTCGATCTGGCCGAGCGCCGAGAGCGCGGCCTCGCGCACCTCGACTTCGCGCCCCGGCGTGGCGAGCACGTCGAGGTAATCGCATCCCGTCGCTCCGTCGCCGAGGAAGGCGATGCGCGTGATGGCAAGACCGCCGGCGCGGACCTTCTCGCGAAAGAGCGGCAAGAACCCGATCATCCGGTCACCGTCGCGCAGGGCGATGGCGCAGATCTCGCGGCCCGAACCGAAGTGCTTCCACCACGGCACGAGCCATTCCGGCGAAAGGAACACATTGCCTGCGCGCGCCTCGTCGCAGAGCACGCCCCACTCGGCCTCGAGGGGACCGAGGTCGGAAACCACCTCGGCGCGGAGCCCGCTCTGCGGCTCTGCGGCAACAACCGAAGCGGCGGCGGTGCCCTTCACGTGCAGAGCTCCCTCACGCAAGTCGCGACGTGCTCGGCGTCGGCCGGAGTCAGGTCCTGGTGGACGGGTAGCTCGAGCACCGTCTCGCGCAGCCGGTCGACCTCCGGGAACTCGCCCTCGCGAACCGCGGGATGGCGGATGCGCCAGAAGTCGACCGTCTCGACGCCGCGGGCGAGCAGGCGCGCCATGGCGGACGCCTTGTTCGCGATCGGCATCGGATAGAAGAGCGGGCACACCCCGGGACGCAATTCGCCCGTCACCGGCGGCGCGACGTCGCGGAGCATGGCGTAGAGCAGGAAGTAGTTGCGGCGGCGCCGCTCGACGATCTCTGGCCACTGCTGGTTGCGCAGGACCAGGTGGCTGAGCGAGCTGATGCCGAGGTCCACGTCGGCAAGGTCGAAGTGCTGGGTGCCGGTGGAGACGAATTCGACGCTCGCCTTGCGGATGGCGAAGCGCCCCGCGGACCGGAGCATCTCCCGGGCGCGGCGTCCCGCCGGACCTGCGCGCAGCTCAAGATTCGAGAGCAGGCTCGAGCCGAGGTGGATCGCGGTGGAGCTCAGCTTGGGCGAGCGGACGGGCGGCAGCGAGTCGAGCTGGCTGCGCAACTGCCCGCGCACGAGGAGCAGGCCGCCGTTCGGGACCGGAAGCGTCTTGTAGAGGCAGAAGACGGAGACGTCGCCGGTCGCGCCGAGCGGATCGCGGCCATCGCGCGAGAGGAGCGCGAGCGCGCAGTCTTCGATGAGCGGAACGCCCATCCCGTCGGCGAGCTTGCGCGCCTCCGCCATGTCCTGCGGAAAGCCGGCGTAATGGATGACGTAGAGGGCGGACACGCTCGCGCCGGCGGCGCGCTTTTTCGCGTCGGCGAAGTCGCAGCGCATCTGGGCGTCGACCCGGTAGAAGAGCGGCTTCACCCCGGCCGCGAGGAGCGTCTCGAGCTCCACGCCGTGGTGGTAGGCCGGCATGAGCACCGTCTTGCCGACCAGATCGAGGAGGTGCACCGCGTCCCACACGGCATTGCGGGCGAAGTACCGGTAGCGGACTCCCATCTGATCGAAGGGGAAGACGAGCTTCGACGCCGCCGCCGGCCGCGGCACCAGCATGTGCGGCCAGGCCGTTTGCATGCACGGCACGGTGCGCCGGGGCACCGGGGCACGTTCGCCCTTGCCCTCCGCGACCCACATCCTGCGCGCCAGGTCCGCCAAGTCATCCCCCCTGCAACGAACGCAACGAACGAACGCGTGCCGCGACCTCGCGGGCCGCAGCGCGTGCCACCGGCCACATCACGAACCTGGCTTCATGAACCAGCTTCGCTTTCCCGGTTGGACGGAAGATGGTCAGCCAGCTGTGCGTCCTCAAGGCCGGCTCCCAGTCCCGCTTCCACTCCATGTCGGGTCCGAGGAAGTCGAATTCGGACAGTCCGCGGTCGCACGAGTCGCGAATGGCCTCGCTGGTGAGCTGCTGGCCCGGCGAGAACTCGTGGAACGACTCGTCGTAACCGAGCTTTACGAGGTAATGCTTCGCGTTGTGCACCAGGGAAAGGTGGGCCGCGATGCGGATGCCCTTGTGCTCGAGGAACCCGAGCGCCAGCGCGCCGCGCTTGGCCGCGTCGCGCGCGATCTGTGTGTAGAAGCCAACCAACTCGGGCCGCTGCGCGATGGCGGTGCCATCCCGTCCCTTCCAGCCCGAGGCCTCGATGGTGAAGAAGTCCGCGAGCGCGACGTCGAGCGCCTTGGCGTCCTTGCCGTCCAGGAGCACGTACCGGGTCTCGCCCTGCTCGGCGAGCCGGCGCTTGCGGCGGCGGAGGTTCTGGCGGAACTTGGAATCGAGGCTCGCCTCGACCAGGTCGTAGCGGCTCTGCGGCGCCTGGGCGCCTTTCTGCTTCTTGCCGCCGTTCGCCACCAGCATCGGCTTCGGCAGCTCCGGAAGGACCCGGTAGGGCGACGAGAGCGAGGTCCAGATTCCGCACCGGAAGCCGTCCCGCTCGGCGAGGTCGCGCACCGTCCATTCCGCTGCGCCGTGCGGCATGTCGCGGAGCCGGAGGCGATCCCAACCGGGTGCAGCGACGATGCTCTCGAAGACGAGAGGCAGCGCTTCCTTGGCGCGTGCACCGAGGAGGATCCCACCGCGCAGCGAATGATCGTTGACCGGCAACGCCCAGGTGGTGAGCGGCACGAAGCAAGTGTCGGCGTCGCGGTCGCGGCTCTCGAGGAGCGGGACGGCGGTGTGGATCTCCTTGCCGGTCCGCGCCACGAAGGTCTTGAGAGTCGCGCCGGGCGCGAAATTCTCGATCCACGCGCGCATCCATTCGTGGCGCAGCATGGGCTCGTCGCGCGGCCCCCTGGCGAGCGCAGCGTTCCACTCACGCTCCAAGGCGTTGAAGGCGTCGCGGCCTTCGAGCACCTCGACGGCGAGCGGCTGATCCTGCTGGGGAGTCTTCTCCGCCCTCGCGGTGGACATGGCGTGATCCCCTCAGCGCGCGCCGCGCCCGAAGAGCACGGTCTTCGCCGTGTGGAAGCAGATGGCGAGGTCGAGGAAGAGCGACTGGTGCAGCGCGTAGTAGAGGTCGTACTCGAGCTTGTTCTTCGCATCTTCGACGGAAGACCCGTACGGGTAGCGGATCTGCGCCCATCCGGTGATGCCCGGCTTAACCGCCTCGCGCAGGCCGAAGAACGGGATCTCCGCCTTGAGCTGGTCGACGAAGAAAGGACGCTCGGGGCGCGGACCGACGAAGCTCATGTCGCCGCGGAAGACGGCGAAGGCCTGGGGAATCTCGTCGAGGCGGGTCTTGCGGAGGAACGCCCCGATGCGGGTGACGCGCGGGTCCTTCTGCGAAGCCCACACGGGACCGGAGAGCCTCTCCGCGTCCTTGCGCATGGTGCGGAGCTTGTGGACCCTGTACGGCTTTCCACCGCGGCCGGTGCGCTCCTGCGAATAGAAGACCGGGCCCTCGCTGTCGAGCTTGATGAGGACCGCCAGGAAAGCCAGGACCGGCGAGGCGCAGACGAGCAGGATCGAGCTCATGAAGAGGTCGAAGAGGCGCTTCGCGGCGGCGCGCACCGGCGAAGTCAGGCCCTCGCCGATGGCGAGATCGGTCGGACGCAAGAGCGAAAGCGGGACCCGGCGCAAGACGCGCTCGGCGAAGCGCTGCGCGGGCAGGACCGTGACGCCGTCGAGACGGAGGCGGATGAGCTCGTCCACCGGCAACGGGTCTGCCTGCTCCTCGGTCGCGATGACCACGGTGTCGACGCGAAGCTGCCGGACCACCTCGGGCAGGCTGCGGGCCGGGACCGCGAGAGACTGGGCCGAGGCGACGGAAGGCAGCGTTACGACGGGAGCGAGCGGGCCGCTCTCCGACGGCGGTTCCGCGCGCATCGGCGAGGGCAGCGCCGCGACCGAGGCCTCTACCGAGGCAGAGGCGGGCTTCACGATGAGCTGGCTGCCCGCGACGACGGAAGGCGTGGGTGCGAGCGCGACTTCCTTCGGCGGCGGAGCATCGTTGGCGGCGGCGACCACTACTTGCGGCGGCGCCGCGACCAGGGGCTCGTTCTCCATCACGCCGCCGGCGGCCGCGCGCATGCTCTGCTCGGATGGCTGCGACGCGGCGAGATCGAGGCGTGGGTCGAGCACCCCGGCGACCTCGTGCTCGCCGAAAGCGTCGAGGCGGATGAGGCGGGCGATCTCGTCGGCCCGCCTGCCGGAGCCGACCACCAGGACCCGGCTGTGACCTTCCTCGTCGGCCCGGGCGACCAGCGCGGCCCTTGCGAGCAGGACTCCCAGGCTCGCCACTCCGAACGTCCAGAGGAGCGCGCCGCGAGGGACGTTACCGCCGCCGAACAGTCCGATGATCGCCGCGCACAGCGCCGCGAAGCCGAGCGCCCGCAGGGTGGCGCTGCCGCGGTTGCGGTCGTTGCGCATCACCTGCGGGTCGTAGAGATCGGCGAGGTACAGCGCCGCCGGCACACAGGCCGCCGCCGCGATGAGGGCGGTCAATCCCCGCCCGGTCGATGCGTGGCGTCCCGTCGTCCAGAGCGCGAGCGAGACGAGCCCGCCTTCGATGGCGCACAGACGCGCGGCCCGACCGCTGTACCAATGTCCCGAGAACTGCGGCATTCCCCTCCCCCGCCTTGAACCCATCCCCTGGCGGAGCCACCTGCAGGCTCCGCTTGCCGCCTTCACGACGTTTTGCACGGACCGCGGCGTTTTCACCGCGGCCCGTTCCATGACTACCGGCCGGCCGTGAGTTGTCCCTTCACCACGGGCAGCGGAGCCGGAACGCGCGACGGTTCGACGCCGTTCAGCACCACGCCCCACACCGCCGCCCCGCCCAGGGCCCGCACTGCCGCGGCCACCTGATCGCGCGGCGTCGACTCGGCGCGAGCCACCAGCACCACGCCGTCCGACCGGTGCGCGACGATCGACGCGTCCGCCGTCGCGAGTGCGGGCGGCACGTCGAGGATGATCTCGTCGAAGAGGCTCCGGAGCGTGTCCAGCGCCGCGCTGAAGCGCTCGCCGGCGAGGAGCGCGGCCGGCTCGCCAGGGGTCTTGCCCGCCGGGATCACCGCCAGCTGTCCCTCGTGGAAGCGGCCCAGGGCCTCGCCGATCTCGCACTTGCCCGAGAGCAGCTCGGAGAGCCCCGGCCGGACCCCCATGCCGAACAGCGTGCCCTGCGCTCCGCGCCGCAGGTCGCAGTCGACCAGCGCCACCCGCGAGTCGCCGGTGCGCGCCGCGGTGAGCGCCAGGTTGGCGGCGGTGAGGCTGGTGCCTTCGCCGCGGACCGAGCTGGTCACCGCCATCACCGCTCCGCCGCGGATCCCGCGCAGCGCGCGGAAGTGGCGGAGCCTGTGCAGCAGCATCCGGTACTGCTCGGCGGCGCTGCTCTGCGGATCGGTGATCGCGATCAGCCTCTCGTCGATGACCACCTCGGCGCCCCCGCCATCGATCCGCTCGAGGAAGGGCGTCCGGGTCCCCGCGACCGTCTTCGGAATGCTCGACATCGGTTCCTCCTTCTCAGCCGGTTCGACCCGGTAGAGCCGCGGCCGACAGGGCCGCGCATGAAAGGTTTAGTTGCGTTACCCCTGCTCCGAACGGTAGGCCGGCAGCGAAAGCACCCGGCTCGAGCCGCCGGCCATGGCGAGCCGCGGCACGGTGGCGAGGACCGGAAGCTGCAGCGCAGCCGCCTCTTCCTCGGTACGAAGGGTCTTGTCGGAGAGCTCCTGGAAGGCCGCCACGGCGGCTCCCAGCACCAGCGCCGCCAGCAGCGCGAGGAGCAGCGCCTGCGGCCGGTTGGGCGCGGCCGGCAACGCCGGCGCGGTAGCGGACTCGAGGACCCGGAATTCGGCAGGACCGTTCTTCGCCTCGAGGTCGGCGGTGATCTCCGCCTCCGCCTTCTTGGAGATGAGCGACCCGACCTTGGCCTTGAGCATCTCGGCATCGCGATCGAGATCGGCGAGACCCGCCGCGGTGAGAGGCGCCGCGGCGATCTGCCGATCGATCTGCGCGACGCGCGTCTGCAGCTCGGTGATCTGCTTCTTGCCGCGGGAGATGGCTTCCTTCATGCGCCGCGCCTCGAGATCGTTGGCCGCGGCCCGCGCCTGGGCCTGATCGAGCTGCGCCTTGGCGATGCCCACTTCGCGAGTCAGCGCCACCACGTCCGGGTGGTCGGGGGTCAGCGCGGAGCGGGCGGCGCCGAGCTTGGCGCGGAGCGTGTCGTACTGCTCCGAGAAGCGGCCCACCTCGGTGTCCTTGGCGTACGGAGTGACGCCGATGAGGTCGATGCGGTTCTGCGCGTTCTTGATCCAGCCCTCCTCGCCCTCGATCTGCTTGGAGAGCTGGTCGCGCTCGCGCATCCTCGACTCGTTCAGCTCGGGGAGCGTGTCGGCGTGGGCGGACTTGTAATCGGCGATCTTCCGCTCCGCCTTGGAGAGCTCGCCGCGCATCTCGCCGAGCTGCTGCGAGATGACGTCGCGGGTGCGCGCCACCTGGGCGGCGCGGACCTGCAGGTTGCTCTCGATGAACATCTCGGCCAGCCGGTTCGCGGTCTTGGCGGCGAGCACCGGATCCTTGCTGCGCACGGTGATGCTGAAGGCGTCGTCGCCCTCGGCGTGCACCTCGGTATCGAGCCGCAGCGCCTCGACGCCGGCGTCCATCCCGTCCTTCTGGCGCTCCTTGGGATAGAGGTTCAGCTCGTCGATGACCGTCGCCATGAGGGTCCGCGCGTAGACCTGCGACCGGACGTTCTTCACCTTCTCGTACAGCTGGGTCGAGATCACCGGGACCACCAGGTCCTGGTGCGGCTGAAGCGGCTCGGTCATCGCGAGCGCGCGGGCGCGATACTCGTTGGGCAGCTTGGCGATGACGATTGCCGCCAGCGCGAAGACGGTCCCGGCGACGATCGCCATCCACTTCCAGCGGCGCCGGATGGCGCCCAACAGTTCATCCACCGTGTACGTCCGCTCCATTTCGACCCTCCCTCAATCAGTTGCGGGCGCGCTCCCACGTCACCCGGAGCTGCACCACATCGCGGTCCACCTGCGGCACGCCAACCACGCCCGTGTCCGTCAGCCGCGCATCGCGCGCGGCGGCGAGGCCCACGGTCCATTCCTTGGCAAGGCGGTAATCGACATCGAACTCGGTGCCGTATCCCATCGCCCCCCGCTGCAAGAACTGCCCGACCCCCGTGTTGCGATAGACGCCTGCGCGGAGGTGGCTTTCGAACTTGCCGAGCTTTCCCATCAGGTCCGCTTCCGCGATGTCCAATCCGAGCGCGCCAGCGCGGGTCGCACCGATCGCCAGGTCGTGCATGACGATGAGGTGCATGCCGTAGTCGCGCAGGACCGACTCCAGCTCGAATCGCGCGATGGGCTCGACCGCGCCGTTGGTGTTCCCGGTCACGTAGGACGCTCCTCCACGGGCCGTCACGGTGGTCACTGCCGAGAGCCTGCGCACGTACCCGCCCATCGCCGAATGTGCTTCGGTCAACAACCCGCCCTGCACGGCTTTGGTGGCGAGGCGCTGGTTGGCATCCGCACCGAAGGAGAAGAAGAGCTGCTCGCGGCCGGTCACTTCCCAGCGCGCGTAGGGAGTGGTCCGGTACGCGTAGGTCACGTGCGGCCCGACGTAGGCCCCGTTGCCGGGATCGTTCGCGCCGAAGGTGAGCGCCTGCGACTCGAGGCCGAAGGTCCACATCGCTCGCGGGCTCACGTTCAGCTCCGCGTCGGCCGCCAGCTTGCCCTGGAAGACGTGGGTCTGTCCCGGGCGAAGAAGGAGCCCGAGGCCGCTGATGGCGAGGGGATCCTGCATGTAGCCGGCGCGCGACTCCACGCGGAGCTGCAGCCGGTTGGAGAGGTACTCCTTGTAGCTCCCGGCGCACTGCTCGCCGGTCGCGAAGTCCGAAGAGGAAACCTCCCGGAACCTGTCCGGGTGGCCGAGGCGCGCCAGGCTGGCCTGGCAGTCGAGGCCGACGTGCATCTTGTGGTCGCCGTAGATGTCGAGCTTGAGGCCGGGCTGCGCGCGCCCGAAGTAGTCGCCCCCGCTTCCGTCGAGGGTGACGTTGTCGTCGACGCCGCCGAGCAGCGACATCCGAGGCCGTAGCTCGGTGTAGACTTTGGCATTGGCACCTTCGGCGAAGCCGAAGGTGCCTGCCGCGGCTACGAGCATGGCGATGGAAGCGCGCGCCGCCATCGACATCACCTAGGGAACCACCACGGTGTCGCCGCTCGAGAGCTTGCGGCGCACCTTGCCGTTGACCAGGTCGTCGTAGTCGACGACGTGGCGGGTGCCGTCGGCGTGCAGGATGGCGATCTCGCCGCGGTCGGCGAACTCGGCCAGGCCGCCGGCCATCGCCAGCGCCTGCAGGACGTCCATCGAGCTACGCAGCGCGAAGGCGCCCGGGTGGGCCACCATTCCGGTCACGTAGACGCGGCTCCCATTGATGTCGCGGACCAGCACGGTGACGCGGGGGTCGCGCACCAGCCCGGAGAGCTTCTGCTGGACGGCGGACTCGAGCTCGGCCGGGGTCTTCCCCGCCGCGTCGAGGTCGCCGACGAGCGGCAAGGTGATCTTCCCGTCGGGCCGCACCGGAAGCGTGCGAGACAGGTCGGGCTCCTTCCAGACGGAGACCTCGACCACGTCCTCGCGCGCGATGCGGTACTCGCGTACGGGCTGGGAATAGGGGGAAGGCCAGCCTTGTGACCGAGCGCTCCTCCTCTGTGCTGGCCGCACGGGTAGAAGCGAAGTTCTCTCTGTGGGTACCGGCGTTCCCCATTGCAAAGGCAACGAGACTCGCAGGCGCCGTTGGCCCGGTTCTCGCTACTGCTCGCTTGCGGACGTCGGGTCGGAGTACCGGGGGAGTAGTCGACACCATGCATCGGACCATCGCAGCCGCAGCCATCGTCTTCGCCTTTGCCGCTTTCGCGTTGCAGAGCGCTTCCATGGGGCCGTTCGAGGAGCCGGTGTTGCTCCTGGTCATGGGATCGCTGTTCCTGGTGGTGGGGCGGCTGTTTGCCCCGCGGGATGCGAAGGTCGAAGAGGACGAGCCGGCGCGGGCCCCGGTGCTGGCGGAGCGCGAAGCTCGGGTGTAGGCACTTGACGTTGACGTGAGCCTTGACCTTGACGTGAGCGTTGACGTTGACGTGGTCGTTGACGTTGACGTGAGCGTTGACGGCGACGTGAACGTGAACGTCTTTCGGCGTTGACGTTGACGTGGTTGGTTGAACGTTGACGGTCCTTTCAACATCACGATTCGATAACCGCGCGGCCCGTGCAAACGTCCGTCGACGTCAACCCACTACGTCAACGTCAAAGTCCTTCGTCAACGTCGCCGTCGCCGTCAACGACCACGTCAACGTCAACGTGGGATAGAGTGCTCAGCTCGATCGCGACGCGTCGCTAGCCGCCAGCACCATCGGCGGCAAATCCGGCAACCCCGCCGTAATCCGCGGATCCGTCAGCCCGCAATCCTTGATCTTGTAAAGCAGCGCCTTGTAACTGATCTGCAACCGCGCCGCGGCCTTCCGCTTGTTCCAGTTCGTGCGGGCGAGCATCGCGCTGATCGCCTCCCGCTCGGCGCGCAGCGCTGCCTGGCGCGCGATCTCCTTGAGCGAGACCGTCTCCGCATTGCCGATCATCTGTACGACGGGAGCCGGCGGATGCGAATGCTCGCGCGGCGGTGGCTGCGACATTCCCTGGTTGGCGGGCGGGAGCGCGCCGGCGGCAGGACCGGCCGGCGGCTGCGGCTGCATGGCCGGCCTTCTCGCGGCCGTCGCGTTCAGCTCGTCGAGGACGAAGCGATCGTCGCGCAAGACCACCAGGCGGCGGACCAGGTTCTCCAGCTCGCGCACGTTCCCCGGATAGTCGTACTGCAGGAGCTTGCGCATCACTTCGTCGGAGAACGGGGCAGTGCCCTGCTTGTACTTCGAGCCGTACTTGCGCCGGAAATGCTCGATGAGGTGGGGCACGTCCTCCTTGCGCTCGCGCAAGGGCGGAACGATCACGCTCACCACGTTGAGACGGTAGTAGAGGTCCTCGCGGAAGTTGCCGCGCGCGATCTCGTCTTCGAGCACGCGGTTGGTGGCGACGACCACCCGGGCGTCGGCGCGCAAGGGCCGCTTGCCGCCGACCCGGTAGTACTCCTCGTCCTGCAAGACCTGGAGGAGCTTGGCCTGCAACGCCGGGTGCATCTCGCCGATCTCGTCGAGGAAGATGGTCCCTTTGTCGGCGAGCTCGAACTTGCCGGGCTTCTCGCTGGTCGCGCCGGTGAAGGCGCCGCGCTCGTGGCCGAAGAGCTCGCTCTCGAGCAGCTCGCTGGGGAGGGCCGCGCAGTTGATCTTCACGAACGGTTTGCCGCGGCGGACGCTGCGCTCGTGCAATGCGCGGGCGATTCCCTCCTTGCCCACGCCGCTCTCGCCGCGGATGAGGACCGGAACGTCGGTCTCGGCGACGCGGTCGACCATGTCCCAGATGCCGAGCATGGCCGAGCTGACCGAGACGAATTCACTGGGCGGTCCGCGCCGCGAAAGCGGTGCGGACGGAGGCGGAGCCGAGTCGCGAATGACGACCGGCGGAGGCTCGGGCCGGGCCGGGGGAGCCGCTGCCGCCTCTTCCGCGGTGCGGGCCGGCGCGGCGCAGCGCTCGATGGCCTCGCGCAACTCCTCGGGCTCGATCGGCTTGACCAGATAGTCGCTCGCGCCGAGGCGCATCGCCTTGACGACCGACTCCTTGTCGTCCATGGCGGAAAGCGCGATCACCGGAGCGATGCCGCCCTGCGCGCGATACCTGCGCAGCACCTCGAAGCCATCGATCCCCGGCATGCGGAGATCGAGCAACACCGCCTCGGGAGGCACCGCCGCGCTGTTGAGGTGATCGAGACCGCTCCTGCCGTCCGCGGCCGCGAATGCGTGATATCCGACTCTTCCGAGAAGCTCGACGAGGATCTCGCGCGCCGCTTCGTCGTCGTCGATGACCAGCACCTGGTTGGGTCTCTCAAGCATCCTGTTGACTCCACCTTTTTGACCGGCTTCTACCGGACATTCGCCTGTCAACTTTTCCGACTATGCCCTTGGCGGACGACGTAGCGGCACGGATGAGCAATCGCTGTGCCATGGTGGGAACGGATTCGCTGCTCGGCGGCGACATGTCGGAAAGGTGGTGCTCAAACGACCGCCGCGCATTCCCCCCACGGGAAGATCGTTTGCCTTGTTTCAAACGTTTTGATTACCCGCGCTTCCAAAGCGAGCGCAGGGACTCGTTGACGGCGCGTTGCCCTTCCAGGTTCACCGCGTGCCCAACGTTGGGAACGACGCGCAACTCCGCGCCGGGAATGAGGCGCGCGATCTCCTCGCCGGCCGCGAGCGGCGCGAGCTGATCGAGGGCGCCGTGGAGGACGAGCGCCGGCAGGCGAAGTCCCGGAAGGCGCTCGCGAGCATCGTGCGCGAGCGCCGCATCCACCTGCCCGAGAAATCCCGCGACGGGCTGGAGCGGCTGGCTCGAGGCAAAGCGGAAGGCGGCGCGCACGTTGGCCTCGCTTCGCCAGAAGGCGTCGCTGAAGAGCCACGCATAGGCCTGCTTCTCCCAGGCGTCGCGAAGCTCCGCGCCTTGCGTCACCGATGGATACAGGGTCCTCCACGCCTCGAGCAACGCCCGGGACCTCGGCGGTTGCCGCGCGAAGCTCGCCAGGAAGGCCACCGTTCGAATCCGCTCGGGACGCGCCAGCGCGAGCTCCTGCGCGACCGCGCCGCCGAGCGACAGCCCGACCACGTGAGCGCGCTCCACCTCGCAAGCATCGAGGACGCGCAGCGCGTCGTCGGCCATCTGCGCCGTCGTATAGGGGCCCGGAGGAGCGTCGCTCTTCCCCACCCCGCGAGGGTCCGGCGCGATCGACCGGTGGGTCCGGGCGAAATGCGCCATCTGCACCGCCCAGGCGGCGCCCGGGGCGTTGAGGCCCTGGAGCCAGAGGACCGCCGGAGCGGCAACGTCCGCGGGACGCTGGTCGACGAAATACAGGCGCGCCCCGTCGGCGGCGCTGGCGATCACCCGGAAGATGCCTCGCTCTCGAGCACCTCCGCGAGGCGGGAACGATCGTGCTCGTCCATCTGCTCGAAGCGGACCCCGACGTCGAAGCGCGCCGGCGAGCCTTCCGGCAGCTCGTTCACCCACCTCACCTCGCCCTTGGCGGACAGCGTGGTGTCGTCGGGAAGAAAGAGATCGAGCTCGAGACGCTCGCCGGGATCGAGCGCGTCGTCGCTGAAGATGCGCACTCCTCCGAGGCTGATGTCGAGGGTGCGCTCCTTGCCGCGCCGCAGCGCCCGCAAGAGCGCCAGCCCCGTCGGACGGTAGAAGACGGGGGCCTTCAAGCGCGGGTACTTGCGTCGTTCTTC
>VBKL01000256.1 GCA_005879805.1 Deltaproteobacteria bacterium | reverse complement strand
AGCCACCGGATCGATCTGCACGCGCTCACCGGCGGGAAGGCCATCACCCTTTATGCGCAACACGAGGTCATCAAGGACCTGGTCGCAGCGCGGCTCGCGGCGCGGGGCGAGTTGATCTTCGACGGACCCGCAACCGCGGTGTTGGGAGTCGACACCGCGACTCCTCGCATCCGCTTGCGCGATGGGCGCGAGATCTCCTGCGACTTCGTCGCCGGCTGCGACGGATTTCACGGCGTATGCCGCAAGGCGATTCCCGCCGGCGCCCGCACGGACTACCCGCACGTGTACCCGTTCGGATGGTTCGGCATCCTCGCGGAAGCGAAGAGCTCCTCGAAGGAGCTCATCTACGCGCGGCACGATCGGGGATTCGCCCTCGTCAGTACCCGGACCCCGGAGTTGCAGCGCTTGTACTTCCAGTGCGACCCCGGCGACGACGCCGAGGGCTGGTCGGACGACCGCATCTGGGAGGAGTTCCGCCTGCGGCTCGCGGGCGAGGACGGCTTCCGTCTCCTCGAGGGGAAGATCGTGCAGAAGGGAATCGTCGCCATGCGCAGCTACGTGGTCGATCCCATGCAGTACGGCCGTCTCTTCCTCGCGGGAGATGCGGCCCACATCGTCCCTCCCACCGGCGCGAAGGGCATGAACCTCGCGGTCGCGGACGTTCTCGTCCTCTCCCGCGCGTTCGCGGAGTTCTACTCCAGCGGCCGCACCGAGCTCCTCGATCGGTACTCCGCCGTCTGTCTCCGCCGCGTGTGGCTCGCTGAGCGCTTTTCGCGCTGGATGACCGCGATGACCCACCGCGACCCCGATGCCGACGAATTCACGCATCGGCTCCAGCTCGCCGAGCTCGAGTACGTGACGACGTCCCGGCCCGCGGCGACATCGCTGGCGGAGAACTACGTCGGGTTGCCGATGGGGTCGTAGCTGGCGCGTACGCGATTGATTTGCCATTCTCGGCATCGGTGAGCGCTGCGCCCTCCTCCGAGTTGCTGAGCAAGCTGTTCGGGGCACCGGCGGCCGAGGGGTGCCTCGGCGACCGCGCACGGCTGCAGGGGATGCTCGATTTCGAAGCGGCGCTGGCTCGGGCCGAGGCGCGAGTCGGGCTGATTCCGGCGCAGGCGGCGCAGAGCATCGGGCGGCAATGCCGCGCGGAGCTCTTCGACCTCGCCCAGCTCGCCGACGGGACGGAGAAGGCAGGGAATACCGCCATTCCGCTCGTCTCCGCGCTCACTTCGCTCGTCGGCGCCGACGACCCGGGCGCCGGGCGCTTCGTGCATTTCGGAGCGACAAGCCAGGATGCGATGGATAGCGGGCTCGTCCTCCAGCTCCGGGAATACGACGGGCACCTTTCGGCAGACATCGAGCGGCTCTGCAAAGCCCTCGCGCTTCTCGCGCGGACGCACAAGGAGTCGGTGCTGCCGGGCCGGACCTGGCTGCAGCAAGCGTCTCCGGTCAGCTTTGGCCTCAAGGCGGCCGGATGGCTCGACGCCATGCAACGCCATGCGGCGCGGCTCTCCGAGTGGCGGGCGCGGGCCCTGGTCCTCCAGTTTGGAGGCGCTTCCGGCACGCTCGCCTCGCTTGGGAACCGCGGCCTGGAGGTCGCCGAAGCGCTCTCGCGCGAGCTGGACCTCGCGCTTCCCGCGTTGCCCTGGCACGCCCACCGCGATCGCATCGCGGAGCTCGCCGCGGTCCTCGGCCTCCTTGCCGGCACGCTCGGCAAGATGGGCCGCGACATCTCGCTGCTCATGCAGACGGAGGTAGCCGAGGCCTTCGAACCCGCGGGAGAAGGACGCGGCACTTCCTCCGCCATGCCGCACAAGCGCAATCCCGTGGCCGCCGCGGTCGCGCTCGCCGCCGCGACGCGTGTGCCCGGGCTGGTGGCGACGCTGCTCGCGGGAATGGTGCAGGAGCACGAGCGCGGCCTGGGCGGCTGGCACGCGGAGTGGGAGACGCTTCCCGAGCTCGCCTCGATCGTGGCAGGGTCGCTGCACCATATGGCGGAGGCCACGGAAGGCCTGGAGATCGACGCGGCGCAGATGCGAGCGAATCTGGCAGCGAAGGGTGGAGTCGCGCTGGCGGAGGCGGCCACGGCCGTCCTGGCGCCCCGATTGGGGCGCCCGCAGGCACACGAGATCGTCGGACGGGCGAGTCGCCGCGCCCTCGAGACCCGCAAGACGCTGCTCGAGACGCTGGCGTCCGGTCCGGCGGTGACCGCTCACGTCTCCCGGGCAGATCTCGCCGCCGCGCTCGAGCCGGGCGCGTATCTGGGAATGGCGGCGGCCTTCATCGACCGGGTCCTCGCCGCGCACGACGAGGAGGAGCGCTGACATGCCGGAAGGGGTGCGCCTGTTCCATCGCTTCGACGGTCCCGCGAACGCGCCGGTGCTGTTGCTTTCGAACTCGCTCGGCACGGCCCTCGAGATGTGGGATCCGCAGATGCCCGCCTTCGCCGAGCGTTTCCGCGTGCTGCGCTACGACATGCGCGGGCACGGCCGCTCCGCCGTCCCGCCGGGTCCGTACTCGATCGCCGATCTCGGAAGGGACGTCCTCGCGCTCCTCGACGCGAACGGCATCGACCGCGTCCGTTTCTGCGGCCTCTCGATGGGCGGGATGACCGGCCGCCCCCCGCCGGCTATGCCGCCTGCTGCGCCGCGATCCGCGACCAGGACCAGCGCCAGGCGATTTGCGCGGTCCCCGTCCCGACCCTGGTGGTCGCGGGCGCGCGCGACCCGGCGACCCCGCCCGAGCACTCCCGCCTCATCGCGAGCAAGATTCCCGGGGCCCGCCTCGTCGAGCTCGACGCCGCGCATCTCTCCAACATCGAAGCGCGGGACCGCTTCACCGCTTCCGTGCTCGAATTTCTCTCCTGAGGAGAAGCAATCATGCCCAAGACTCCGGGGCTGTACGAACGCGGGCTCGCCGTCCGCAGGCAGGTGCTCGGTAACAACTACGTGGACACGTCGCTCAAGAATGCGACGTCTTTCAGCACGGACTTCCAGGACTTCACCACCGAGGTCGCCTGGGGCGAGGTCTGGTCGCGGCCCGGTCTCGACCGCAAGACCCGCAGCATGCTGACCATCGCCATGCTCGCCGCGATGGGTTGCCACGAGGAGCTGCGGCTGCACATCCGCGCCAGCCGCAATACCGGCGTGACGGACGACGAGTTGAAGGAGATCCTGCTCCAGGTCGGGGTCTACGCGGGCATCCCAGCCGCCAACACGGGGTTCCAGATCGCCCGCTCCGTCCTGGAAGAGAAGGCGCCGTGAGCCGCGGCCCGGCTCGCGCTACCACTCCCGCGCCGTTTTCGCGCCCGAGGCCGGGCGAGCAACCGCCCTACTTGTACGAGCCATACGCCAGCACCATCAAGCGGGCGCCGCGGAGGCCTCCGGTCCCCATCCCCCACACGCTCTCCGAGGTGACCGGTCCCGACCTCAACGCCGCCTGGACCGGGGCGCACACGAACGATCCGGCTCCTATCCATGGCGCAACACGCACAACGCCTGGCGCCCCGCCCACATCCATTTCTCGCTCTTCGGCAACGCCTTTGCCATGAGGCTCATCACGCAGATGTACTTCCCCGGCGACCCGCTGCTCGCGACCGATCCCGTCTACAATTCCGTCCCCGACGAAGCCGCCAGGCGCCGCCTCATCTCCGACTACGATGCCGGGCTCAGCGAAGCGGAGTACGCGCTCGGTTATCGATTCGACATCGTCCTGCGCGGCCGCGCCGCGACTCCCATGGAACGATAGACGATGCCGAAACGATCCCCCACTCCTTCGCAAACGATCGGTCCCTTCTTCTCGCAGGGCCTCGGGCCCGGCTGGCCCGATCTCACCGAGGGAGCAGGGGAGGGCGAGCGGATCGCGGTCGAAGGCCGCGTGCTCGACGGCGACGGCAAGCCGATTCCGGATGCCATGCTGGAGATCTGGCAGGCGGATGCGCAGGGCCGCTATCCGGAGCAGGGCGCCGGGTTTCGCGGGTTCGGCCGCACGCTCACCGATCCGGGCGGCGAATATCGCTTCACCACCATCAAGCCCGGCCGCGTCCCCGGGCCGGGCGGCGCTCCGCAAGCGCCGCACCTCAACCTGACGATTTTCGCAAGAGGGCTCTTGCGGCAGCTTACCACGCGCATCTACTTCGCCGACGAGCCTTCCAACGAGACCGACCCCGTCCTCGCCGCGGTTACCGATCCGGCCGCGCGCCGTACGCTCTTCGCCGCCCGCCAGGATGGATCTTCCCAAACCGCTCTTTACCGATTCGACGTGATCTTGCAGGGCGAAGGCGAAACCGCCTTCTTCGACGTCTAGCCACGGAGAAACGGATGAAGCTCGCTCCCGCGATCGCCAGCCTGGCCGTGCTCTTCGCCGCTCCCGCCGCATTTCCCGCCGATCCGATCAAGATCGGCCTCATTGCCGAGTTCTCGGGCCCCTTCGCCGCCTACGGAAGACAGATCGGCACCGGCATGAAGGCCTGGTTGAAGGAGCACGGCGATACCGTGGCCGGAAGGAAGATCGAGATCATCGAGCGCGATACCACCGGCCCCTCGCCGGAGGTGGCGAAGCGGCTCGCGCAGGACCTGATCACGACCGATAAGGTGGACTTCCTCGCCGGCTTCGGGCTCTCGCCCAACGCGCTCGCCGTCGCTGCCGTCGCCACGCAGGGGAAGACGCCGATGGTGATCATGAACGCGGCCACCTCGATCATCACGACCAAGTCGCCCTACATCGTGCGCCTGTCGATGACGCTTCCCCAGGTCACCGAGCCGATGGCGCTGTGGGCGGCGAAGAACAAGATCAAGAAGGTCTATAGCATCGTCTCCGACTTCGCCCCGGGCATCGACGCCGAAAGCGCCTTCCAGAAGGCCTTCACGGCGCACGGAGGGGAGATCGTCGGGTCGGTGCGGGTGCCGCTCAAGAATCCCGACTTCGCTCCCTACGTGCAGCGGGCGAAGGACGCGAAGCCCGAGGCGGTCTTCATCTTCATTCCCGCCGGCGAGCAGTCGGTGGGCTTCGTCAAGGCCTTCGCCGAGCGGGGCCTGCGCCAGGCGGGAATCCAGGTCATCGGACCCGGCGACGTGACGGACGACGACGTGCTCGAGGCGATGGGCGAGCCGACGCTCGGTATGATCACCACGCACCATTACTCGTTCGCGCACGATTCCCCCCAGAACGAAGCCTTCCGCAAGGCGTACGCATCGGTGAGCGGCGCGAAGCAGCGGCCGAACTTCATGGCCGTGGGCGGTTACGACGGGATGGCGGCGATCGCCGCGGTGGTGACGAAGCTCGGCGGCAAGATGGACGCCGAAAAGGCCATGGAGATCTTCAAGACCTACAAGACGGAAAGCCCGCGCGGGCCGATCGAGATCGATCCGCAGACTCGCGACATCGTCCAGTCCGTCTACGTGAGGAAGGTAGAGAAGAAGGGCGGCCAGTACCTCAACGTCGAGTTCGACCGCTTCCCGCACGTCAAGGATCCGGTCAAGGAGGCGACGAAGGAAGCGGCGAAATAGGTGCTCTCCGCTCTCCCCGGCGTCCTCTTCGACGGTGTCGCGTACGGCAGCCTGCTCTTCCTCATCAGCATCGGCCTGTCGGTGACGCTGGGCCTGATGAACTTCATCAACCTCGCCCACGGCGCCTTCGCCATGGTGGGCGGGTACGCCTGCGTGGTCGCGACCCTCCGGTACGGGCTTCCCTTCGGCGTTGCCCTGGTCGTTGCCTTCGCCGTCGCCGCGATCGCCGGCGGCGTCCTCGAGCGCGTGCTCTATCGCCGCCTCTACGGCCGGAGCCCGCTCGATCAGGTCCTCTTCACCATCGGCCTCACCTTCATGTCGATCGCGGCGGCCACCTGGGTCTTCGGATCGGGACAGCAACCGGTGCGGCTGCCCGACACCTTGCTCGGGCAGACGCGCATCCTCGGCGTCGACGTGGGGATCTATCGCTTGTTCCTCATCGCCATCGTCTTCGCGCTCGCCTCGGGCCTTGCGCTCCTGGTGACGAGGACCCGTTTCGGCGCTCGCATCCGCGCCTCGGTGGACGACGCCCGCACCGCGGCGGGCCTGGGGATCGACGTCGAGCGGGTCTTCAGCGTCACCTTCACGCTCGGCTCGGGGCTCGCGGGTCTCGGCGGCGCCCTCGGAATCGACGTGCTCGGCCTCGACCCGACCTTCCCCCTCAAGTACATGGTCTACTTCCTACTGGTGGTGGTAGTCGGCGGCGCGGGAACCATCGTCGGCACGCTTTGCGCGGCGATGGTGCTGGGAATCTTCGACGTGGCGGGGAAGTATTACGTCCCCTGGGCGGGCGCCTTCGTGATCTATGCGCTGATGGTGGCGCTGCTCTTGCTCTTTCCCCGCGGCTTGCTCCGGCGCATTCGATGAGCGTCGCCTTCTCCCTGCCGGATGCCCGCTGGAGGGCGGCAGAGATCGCTTTCTGGATCGCAACTGGCCTGGTGTTTTTCGTCTTCCCGAGCCACCTCGTGCTCGCAAGCCAGGTGCTCATCACCGGGCTCTTCGCCGTCTCGCTCGATCTCGTCCTCGGCTACGCCGGCATCGTCTCGCTCGGGCACGCCGCCATGTTCGGAACCGGGGCGTACGTGGCGGGAATCCTCGCCCGGAACGGATGGGGCGAGCCCTTGAGCGGGCTATTCGCCGCGGGCCTCGCCGCCGCGGCCGTCGCCTTCGTGACCAGCTTTCTCGCGCTGCGCGGCGAGGATCTCACGCGCCTCATGGTGACGCTCGGGATCAGCCTCCTCCTCTACGAGGCCGCGAACCAGGCGGGCGTTTGGACGGGGGGCGTCGACGGACTCAGCGACATGCAGGTGCGCGATCTATTCGGCGTCTTCCCCTTCGACATCCGCGGCCGCACCGCCTACCTTTACACGCTCGCCGTCGTCTTCCTCGTCTTCTGCGCCGCCCGGCGGGTCGTGCACTCGCCCTTTGGATTGTCGCTCCGCGGAATCCGGGAATCGCCGCGCCGGATGGCGGCGATCGGGTCGCCGGTGCAGCGGCGCCTCGTCGTCGTCTACACGCTCGCCGGCGCGATGGCCGGAATCGCCGGCGCGCTCCTCGCCCAGACCACCCAGTTCGTCGGCCTCGAGGTTCTCGGCTTCTCCCGCTCGGCCGACCTGCTCATCATGCTCGTTCTCGGCGGAGCCGGATGGCTGTATGGAGGGCTCGTCGGGGCGGCGCTGTTCCTCGTCGCGCAATCGCTGCTCTCGCGCTTGAACCCGGTCTACTGGGAGTTCTGGCTCGGGCTGCTCATCGTGCTCGTGGTCCTGCTCGCGCGAGGCGGCATCAACGGCGCGCTCACGCGCGTCTCCGCCCGGCTCGGGCTCGCTCGCAGGCAGGCATGACCGCCGCGCTCCGCACCCAGGGCTTGTCACGGAGCTTCGGCGCGCTCAAGGCGGTGCGAGAGGTGTCCTTCACCCTCGAGCCGGGCGCTCGCCACGCGCTCATCGGGCCCAACGGCGCGGGCAAGACCACCTTCGTGAACCTCCTGACCGGCGCCCTTCCGCCGAGCAGCGGCGCGGTGTACCTCGGCGCCGACGAGATCACCGGCCTCGCGCAGCACGAGCGCGTGAAGCGCGGAATGACTCGCACCTTCCAGATCACCACCCTCTTTCCCGGGCTGACGGTGCTGGAATCGGTCGTGCTCGCCATCTTCGAGCGCAAGGGCATCGCGGCCAGCCTGCAGACGCGCGTCGCGAATCGGACCGCGGAGATCCACGAGGCGATCCACATCATCCGCGAATTGCGGCTGGAGCGGGACGCGGGATCGGTGACGCGCAGCCTCCCGTACGGCAAGCAGCGCCTGGTCGAGATCGCCGTCGCGCTGGCGACCAGGCCCCGCATCCTGCTTCTCGACGAGCCAGCGGCGGGAATCCCGGCCGCCGAGAGCGGGGAGGTGTTCGGCGTCATCGCCGCGCTGCCCCGGGAGGTGAGCGTCCTCTTCATCGAGCACGACATGGATCTCGTCTTCCGCTTCGCGGAGCGGATCACGGTGCTCGCCCAGGGGTCGATCCTCGCGGAGGGCACGCCGCAGGAGATCGGCGCGGATCCGCGCGTGCGCGAGGTGTATCTCGGCGACGAGGCCGCGCGTGGCTGACCTCCTCGAGGTCCAGGGCGTGGTCGCCGGCTACGGCGAATCGGTGGTGCTGGAGGACGTCTCTTTCACCCTGCGTGAAGGCGGGAGCCTCGCGCTCCTCGGGCGGAACGGCGTCGGCAAGACGACGTTGCTCCTCACGCTGATGGGGATGACCCGCCTGCACAAGGGGACGCTCGCCTGGCGGGGCGAGCCCCTCGCCGCGGTGCCGCCCCACCACCGCGCCCGGCTCGGGTTCGGATGGGTACCTCAGGAGCGGGGCGTGTTTCCCTCGCTCACCGTCGACGAGCACCTGGAGGCGATCGCCCGCCCGGGCGAGTGGACGGCGGCGCGCGTCTACCAGCTCTTCCCCCGCCTGGTCGAGCGCCGCGGCCATTTCGGCAACCAGCTTTCCGGCGGCGAGCAGCAGATGCTCGCCATCGCCCGCGCGCTCATGGTCAATCCGACCCTGCTGCTCCTCGACGAGCCAACAGAGGGTCTCGCTCCGGTCGTCATCGACGAGCTGGTGGTGACGATCCGCAAGATGCTGGCGAGCGGCCGGATGGCGGCGATCCTGGTCGAGCAGCATGCGCGGCTGGCGCTGCAGTTGACGGAGGAGACTCTGGTGCTCGACCGCGGGAGGGTGGTCCACCGGTCGCCGAGCCGGAGCCTGCTCGAGGATCCGGGGACGTTGGACCGGTTGCTGGGCGTCGCCTAGAGTTTCACCAATTCGACTCGCCGGTTCTTCGCACGGCCGTCGTCGGTGTCGTTTCCCGCGACGGGCTTGGTGTCGCCGAGGCCCTTCGTCTCGAGACGCGCGGCGGCGACCTTGGCCTTCGCGACCAGCCAGTCGCGGACCGCCTCTGCGCGCTTGCGGGAGAGCACGAGATTGTCCTTCGCGTGGCCGACGTCGTCGGTATGTCCCTCGATGCGGAGCTTCCAGCCGGTGTTGCGCGAGAGCAGTTCCGCGATCTGCTGAAGCGTCGCCGCGGAGTCCGGAGTGATGGTCGCCTTGCCGGTGTCGAAGTTGATTCCGTGCAACGCCACGTGGCCGGACTTCTCGATCTCCGCCTGCATGGCGGATGCATCGAGGGCGACCTTCTGCTCCATCTCCTGGGACTCCACGACGATGAGCCTGCCGAGGTCGCCGCCCTCGCCCGTGCACGCGTAATACAGATAGACCTGACCGCTACGGCCGGCCGGTTTTCCCTCCGCGCTGACCCATTTACCGCCCGGTGGGTTCGTGAAAATCTTGTCCGACAGATTCACGCCCCGATGCGTCGTCAGGCCCGCCGCTTGAAACGCCTTCTCGTAGTTGCGGATCACCTGTGTGCAGCTCGCGTTCGAGGGCAAATTGTAGTCGAGGCGCGTGTACCGGCCTTCGACGGTTTTCGTGGTGTTGTCCGATCCCTCGTCGGCAGTCGGAAACGGGAACTCTTCGAATTCGCGCGTCACGGAAGTGCCGATCACCGATCCCGGAAACCGCTGCACCATCGGGTGGTCTTTCGCGCCCTCGAGGTCCCCCTCGACCGCCCACGCCGCGAACGCCGTGGCTCCCAGTGCGACGGCGATTGCAATTACCCCGGCAAGCCTCATTGGCGTACCTCCGTGAGCGAAAGACTTCCACGGGCCCCGCGCGCAGCGAATCCGGCGGCTGACCGATGCGTCATTCCGGTTCGAGCACGAAGTCGTACTCGACGAGATGGTGCGTCCGGTCCCGCGAGTCCTTCCCGTCCGGCTTGAAGTCCACCACCAGCGAGCTCTTCACCCCGAAGACCGGATCCGAATCCAGGTAGCGATCACCTTCCGCGAACAACTCCGTCACCACCCGCCGGAACCCCGGCGCCGAAACGATGAAATGGGTATGCGCCGGCCGGAACGGATGCCGGTTCTGCACTCCGAGGAACTTCCCGACCGGCCCGTCCGTCGGGATCGGATAGCTGACCGGCTTCAAGACTCCCGTCTCGCGGGGCGGCGCGCCCTCGACGTAGAAGGGACCCAGCACCGAGCTTTCCGTCCCTCCCGCGCTGCGCCGGTTGGCGATCGCGTCGACGAGCATCGTCACTCCGAGCGTGTCGGAGAGGAGGATGAATTCTTGCCGGTTCTCGTCGCACTTCTGTCCGGTAGAGGTGAGGAACCGGATCGCCTCGAGCCATTCGCCGGGCGTGAGCTCGACTTCCCGCACGACGGCGTGCACGTGGCGGATGACGCTCGTGAGGATCTGCTTCGTGCGCGGATCCTTGCAGCCTTCGACGCGCGCGAGCACGGCATCGGTGAGATTTGCCTCGGTGAGGTTGCGCATCGCTCAGTCCTTGCCGGGCAGCTGGAGCCGGCGTTGTACGGGAAAGAGGTGCAGATCGAGCCGATCGGAAACGGTCCCCCACAACCCGCGGGGAAGCTTGATGGTCACTACCACCGCGAGCATTCCCAACCCTACGAGGTACCACGTTCCGTAATCGGAGAAGAGCTTGGTGAGCAGGTAGAAGAGCGCCGATCCCACCAGCGTACCCTCCAGCGTTCCCACTCCGCCGATGAGGACGATGAAGATCGAGAAGGCCGTCCAGTTCACGCTGAAGGCGGCGTCCGGCGAGATGCGCAGGTTCCCGAGGAAGTAGAGCGCTCCCGCGAGGCCCGCTCCTCCCGCCGCGAAGAGATAGACGGCGAGCTTGGTGCGGCGCACGTCGACGCCCTGGCTCTCCGCCGCCATCTCGTCGTCCCGCAAGGCGAGCAGCGAGAGACCCTCGCGCGAGCGCAAGAAGCCGTAGACCAGCGCGAGCGACACGGCGGCGCCCCCGAGGCAGAGGAAGAAGGTCGCCGACTCGCGGGTCGCACGCGGGATCCCGCGCAGCGCGGTGAGGCTCGTTCCCGAGCCACCGCCTACCGCGGAGACGTTGGCCAGCGTGAGACGGAACACTTCGGCGATCACCCAGGTACCGATGGCGAAGTACCCGCCCTGCAACCGGAAGGCGACGAACGAGACTGGCAGGGCGATCAGCAGGGCCACGAGCGCGGCGAGCGGAACGGCCAGGAACGGGTTCAGGTGCAAGAGGTTCCCCATCGCGAGCAGGGCGTATCCGCCGATCCCGAAGAACGCCTGCTGCCCGATGGAGACCATTCCGCCGTACCCGGCGAGCAGATTCCACATCAGGGCGAAGAGGAAGTAGCAGGCGAATTCGTCGAAATCGCGCATCGAGCCGCGGTCGGCCCAGAGTGGGAAGGTGGCGAGCGCGACGAAAACCAGCGCGAAGGCGCCGCCGCCAATCCGGCTCGCGCGGGTCGCGCGAGTGACCGTGTACGGGGGAGTCATCGCGTCCTCGGGAAGAGGCCGTTCGGCCGGAAGATCAGCATGGCGAGAAAGGCGACGTGACCCGTCCAGATCCCCCATCCGGGATCGATGCGGAACCCGATGTCCTGGGTGACCCCGAGGAGCATCCCTCCGGCGAGCGTTCCATAGAACGAGCCCATCCCGCCGATGATCACCGCCTCGAAGGCGTAGAGCAGCAGCGAAGGGCCGTCGGCCGCGGCGAAAGTGGTCCGCATGCCGTGGAGCGTCCCGGCCACGGCGACGAGAGCGAATGCGATGCCCGTCGCGACGGCGTACACCCGGCGGTGATCGAGGCCCATCAACTGCGCGGCTTCGAGATCGTCGCTCACCGCGCGGAAGGAGCGGCCGAGGGCGGTACGATCGAAGAAGACCTGCAGCGCGACGGTGAGAATCACCGCGACGATGAGGATGAGCGCGGGCAAGACCCCGATCGTCACCCCGCCTCCGATCTGTACGCTCGCCGTCCCGAGCGCTCCCGATTCGATGGAGCGGGGATCGGCCGTGTAGATCTGCTGGAGGAGGTTCTCGATGACGATGGCCAGGCCGAAGGT
>VBKL01000100.1 GCA_005879805.1 Deltaproteobacteria bacterium | reverse complement strand
ACCGTCACCGTGCTCCACGAGGGGAAGGTGCTCGCCGAAGGCCCGATGGATCGGGTCCGGGCCGACGACCGCGTCGTCGAGGTCTATCTGGGACGCTGATGCTGCAGATCCGGGGCCTCGTGCAGTACTACGGTGGCAGCAACGTGCTGCGTGGGATCGATCTGGACGTTCCCCAGGGCAGCTGCGTCGCGCTCCTCGGCCGCAACGGCGTAGGCAAGACGACCCTGCTCCGCTGCATCATGGGGATGCTGCAGATCCGCTCCGGGACCGTGCGCTTCGACGGCAAGGATCTGACCCGGCTCTCCCCGTTCGAGCGGGCGCGGCTCGGCATCGGCTACGTTCCGCAGGGGCGTGAGATCTTCCCCCGGCTCACGGTCGCGGAGAACATCGCGGTGGGAGAATCGGCCGCGCGCGGCCGCCCGACGGCGCCGCTCGAGGAATTGTTCGCCCTCTTTCCCGCGCTTCAGGCGATGCAGGGCCGGCGCGGCGGGGACCTCTCCGGCGGGCAGCAGCAACAGCTCGCCATCATCCGGGCGCTGGTCGCGCGCCCCTCGCTCCTGCTCCTCGACGAGCCGACCGAAGGGATCCAGCCATCGCTGGTGAAGGACATCGAGCGGGTGCTGCGTCTGTTGCAAGGCCGCGGGATGACCATCCTGCTCGTCGAGCAGTACGTCGAGTTCGCGCGCGCTCTCGCCCAGGACTACGCCATCCTCGATCGCGGCGAAGTGGTCGGGCGCGGCCGCGTCGCGGATCTGCGCCCCGAGGAGATGCGCCGCCATCTGGCGGTGTAGCCTCCGCTTCTGTGCGGACCCCTCGCCTCATCGAAGAGCGCGCGCCGCAAGGCGTCGTCTTCGAGCCGCCCGCCGCGCGCCTCGATTTCGAGCGCGTCGGTTCGCGCACCGTGGTGCAGTCCGCGCTCCCGATGGGCCCTTTGCGGCTCCTCACCCCGAAGAACCACGGACACGCGGCCTGGGCCTACACGAGCAGCCTCGGCGGCGGATTCGTCGACGGCGACGAAGTCCGACTCGACTTGCGGGTCGGGCGCGGAGCGGCGGCGTTCGTCTCGACGCAGGGACCGACGCGGGTGTATCGCTCGCCGCGCGGGTGCACGAACGAGACGAGGGCGGAGGTGGCCAGCGGCGCCCTGCTCGCGCTCGTCCCCGATCCCACCGCCTGCTTCGCCGGCGCCCGTTTCGAGTCGCGCTGCGAGGTGGATCTCGCTTCGGGCGCTTCGCTGGTCCTCTTCGACGCGCTGTCCGCGGGTCGCAGCCATCGCAATGAGCGCTGGGGGTTCCGGAGGTATTCCAGCGGCCTGCGTCTCGCGATGGAAGGCGCCGTCGTCCTGGACGAGACGGTGCTCCTCGATCCCGAGCACGGCGCCGTCGCCGAGCGCCTCGGGCGCTTCGATCTGCTCGCCACCCTGCTCATCGCCGGCTCGCCGCTGGCCGCGGCGCGCGAGGAAATTTCGCGCCGCATCGAGGCCGTGCCCGTGGCGGTGCGATTGGACCTCGTCGAGAGCAAGAGCCGGCTCGCACCCGATGCGCTGCTCGTCCGCATCGCCGCGGTATCCATCGAGAAAGGGCTCGCGCGGATGAGATCGCATCTGCGCTTCCTGCCCGACCTCCTCGGCGACGATCCCTTCTCCCGCAGAGGCATGCCATGCACCTGACCCCTCGCGAGATCGACAAGCTTCTCTTGCACGGAGCGGGCTTCCTCGCCCAGAAGCGGCTCGCCCGCGGGCTGCGCCTCAATCTTCCCGAGGCGGTCGCGCTCCTCGCCACCCAGCTCCTCGAGCTTATCCGCGACGGGCGCGGCGTGTCCGAGCTGATGGATGTGGGCAGGCGCATCCTCGGGCGTGCCGAGGTGATGGAGGGCGTTCCGGAGATGGTTCCGGAGGTGCAGGTGGAGGGGACCTTCGTGGATGGAACCAAGCTCGTCACCGTGCACCATCCCATCGTCGCCGAGAGGGGCGACCTGGCCCTCGCGCTCCACGGCAGCTTCCTGCCGATCCCCGATCGTTCCCTGTTCGGTAGCAGCTACGACGCCGTCGCGCCGGGCGAGGTGATGCCTGCGGAAGGGGTGGTGGTGGCGCGCTCGACCGGGCGATCTCGCAAGGCTTCGGCCACCAGGAGGAGCGGGCTATGCCTGCGACGGGCGGAGCGCGCAGCGCGGAGCATCCGGACGAGGAGGCGCCGTGAGCCGGAACCTCGACCGCCGTCACTACGCCGACCTGTTCGGTCCCACCACCGGCGATCGGGTGCGACTCGGCGACACGAATCTCGTCGCCCGCGTCGAGCGAGACGAGACCACCTACGGCGACGAGTGCAAGTTCGGCGGCGGCAAGGTCCTGCGCGACGGCATGGGCCAGATGGCGGGCGCGGCCGACAAGGACGCGCTCGACTGCGTCATCACCAATGCGCTGGTGATCGACTGGACCGGCATCTTCAAGGCCGACATCGGGATCAAGGACGGCCGCATCGCCGGGATCGGAAAGGCCGGAAATCCGGACGTGATGGCCGGCGTCACCAAGGGCATGGTCGTCGGGGTGACCACCGAGGCCATCGCCGGCGAGGGCCTCATCCTCACCGCCGGTGGAATCGACTCGCACATCCATTTCATCTCGCCGCAGCAGGCGTTCGAGGCGATCGCGAGCGGCATCACCACCTTCGTGGGCGGCGGGACCGGTCCGGCGACAGGCACCAACGCGACCACCTGCACGCCGGGCGCATGGAACGTCCGCCGCATGCTGCAGGCCACAGACGACTTGCCGCTCAACATGGGCTTCACCGGCAAGGGCAACACCTCGATGCGCGCGGGCCTCGTGGAGCAGATCCGCGCCGGTGCAATGGGCCTCAAGCTCCACGAGGACTGGGGAACGACGCCGGCGGCGATCGACTGCTGCCTCGCCTTCGCCGAGGACGAGGACGTGCAGGTGATGATCCACACCGACACGCTCAACGAGTCGGGCTACGTGGACGACTCGATCGCGGCGTTCAAGGGCAGGACCATCCACACCTACCATTCGGAAGGCGCGGGAGGCGGCCACGCCCCGGACATCATCCGCGTCTGCGGCGAGCCGAACGTGCTCCCCAGCTCCACCAACCCGACCCGGCCATTCACCGTACACACGCTCGAAGAGCACCTCGACATGCTGATGGTCTGCCACCATCTCGACCGGGAGATCCCCGAGGACGTCTCCTTCGCGGAGAGCCGGATCCGCGGCGAGACCATCGCCGCCGAGGACATCCTCCACGACCTCGGCGCGATCAGCATGATCTCGAGCGACAGCCAGGCGATGGGCCGGGTTGGTGAGGTGGTCGTGCGCACCTGGCAGACGGCGCACAAGATGCGGGAGCAGCGGGGACCGCTCCCCGACGACACGGCGGGCGACGACAACAAGAGGATTCGCCGCTACATCGCCAAGTACACGATCAATCCCGCCATCTCGCACGGCTTCGCGCACGAGGTCGGCTCGGTCGAGGTGGGAAAGCTCGCCGACCTGGTCCTCTGGAAGCCGGCGCTGTTCGGCATCCGTCCCGAGCTGGTCTTGAAGGGCGGCTTCATCGCCTGGGCGCAGATGGGCGATCCGGGCGCGTCGATTCCGACGCCGCAGCCCGTCTACATGCGGCCGATGTTCGGCGCGATGGGGCGCGCGACCGGCGCAACCAGCCTCCTCTTCGTCTCCAAACGCGCGTTGAGCGAAGGCGGGCTGCAAGAGCTCGGGCTCGGCAAGCGCATCGTCGCCGTCGGAGGGTGCCGCAAGCTCGGCAAGCGCGACATGAAGCTCAACGACGCACTCCCGAAGATCACCGTCGACCCGGAAACGTACGAGGTGCGCGCCGACGGCGAGGCGCTGCGCTGTGAGCCTGCCGAACGGCTTCCCCTCGCGCGCCGGTATTCGCTGTTCTGAGACGACGATGCCCGTCCCCTGGATCCTCCTGCAGCTCTCCGATTCGGCGCTCCCGACGGGCGGATTCGTCCATTCGGCGGGGCTCGAGTCGGCGTTCCAGCAGGGAGAGGTCCAGGGTCCCGGCGATCTACGCCGATTCATCCTCGACGCGATCTGGCTCGCTGGTCATTCCTCGCTTCCCCTCGCCTCGGGCGCGCACGAGGATCCGGATTCGCTGCCAGCGCTCGATGCCCGGGCGGACGCCTTCCTTTCCAGCGAGGTTGCGAACCGCGCCAGCCGGCTGCAGGGGCGGGCGTTCCTCGACGCGTGCGCAAGGATCTTCCCGGCCGAGCTGTCTCCGTTGCGGGAGCAGGCTGCCCGGCTGCATCTCCGCCGCCATTTCGCGCCCGTCTTCGGCGTGGCGCTTCGCGCCCTCCACGTTTCGCTGGAGGAGACGCAGCAGCTTCTCCTCTCGCTCGCCGCCCGCGGGCTGCTCCAGGCGGCGGTGCGTCTCGGCGCCGCCGGGACGCACGAGGCCCAGCGCCTCTTGCGCGACCTGTCTGGCGCCATGGACGAGGTCCTCGCGAGCTGCGCGCACCTGCGCGAAGGGGATCTCGCGCAGACCGCCCCGCTCGCCGACCTCCTCGGCGCCATGCACGATCGGTTGTACTCGCGACTCTTCCAATCCTGAGGTCCGCCATGCACGACGGCCACGATCACGATCATCTGGGACACCCTGGCAGGTTCGACGAACGCGGTGCTCCGCTCGCTCGCGATTACGGGACGCGGGCGTTCACCGTCGGCGTCGGCGGTCCGGTCGGTAGCGGCAAGACCGCCCTCGTTCTCGCCCTCTGCCGCGAGTTGCGCGACCGCGTGTCCCTGGGCGTGGTGACGAACGACATCTTCACGCGGGAGGACGCCGAATTCCTCGTCCAGAACGAGGCGCTGCCGCACGGCCGCATCCGCGCCGTGGAAACAGGCGGATGCCCGCACGCCGCCATCCGGGAGGACATCAGCCACAACCTCCTCGCGCTCGAAGAGCTGATGGAGGAAGTGTCGCCCGCTCCCCAGCTGCTCTTCGTGGAAAGCGGCGGCGACAACCTGGCGGCCCAGTACAGCCGGGAGCTGGCCGACTTCACCATCTATGTGATCGATGTAGCCGGGGGCGACAAGGTGCCGCGCAAGGGCGGCCCCGGGATCACGCTCTCCGACCTCCTGGTGATCAACAAGACCGATCTCGCGCCGCTCGTCGGCGCAAATCTTTCGGTAATGGACCGGGACGGAAGGCGGATGCGCGGGGCGGGACCGATCGTGTTCGCGGAGTGCATTCACGGAAAAGGGATCGCTGAAATCGCTCACGCGATCCTGAACGCCCGGCAAGGTGCGCTCGCATCTTTTGCAGCGGCAGTAGAATCGCGAACTTGACACTGCCGGGCCGATGCCCTTACACCTGTAAGTGCATGAATCGCAGCCCGCGAAGCTCGAACGACGCTTTCCCTGCCGCCGCGGGCGCCCTCAGCCTTAGCCTTAGCATTCTCGGCCTCCTTTCCGCGGGGTGCGGGCCACCGTTCTGACCGAAGCAGGATCCGGCAAGAACGAGCCCCGCACCGAGAGGTCGCGGGGCTCTTTTTTTTCCCCCCTGGAGAAAGAGCCCGATGAAGAGGACAGGAGCACAGACGATCTGGGAGGCGCTCGTCGCCGAGGGCGTCGACGTCGTCTTCGGGTATCCGGGCGGCGCGATCATGCCCGCGTACGACGCGCTTCCGCAGTACCCGATCCGGCACGTTCTCGTGCGGCACGAGCAAGGCGCCGCGCACATGGCGGACGGTTACGCGCGCGCATCGGGCAGGGCCGGCGTGTGCGTCGCCACCTCGGGGCCGGGAGCGACCAACCTGGTCACCGGCATCGCGACGGCGATGATGGATTCCTCGCCCATCGTCTGCATCACCGGCCAGGTCTCCTCGGCGGTCCTCGGCACCGACGCCTTCCAGGAGACGGACATCACCGGCGTCACGCTTCCCATCACCAAGCACAACTACCTCGTCACGCGCGTCGAGGACGTCTACCCGACGCTGCGCGAGGCGTTCCATCTCGCGCGCAGCGGGCGACCCGGTCCGGTGCTGGTGGACATCACCAAGGACGCGCAGCAGGCGTCGATGGAGTTCGAGCACGCCGTCCCGCCGCGACGCCCGCGCAAGGCGCCCGGGCATCCGCCGCCGGAAGAGCGCGATCTCGCGGCCGCCGCGGCGCTCATCGAAGAAAGCGAGCGGCCGCTGGTCTTCGCCGGGCAGGGCGTGCAGGCGGGAGAGGCGAGCGGCCTCCTGCGCGAGGTGGTCGAAAAGGGGCAACTCCCGGTGGCCTGCACGCTCCTCGGCCTCGGCGCCTTCCCGGCCTCGCATCCTCTCTGCGTCGGAATGATGGGGATGCACGGAGAAGCGTGGGTGAACCGCGCCGTGCAGGAGGCCGACCTGCTCATCGCGGTCGGCATGCGCTTCGACGATCGCGTCACCGGCAACCTCAAGACCTACGCGGTCAACGCGCGCAAGATCCACATCGAGATCGATCCCTCCGAGATCAACAAGAACGTCCGCGTCGACGTTCCTCTCTGCGGAGAGGCGGCAACCATCCTCGCCGATCTGTTGCCGCGCATCCACAAGCGCGAGCGCCGCGCCTGGCTCGACCATCTCCAGGAGATGAGCCACGACACCAGGGCGCGGGACATCGTCGCCCAGCCGCACGCGGACGAGGCGCTCCACGCCGCGCACGTCATGCACGATCTCTGGCAGGAGACGGGCGGCAAGGCGCTGGTCGTCACCGACGTCGGCCAGCACCAGATGTGGGAGGCGCAGTACTACCGTCACGAGCAGACGCGGCAGCTGATCACTTCCGGCGGCCTGGGCACGATGGGCTTCGCGCTGCCGGGCGCGCAGCCTGCCCGGAACGGTGGTGATCGATTTCCGCGTCGTAGCCGAGGACAGCGTCTACCCGATGGTGCCTGCCAACGCCGACCTGCGCGACATGATCCGCAGGCCGGCACCGAAGTTCGCCGAAGACTGAGAGGCTAACGATGCCGACCAAGAAACCCACCGCGCGCACGTTCCTGGCAACGGTCGAGGATCGCCCCGGCGTCCTGAACCGGGTCGTCTCGCTCATCCGCAGGCGCGGCTACAACATCGAGTCGCTCGCCGTCGGCACCACCGAGACTCCGTCGGTCTCGCGCATCACGCTGGTCGTCCGGGCCGATGAAGACACCGCCCGCCGCGTGCGCGCGAGCCTCCTCAAGCTCGTCGACGTGCTCCGCGTCGACGACGTCAGCAACTCGCCGTCGGTGATCCACGAGATGGCGCTGGTGAAGGTCCTCGCTCCCGATCACCAGCGCAACGAGGTGCTTCGCATCTGCGAGGCGTTCCGCGCGCGCATCGTCGATCTCTCGCCGGCCACGGTGGTGCTCGAGATCACCGGCGGCCAGGACCGCATCGAGGGGCTCCTCGAAGTGCTCCGGCCGTTCGGCGTGGCAGAAGTGGTTCGCACTGGCGCCATCGCGATGCTGCGCGGGGGCGAGGGGAAGGTTCCGGTTCCGGGAACGCAGGCCGAGGAGGTAGCGGCATGAAGGACGATGGCATCATCGTGTTCGACACCACGCTGCGCGACGGAGAGCAGGCCCCCGGCGCGAGCATGGACATCGACCAGAAGATCCGCGTCGCCCGCGCGCTGCAGCGTCTGCGGGTCGACGTGATCGAGGCCGGTTTCCCCGCCGCCTCGCCGGGCGACTTCGAAGCGGTGCGGGCGGTGGCGCGCGAGGTCGACGGTCCGACGGTGTGCGCGCTCGCCCGAGCGGAGAAGCGGGACATCGACCAGGTCGAGATGGCCCTGCGCGACGCGCGCAAGCGCCGATGCCACGTGTTCCTCGCCACCAGCCCACTTCATCGCGAGCACAAGCTGCGGCTTTCCCGCGAAGAAATCGCGCTGCGCGCCGAGCAGGCGGTCCGCTACGCGCGCGAATTCTTCGACGACGTCGAGTACTCCGCCGAGGACGCCGCCCGGACCGAGCCGGACTTCCTCGCCGAGGTGGTCGAGCGCGCCGTCGCCGCGGGCGCGACGACCATCAACATCCCCGACACGGTCGGGTACGCGCTGCCGGCCCAGTTCGGCGCGCTGATCGGGCACCTGCGCAAGACGGTGCGCGGCATCGATCGCGTGGTGCTGAGCGTGCACTGCCACAACGATCTGGGGCTCGCGGTCGCCAACACGCTCTCTGCGATCGAGGCAGGGGCGCGGCAGGTGGAGTGCACCGTCAACGGCATCGGCGAGCGCGCCGGCAACTGCTCGCTCGAGGAAGTGGTCATGGCGGTGCGCACCCGCGCCGATCACTTCGGGCTCGGGACTTCGGTACGGACGGAGGAGCTGGTGGCGACGAGCCGCATCGTCTCCGAAGCGACGGGATTCCTCGTGCAGCGCAACAAGGCGGTGGTGGGCGAGAACGCCTTCGCTCACGAGGCGGGAATCCACCAGCACGGCATGCTCCAGCACGCGCAGACGTACGAGATCATGCGTCCCGAGGACGTCGGGTTCCCCTCCACGCGCCTGGTGCTCGGCAAGCACAGCGGCCGGCACGTGCTGCGCAAGCGGCTCGAGGATCTCGGGCACGAGATCGACGCGCAGAAGCTCGACCGCGCCTTCGACGAGTTCAAGCGCCTCGCCGACCGCCGCAAGGAGGTCCACGACGTGGATCTGGAAGCCATCATGCGCCGCATCGCGCCCGTCGAGGCGCGTCCGTGAAGCCGCGGACGCTCTTCGAGAAGGTCTGGGACGCGCACGTCGTCCGGCCGGAAACGGACGAGGCGCCGGCGGTGCTCTACGCGGATCTGCACCTCGTGCATGAGGTTACCTCGCCGCAGGCGTTCTCGATGCTGCGCGAGAAGGGCCTTCGCGTGCGGCGGCCCGACCGGACGCTTGCGACGATGGACCACTCCATACCCACCGTCCGGAAAAACGGCCGTTTCGAGATCTCCGACGACGAAGGCAGGACGCAGCTCGACGCCCTTGCCAAGAACTGCGCCGACTTCGGCATCGAGCTGCACGCCCTCGGCACGGAGGGCCAGGGCATCGTCCACGTCATCGGCCCGGAGATGGGCGCGACCCATCCGGGAAGCACCATCGTCTGCGGCGACAGCCACACCGCGACCCACGGCGCGTTCGGCGCGCTCGCGTTCGGCATCGGGACCAGCGAGGTCGGGCACGTCCTCGCGACGCAGTGCCTGCTCCAGCGCAAGCCGAAGACGCTCGAAGTGCGGGTCGACGGCTGGCTCAAGCCGTACGTAAGCGCCAAGGACGTCATCCTCGCCGTCATCTCGAAGATCGGCGTGGGGGGCGGCTCGGGACACGTCATCGAGTTCACCGGCAGCGCGATCCGCGCGCTTTCCATGGAAGCGCGGATGACCGTCTGCAACATGGCGATCGAGGCGGGGGCGCGGGCCGGCATGATCGCGCCCGACGGCACCACCTACGACTACCTGATCGGCCGGCCGCGGGCGCCGAAGCGCGAGGCATGGGAGCACGCGCTGCGGGGCTGGCTCCGCCTGCCGAGCGACGAGGGAGCCGCCTACGACAAGTCGGTGACCATCGACGGCTCGGCGCTCGAGCCGATGATCACCTTCGGCACCAATCCGGGGATGTCGATTCCCATCCGCGGCGAGGTGCCCGATCCGGAGCGCGTCGAGGGCGAACAGGCCCGCGCGGGGCTCGCCAAGGCGCTCCGCTACATGGGCCTGCAGGGCGGGAAGAAGCTGCTCGGCCACCCTGTCGACGTGGTCTTCATCGGAAGCTGCACCAACTCGCGCATCGAAGATCTGCGCGCAGCAGCTTCCGTGCTGCGCGGGCGCAAGGTCGCCGCGGGCGTGCGCACGCTCGTCGTTCCGGGATCGCAGCAGGTGAAGCGCGAGGCCGAGGAGGAGGGGCTCCATCACGTATTCATCGAATCAGGCGCCGAGTGGCGTGAGCCGGGCTGCTCGATGTGCATCGCGATGAACGGCGACATCGTCGCCCCGGGGCAGATCGCCGTCTCCACCAGCAACCGCAACTTCGAGGGGCGGCAAGGGAAGGGCAGCCGCACGCTTCTCGCCAGCCCGCTCACCGCCGCGGCCGCCGCCGTAGCCGGACGCGTCGCCGACCCGCGCGAATTGGGGAGCTGACCATGGAAGCCATCCGCCGAGTCGCGTCCCGCATCGTCGTGCTTCCCGAGCGCGACATCGACACCGACCAGATCATCCCGGCCCGCTATCTCAAGACGACTGGCAGCAAAGGCCTGGGCCAGTGGCTCTTCACCGATTGGCGCCGCGATGCGAACGGGCGCCCGCGGCCCGGATTTCCCCTGGACGATCCACGCGCCGGGGGAGCTAGCATCCTGGTCGCGGGAAGCAACTTCGGTTGCGGCTCTTCCCGCGAGCACGCTCCGTGGGCGCTTTTCGATGCGGGATTCCGCGCGGTGGTCAGCTCGTCCATCGCCGACATCTTCCGCGCCAATGCCGCCAAGAACGGCCTCGTGCCGGTGGTGGTCCCGGTCGATCTGCACGAGGCGATGCTGGCGGCCCCGTTCTCCTTCGCCACCGTCGACCTCGAGTCGATGACCGTCGCGCTGGAGAGTGGAAAGACGGGCAGCTTCTCGCTCGACCGGTTCGCGCGCCACTGCCTGATGAACGGGCTCGACGAGCTGGGCTTCCTCATCGAACAACAGCCGCTCATCGGGGCCTGGGAGGCGGCATGCGAGCGCTGATCGCGCTTCTACCCGGCGACGGAATCGGCCCCGAGGTGATCGACGAGGGGGCGCGCCTCTTGCGCGCCGTCGCGGAGCGATCGCGGCACGAGTTCCAGCTCGAGAAGGGCGCCATCGGCGGAACGGCCATCGACGCGACCGGCACGCCGCTGCCCGACTCGACGCTCGCCCTCTGCCGCCGCGCCGACGCGGTCCTGCTCGGTGCCGTGGGCGGCCCGAAGTGGGCGCCCTCCGCGCCCGTCCGCCCGGAGCAGGGACTGCTCGCGCTGCGCAAGGAGCTGGGCCTCTTCGCCAACCTGCGGCCGGTTACCGTCCATCCGCGCGTCGCCAGCGCGTCGCCGGTGAAGGCGGAGCTCCTCGCGGACGTGGACTTCGTCGTCGTGCGCGAGCTCACCGGAGGGATCTACTTCGGCGAGAAGACGCGGACGGCGGACTCCGCCTCCGATCTCTGCAGCTACACGGCCGACGAGGTGCGCAGGGTGGTCCGTGTCGCCGCCCGGCTGGCGCAGAAGCGGCGCCGCCGGCTGACCTCGGTCGACAAGGCCAACGTGCTCGAGACCTCGCGCCTGTGGCGGGACGTGACCTCCCAGGTGGTGCAGGACGAGTTCCCCGACCTGCAGCTCGAGCACGTCCTGGTGGATTCCTGCGCGATGCTTCTCGTGCAGCGACCTTCGCGCTTCGACGTGGTGGTGACGGAGAACATGTTCGGCGACATCCTCACCGACGAGGCCGCGGTGCTGGCAGGCTCGATCGGGCTCCTCCCTTCCGCTTCGCTCGGGGACGGCCAGAAGGGCGTCTACGAGCCGATCCACGGGTCGGCGCCCGACATTGCCGGGAAGGGCATCGCCAATCCGTACGGCACGCTGCTCTCGGTCGCGATGCTCTTGCGGCATTCGCTGGGCCTCGCCGAGGAAGCGCGCGCCGTCGAGCGCGCTGTCCACGTCGCCATCGAGCAAGGCGTCCTCACCCCGGATCTGTCCCAGAAGGGCGCGACGACGCGCGAAGCGACCGACGCGGTCTTGACCGCACTCCAGCAGGAGCGTTGATGCCCGACGATCCGCGCCACCAGAGCCGCAAGCTGACGGAAGGTCCCGACAGGGCTCCGGCGCGGGCCATGCTCAAGGCCATCGGCTTCACCAGCGACGATCTGCAGCGGCCGCTGGTCGCGGTGGCGACGACGTGGACCGAGACGATGCCGTGCAACTACCACCTGCGCACGCTCGCCGAGCGGGTGAAGGAGGGCGTGCGGGCCGCGGGCGCGACCCCGATGGAGTTCAACACCATCTCGATCAGCGACGGCGTCGTCATGGGCACCGAGGGCATGAAGGCGTCCCTCGTCAGCCGCGAGGTGGTGGCGGACTCGATCGAGCTGGTCGGCCGCGGCCACATGTTCGACGCCGTGATCGCGCTGGTCGGCTGCGACAAGACCATCCCCGGCGGAGCGATGGCGCTCTTGCGCCTCAACCTCCCCGGTCTGCTCCTCTACGGCGGGTCCATCGCGCCCGGCCGGTTCGAGGGCCGCGACGTCACCATCCAGGACGTGTTCGAAGCGGTGGGCGCGCACGCCGCGGGGAAGATGTCGTCGCAGAGCCTCGCGCACGAGAACGCCATCGCCGCGGTGGCGGGCAGCGGCGGGTCGACGAACGCCGTCCTCCATCTCCTCGCCCTGGCGCGGGAAGCCGGCGTCCCGCTCGCCCTCGAGGATTTCGATCGGATCAGCCGGCGGACACCGATCATCGCCGACCTCAAGCCCGGCGGGAGCTATACCGCCGTCGATTTCGATCGCGCAGGGGGAACCAAGCTGTTCGTCGATCGTCTCCTGGAAGGCGGTTTGTTCGACGGTTCGGCGCGCGCGGCAGACGGCCAGACGTGGCAGGATCACGCGGCCTCGGCGCCCGAGACGCAGGGGCAGAAGGTCATCGTCTCGTCGCGCGCGCCGTTCTCACCGCACGGTGGTCTCGTCATCCTCCGCGGGAGCCTCGCTCCCGACGGAGCGGTGGTGAAAGTTGCGGGACACGAGCGGACCAGGCACCGCGGTCCGGCGCGCGTCTTCGATCGCGAGGAAGACGCCTTCGCGGCGGTCCGGGACGGACGGATCGAGCCCGGCGACGTGGTGGTCATCCGTTACGAGGGACCCCGCGGCGGACCCGGAATGCGCGAGATGCTCGGCGTCACCGCCGCACTGGTAGGGCGCGGTCTGGGCCAGACGGTGGCGCTGGTCACCGACGGGCGCTTCAGCGGAGCGACCCGCGGTCTGATGGTCGGCCACATCGCTCCCGAAGCGGCCCGCGGCGGACCTCTCGCGGCGGTGCGTGAAGGCGACTTCATCGCCATCGACACCGACGCGGGCAAGCTCGAACTGGAAGTACCGGCCGACGCGATCGCCGCGCGCTTGCGATCCTTCAAGCCGCCGCCGCCCAATTATCGAATCGGCGTCTTCGCCAAGTACGCGGCGCAGGTGTCCTCCGCTTCCGAGGGAGCGACCACCTCGCCGGCACGGAATTCCGCAGTGAACGAAAGCGCAGTCCCAACCCCGGAGTAGCAAACGATGGCAGTCATCCATTATGAAAACGATGCGGTTCTCGAGCCCGTTCGCGACCGCAAGGTCGCGATCATCGGCTACGGGAGCCAGGGACATGCGCATGCCCTGAACCTTCGCGACTCGGGCGTCGACGTGCGGGTAGGGCTACACACGACGAGCGCTTCCCGCTCCAAGGCCCATGCGGCCGGCTTGCGCGTCCTCTCGGTGGCCGAGGCGGCGCGCGAGGCGAACCTCATCATGATCCTCGCGCCCGACCAGACGCAGAAGCAGATCTACGAGGCGGAGATCGCCAAGCACCTCACGCGAGGCAAGGCGCTCTTCTTCGCCCACGGCTTCAACGTCCACTTCGGACAGATCCGGCCCCCTACGGGCGTCGACGTGGTGCTCATCGCACCCAAGGCTCCGGGGCACCTCGTCCGGCGGCTCTACACGGAGGGGCAGGGCACGCCGGCGCTCATCGCCGTCCACCAGGACGCGAGCGGCTCAGCGAAGGAGCTCGGCCTCTCCTATGCGCGGGCCCTCGGCGCCACCCGCGCCGGAGTCCTGGAGACCACCTTCAAGGAGGAGACGGAGACCGACCTCTTCGGCGAGCAGGCGGTGCTCTGCGGCGGCCTCACCGCGCTCGTCCAGGCGGGTTTCGAGACCCTGGTGGACGCCGGGTATCAGGAGGAGAGCGCCTACTTCGAGTGCCTCCACGAGATGAAGCTCATCGTCGACCTCATGTACGAGGGCGGCATGGCCTGGATGCGCCACTCGATCAGCGACACCGCCGAGTACGGCGACTACACCCGCGGCCCGCGCGTCATCAACGAGACCGTCAAGGCGGAGATGAAGAAGATCCTCAAGGAGATCCAGAGCGGCGAGTTCGCGCGGGAGTGGATCCTGGAGAACCAGGCCGGCCATCCCGTCTTCGACAAGTCCCGCGACGAGGCGAAGGCGGCCCGCATCGAGGAGGTCGGCGCCCGCCTGCGCGAGATGATGAGCTGGATCAAGAACTCCAAGAAGGACACGAGCGACCCTGGGCGGGTGATCGAGTACCCGCTGGCGAGCGGGGCGGTCTGATTTTCCGGGCGCCGGTCGCAAGCCGGCGCCTTTTCTTTTGCAACCCGGAGCTTCATCAAATGCAGACGAAGACGATCTGGATCAACGGCAAGCTCGTTCCGGAAGCTGAGGCGACGCTGCCCTTCCTCACCCCGGCCCTGCACTACGGCGTGGCGGTGTTCGAAGGGATCCGCTGCTACGCGACGCCGCGGGGACCTTGCGTGTTCCGGCTTCAGGACCACATCGAGCGGCTTTTCGATAGCGCCCGCGTGCTCGGCTTCCGCGAGCTTCCCTACACCGCCGACCAGATCGTCGAGGCCTGCCTCGACACGGTACGGGCGAACGGGTTCGAGGAGTGCTACATCCGGCCGCTCGTCTGGCTCGCCGAGGGTGGCTGGAACCTGACGGTCGACGGCGGCAAGCCCTACTTCGGCATCGCCGTCTGGGAGTGGAAGCAGTACCTCGGCGCCGAGGCCGCCGAGCGCGGCGTCCGCGCCAACATCTCCTCCTTCACCCGCCATCATCCGAACGTGATGATGACCAAGGCGAAGATCGCCGGGAACTATCCGAACTCGGTGCTCGCCAAGACGGAGTCGCTGCGCCTCGGATTCGACGAGGCCATCCTCCTCGACGCGCAGGGCATGGTCGCCGAATGCACGGGGGAGAACATCTTCCTCGTGCGCAAGGGAACGATCTACACGCCGCCGGACGGGACCATCCTCGAGGGACTGACCCGCGACGCCATGCTGCGCCTCGCCGAGGACATGGGCTACGAGGTGGTGGCGAAACCCATCTCCCGGGATCAGCTCTACGTCGCGGAGGAGGTCTTCGTCTGCGGGACGGCGGCCGAGGTGATCGGGCTGCGCGAGATCGACTTCCGCACCATCGGCTCCGGCAAGACGGGACCCGTCACCCGGGATTTCCAGACCGCGTACCGGGCGCTCGTGCGCGGCGCACACCCGCGCTCGGCAGAGTGGCTCGCGCCAGTCTACGCGCGGAAGTCGCCGTTCCCGGAGCGACCGGAAGAGCTCGCGGATGTGATCGATGAGCCGCTCGGGCTCACCTTCCAGAGCGGGGGCGGCGAAGTGCCCGCCGCGCGGCACCCGCACGCGCTCGCACGGGGGGAACCGGAGAGGAGCTGACCTCCCCTCCAGGTAGAGCCGGGCGGAGGTGTGGAAACCGCTCAGCCAATAGATCTACGACCAACGGCTTGCGCGACTGGCGGCGCCGGGCGACTCTGCGCCCCCGATGAAAAAAGCCCTCCTCGGTGCCGTCGTGGCCCTGGGCCTGGCTGCGATCGGCTGGGCCTTTCTCGGCCGCAGCCGCGAGTCCTCCGGCCATTTCCTGCTCGACGTGCGGGCGCCGTCGCAGGGCCGCGGCTTCTCCGCCGCGCTCGAGCAGACCGTCGGCGCGCCGCTTCGCCCGGGACACAAAATCGCGCTGCTTCCCAATGGCAAGGTGTTCGATGCGCTCACCGACGCCATCCGCGGTGCGAAGCAGAGCGTGAACATCGAGATGTACATCTGGTCGCACGGGAAGGCCTCGACGTCGGTAATCTCCGCCTTGCGCGAGCGGAAGAAGGGCGTCGCCTGCCGGGTCCTGCTCGACGCGGAGGGAAGCATCAGCCGCGGCGAGGAGGTCGACAAGGACCTCCGCGACGTCGAGTGCGCGATGCTCCTCTTCCGCAAGGCGACGGCGATCTTCGCCCGCAATCACCGCAAGGTCGCGGTCATCGATGGCCGGATCGGCATCACCGGTGGATTCGGTGTCGACGACAAGTGGCTCGGGAATGGGGAGGACGAGGACCATTGGCGCGACACCAACGTCCGCGTCGAGGGGACCGCGGTGAGCGACATGCAGGAGGCGTTCGCGGAGGACTGGCAGGAAGCGGGCGGCGGGCTCTTGCCGCCGGAAGATTTCCCCGAGCAGCCCAAGGACGGGACCGTGCCGGCCGCGTTCGTGCGCAGCATCTCCTCGCCCGTCGTGACCCGCGCCGAGCGGCTTACCCAGCTCGCCATCGACGCCGCCCACGAGCGGCTCTTCATCGAGAACGCCTACTTCGTTCCCGGCAAGCCGGTCCTGGAGCTCCTCAAGCGCCGGGCGACGGAGGGCGTCGAGGTGCGCATCCTGGTGCCGGGGCGGCAGAGCGACTCGAAGATGTCGTTCCTCTACCAGCAGCGCGAATACGGCGACTTGCTCAAGAGCGGCTCCCGCGTCTGGGAATTCCAGCCGACCATGATGCACGCGAAGACGATGGTGGTGGACGAAGCGCTGGTAGTCATCGGCTCGGTCAACCTCGACCCGCTCTCCTTGAACAAGCTCGAGGAGGCTGCGCTCGTCGCGGAAGATCCTGCGCTCGCAACGCAGCTCGTGCGGCTGTTCGAGGACGACGTGGCTCGGTCGAAGGAGCAGAAGTGAAGGCCGCCAGCTCGCCCCGGGGCGAGCTGGATGTCAGGCCCGCGCGAAAGTGATCCGCTGGAAGTACAGGTACGAAACGACCAGGATCGCGAGGAAGACGAGCGGATCGATCACGAACAGCACGCTGAGATGCGCGTCGCCCCGGGAAAGGTGCGCGATGCTCGCCGACACGAGGGTGATTCCGAATCCGAAATAGGCGAACTCCTTCACCCGTCGCGGCACTCTCGGCAAGAGCAGCGCCAGCACGCCGAGGATCTTCGCCGTCGTGAGCTCGAACTTGAAGTAGTTCGGCAATCCCAGGTGCGCGAAGGCTCCTTCCTTGCCGTTCGGGAACGGGAAATGATCGTTGAAGAGGAAGTTGACGATGCTGAAGACCATCACCGCGCAGACGATTCCCGTGGTGGTCCAGTAGACGATCCTGTCCTTTCTCGCCGCGCTCACGACGCTCTCCGGAGCGCGGTCTTCACCGAAGCGAGCCCGACGATCCGGCGCACGTGCGCCGGATGCTCGACTTCGTCGAGCAGGAAGTCCGCGACGTCGGCGCGGCTGATGGTCAGCCCGGCGCCCGGTGGCATGCGTCCGTCTGCGACGCCGTACGCCCGGGTCAACGGGCCGTTCGTGAGCCGAGGCGGACGCACGATGGTCCAATCGAGGCCGCTCGCGCCCAGGATCCGCTCCATCTCCGCATGGTCTTTCGCCACATTTCGCAGAAACGTCCGCCGGGCGAACGCGTTCAGGAGGCCGTCGTGCTCGAAGAGCACGGCCACTCCGACCACCAGGAGCCTGCGCATGCCGGTGGCCTGCAGGGCAGCGACGGTGCTTCGCGCGGAATCCGCGACGAGGGTACTGGGGCCGATGCCGGGCGGACCGAGCGCCGACAGCACGGCTTCATGATCCGGCAGCGCGCGCCGCAGTTCATCCGCATTGCGCGGATCGCCGCGGATCACGGTCAACCCCTCGCGGGGAGGGCCGAGCTTCTCCGGCGAGCGTACGAACGCTGTGACGCGGTGCCCGCGCCCGAGGGCCTGCTCGACGAGCGCTCGGCCGGTGCCACCAGTCGCTCCGAGGACGAAGAGGGAGCTTTTCGAGGTCATGACCTCAGGACGACGCAGCGGTCCCGGGCGTGACGCGGCTCAATTCGGGGGGCCGACGTGGCCCAGCCGTGCAGCGTCGACATGCAGGAAGACGTGCCGCACCTTGCCGTCCGCTACCGAAACGAGGATGGCCGTCACCGGCCGCCCGCCCTGGAAGATGACGACCGCGGGTCCTCCGTTGAGCGTGCGCTCGCGGAATTCGAGCGTTGGACCTCTGCTTTGCTTCCCGACGATTCCGAGCAGGGCCGCCACCTTGCGGCGACCGACGACTGGACGGCCGATGTTGCGGATGCCCCCGTATCGAACGACACCCGGGCCGGCGTCGGCGACGAGGACGGCGTCCTCCGCCAGCATGTTCAGGAGCGCATCCTGATCTCCGCCGGTGGTCGCCTTCACGAACGCGGCGAGCAGTTTGCGATGCTCCTCGCGCGAAGTCTGGAAGACGCGGCGCTCGGTCGCCACGTGCGCGTGCGCTCGCTTGAGCAGCTGGCGGCAGGCGGCGTCGCTCTTGCCGAGCAGGGCCGCGATGTCCGCGTGGGTCATGTCGAAGACGTCGTGCAGGAGCAGGACCGCGCGTTCGGCGGGCGTGAGGCGCTGCAGGATCACCAGGAATGCCATCGAGATCTGGTCGAGCATCTCCACCCGCCCGATGCCGGCCTGGTCCAGATCGACCGGCTCCGGCAGGCGATCGCCGCGGCTCTCCTCGCGCCGGGCGCGCGCCGAGCCGAGCTCGTCGAGGCAGAGGCGCGTCACGGTCGTGAGCAGGAACGCTTTGTTCGACTCGACGTCTTCCTGCCGTTGCCAGCGGACCCACGCTTCTTGAACGACGTCCTCGGCGCGGGCCATATCGCCCAGCATGCGATAGGCGAGGGCGAGCAGCGCCGGGCGATGCTCCTCGAAGGTCTCGGTAGCGCCGGCCATGCCTCTCCTTCCCCTGAGACGACGCACGCGCCCCGGGCGTGACATCGCCAGTGGACGCGCAAGCTCCTGGCAGCTAGGAATCGCGAAATGGCTCCGAGATTCGACCTCGTCGCGTTCGACCTCTACGGCACTCTCCTCGACGTGCGTGGCCTGGCCGGCGCCCTGGAAAGGCACCTCGGCCCCGACGCCGCGGAGATCCTCGGCAAGTGGCGGACGGCGCAGCTCGAAGAGACCTGGGAGCTGAACAAGAACGCCAAGTACCAGCCTTGGGACCGCGTCACCGCGAACGCCCTCGCCCACGTCGCGCCGAGCGTACCGGCGGCTGCGCGAGCGGGGGCCTGCGAGGAATGGATCACGGTTCCCGCCTACTCCGATGCCGGCTCTGCGCTCGCCTCGCTGCGCGCCGCGAGCATCAAGACCGCCGTGCTCTCCAACGGGACTCCGGCGATGATCCGCGCCGCGCTCCTCCACGCGGGCCTCGAGGTGGACGCGATCCGCAGCGTCGATACCGTCGGTGTCTACAAGCCCGACCCGCGGGTCTACGCACTCCTCGACCAGCTGGCGCCCCGCGATCGCACGCTCTTCGTCAGCGCCAACGGCTGGGACGCGGAAGGCGCAAAGCGCGACGGGCGCACGGTGGCCTTCCTCGAGCGAGGCAACCCGCCGCCGGGAGTCGAACCGGACTTGCGCGCGCGCTCGCTGCGAGAGCTGATCGAGCAGATCGCCGCTCCCGACTGGCGCCTGCGCGGCGTGCGCGTCGTGAAGGGAACCGAGCTCGATACCAACACGCCGCAGACGCCGGGAATGAACCGCGCCGCCGCCATCACCTACGCGCGCGCCGGCGCTGAGAAGCTCTGGGCGGGCACGGTGAAGATCCACGCCAACGCCAAGACCGGCGCGCATCATCACGGCCCGGTGGAGAGCGTCATCTACGTCGTCTCCGGGAAGGCGCGCATGCGCTGGGGCGATCGGCTCGAGTTCACCGCCGAGGCCGGCCCGGGCGATTTCATCTACGTCCCGCCGTACGTTCCGCACCAGGAGATCAACGCGAGCCGCGAGGAACCGCTCGATTGCGTCATCATCCGCAGCGGGCAGGAACCGGTGGTCGTCAACCTGGACATCGCGCCGGCGGAGGCGCCGGAGGAGGTGCGGTGGGTGGATGGGCTGCACCGGTAGCGTTCCACACGCCGTCAGGATTGGTGAAGTTCGGGCTGGGTTCATGGAGCGGGCGCGGGCATCGAGATCTATCCGCCCCGGGGCGGGACGCGATGCGTTACCGGCGGGCGTGGGTGCCGGGTCGCCGGGTCCTTGATCAAATCTCCGGCGCTGCCGGCACCGGGTGCTCCTGTCCTCCGCCCTCCGGCTCCTCTTCCCTCGCGCCGCCGAACCGCTCGCGGAGCGTCTCCAGGTACGTGTAGACGACCGGGGTCACGTACAACGTCAGGATCTGCGAAAAGAGGAGACCGCCCACGACTGCCAGGCCGAGGGGTCGTCGCGATTCCGCGCCCGCGCCGAAGCCGAGAGCGATGGGCAGCGTGCCGACCAGCGCGGCCATGGTGGTCATCATGATGGGCCGGAAGCGCACCACGCAGGCTTCGTAAATCGCCTCCGCCGGCGTCTTCGGCGAAGCGCGCTGCTGCTCGATGGCGAAGTCGATCATCATGATGCCGTTCTTCTTCACCAGGCCGACGAGCATGATGATGCCGACGAAGGCGTAGATGGAAAGCTCGACGCGGAAGACCATCAGCGTGACGAGTGCGCCGAATCCGGCGAAGGGCAGCGCGGACAAGATCGTCAGCGGATGGATGAAGCTCTCGTAGAGGATCCCCAGCACCAGGTAGATGACGAGGATGGCGAGGACCAGCAGGACGCCGAGGCCCTGCAGCGAGGACTGGAAGGCCTGCGCGGTTCCCTGGAAGGTCGTGCTGACGGTGGCTGGAAGCGTCTCGCGCGCGAGGCGGTTCACCGCGTTCACCGCATCGCCGATGGCCACGCCCGGCTTGAGGTTGAACGAGATGGTCACCGCGGGAAGCTGCCCGGAGTGGTTCACCGAGAGCGGCCCCAGGTTTTGCGTCAGGGTGGCGACCGAGCTCAAAGGCACGAGCTGCCCGTTCGGCGCGCGGATGTAGATGAGGGAGATCGCCGAAGGATCGGCCTGGAACTGCGGCGCCAGCTCGAGGATGACCTGGTACTCGTTGTTCGGCGCGTAGATGGTGGAGATCTGCCGGTTGCCATAAGCGCTGTAGAGCGCGTCCTCCACCGCCTGGGGCGTGATCCCATAGGAAGCCGCCTTGTCGCGGTCGATCTGCACGTTCACTTGCGGGTTCTTGATGAGCAGGTCGGTGGTAACGTCCTGCAAGCCGGGCAGCTCGCGCATCTTCGCTTCCAGCTCGGGCGCGACGCGGTACAGCTCCTTGGTGTCCGGATCCTGCAGCGTGTACTGGTACTGGCTCTTCGAGAGATTTCCGCCGATTCGAATGGGCGGCGGGTTCTGCAGGAACACGCGCATCCCCGGAATCTGCGCCAGCTTGGGGCGCAGCTCCTGGATGGTCTGGTCGGCGCTCAGGGGCCGCTCTGCGCGCGGCTTGAGCCTCATGAAAATGAAGCCCGAGTTGCCCCCGCCGCCGTTGCGCGCGCCCGCGTTGGAGAAGAACGACTCGACGTTCTGGTCCTTCGCCACGATGGCGCCGACCTGCTGCTGCCGCTCCGCGAGCGCGGTGAAGGAGATGCCTTCCCGGCTCTCGGTGAAGCCGAAGATGCCGCCGGTGTCCTCGCTGGGAAGGAAGCCTTTCGGGATGGCCTGGAAGAGCCACACCATGAGGACGAGCACCAACGCCGACCCGATCATCACCGTGCGGCGATGGACGAGCGACCACTTGAGCCCGCGCTGGTAGACGTGGAGCATGCCGTCGAACATCGACTCGAGCGCGCGATACCACCGTCCGTGCTGACCGCCGTGCTGGTGGCGCAAGAACCGCGAGCAGAGCATCGGCGTCAGCGTCAAGGAGACGAACCCGGAGACGAGGATGGCCGCGCCGATGGTGACGGCGAACTCGTGGAACAGCCGCCCGACGATGCCGCCGAGGAACAAGACGGGGATGAACACCGCGGCGAGCGAGATGGTCATCGACACGATGGTGAAGGCGATTTCCTTGCTGCCGTCGAAGGCTGCCTGCCGGACGCCTTTCCCCATCTCCATGTGCCGGACGATGTTCTCGAGCATGACGATGGCGTCGTCGACGACGAAGCCGACGGAGAGCGTCAGCGCCATGAGCGAGAGGTTGTCGAGGCTGTAACCGAGCAGATACATGACGACGAACGTGCCGACGATCGACATCGGCAACGCCACGCTCGGGATCGCCGTCGCCGACACGTTGCGCAGGAAGAGGAAGATCACCAGCACGACCAGCGCGAGCGTGAGCAGGAGCGTGAACTTCACGTCCGCGACCGAGGCCCGGATCGAGTCCGAGCGATCGAAGAGGACGTTGAGCGAAACCGATGCGGGAATCTGCTGCTGGATGACCGGCAACAGCTTACGCACCGCCTGGACGACCGCGACGGTGTTGGTGCCGGGCTGTTTCTGCACGGCCAGCACCACAGCGCGCTTGTCGATGTACCAGGCCGCGGTCTTGTCGTTCTCGACGCTGTCGAGCGACCTCCCGAGCTCGTTCAGCCGCACCGGCCGCCCGTCGCGAAAGGCGATGATCACGTTCTCGTACGCCTTGGCATCGTAGAGCTGGCCGTTGGCCTGCACGGTGTACGCGGTATTGGGTCCGTAAAGCGTTCCGGTCGGCAGGTTGACGTTGTTCGTCCGGACCGCGCTCGCCACCTCGTCGATCCCGATGCCGCGCGCGGCGAGCGCCCGGGGATCCATCTGGAGGCGGACCGCGTACTTCTGCGACCCGAACACCTGGACCTGGGCGACTCCGCTCACCGTGGAAATGCGCTGGGCGATGAGCGTCTCCGCGTACTCGTCGATCTGCGAGAGCGGCAACGTCGCGGAGGTGAGGGCGAGGTAGAGCACCGGCTGATCGGCCGGGTTCACCTTCTGGTAGCTGGGCGGCGTCGGCATCTCCGGCGGGAGCTGCCTGCCGGCCGCGGCGATGGCCGCCTGCACGTCCTGGGCGGCGCCGTCGATGCTGCGCGACAGATCGAACTGCAGCGTGATGACCGTCGAGCCGAGCGCGTTGGCCGACGTCATCTGATCGAGACCGGCGATGGTGGTGAACTGCCGCTCGAGGGGCGTCGCCACCGCCGAGGCCATCGTTTCCGGGGAAGCGCCAGGGAGCGAGGCCGCCACCTGGATGGTGGGGAAATCGACGTTGGGGAGATCGCTGACGGGGAGGAGGCGATAGGCCTGGATGCCGAAGAGCAGGATCCCGCTCATTATCAGCGTCGTCATGACCGGACGCCGGATGAACGGTTCGGAGATGTTCATGACCCGCTCCCTGCCGCTCCGCCCTTCACCTGCACCTTGGCGCCAGGCGAGAGCCGGAGCTGTCCGTCGGTGACCACGATCTCGCCCGGGGCGAGGCCTTTGTCGATCACCGCTTCCTTCTCGTCGGAGCTTCCCACGGTCACCGGCCGCGATTCCACCGTGCCGTCCTGCTTGACCACGAAAGCGTAAAGTCCTTGCTGCCCGCGCTGGATTGCCACCGCCGGCGCCACCACTGCCTCGCGCTGCTCGCCGACGGTGAGGGTCACGACCTGGTACTGACCGGGCCAGAGCGAGTCGTCGCCGTTCGGGAAGGTCGCTTTCAAGAGGATGGTGCCGGTCACCGTGTTGACCGCGTTGTCGATGAAGGTCAATTCGCCCCGCTGCGCTTCGCCGCGCATCGCGCGCGCTTCCGGCACTTCGCCGGGCTTCTGATCCGAGGGCTGCGCGAGAACGGGGAGCTTGTCGCGCCCGCGCGCTCGGATCTGCGGGAGCGCCCGCTCGGGGACGGAGAAGCTCACGTAGATCGGCCGCAGCTGATCGATGAGCACCAGGATGGTGTCGCTCACCTTCACCACGTTCCCCGCCTTGACGAGGACGCTTCCGGTGCGGCCGGTGATGGGCGAGCGGATCTCGCAGTAGGCGAGATTGAGCCGCGCCCCCTCGACCGCGGCGTCGTCGGCTTGCAGCGTCGCCTGCGCGGCATTCGCCTCGGCGCGCGCGCTCTCGGCTTGCTGCTGCGTGACGTATTCCTTCTTCACCAGCGACTCGAGGCGCTTGGCGTTCGATTCCGCGTCGCGGGCACGGGCGTTATCGCGGGCGAGCGCCCCTTGCGCCTGGAGCAGCGCCGCGCGATAGGGCCGCGGATCGATGGTGAAGAGCAGGTCGCCCTTCTTCACTTCCTGTCCCTCGCGGAAATGCACTTGCAAGAGTTGCCCGGCAACCTGCGAGCGCACCTGGACGCTCTCGATGGGCTCCACCGCGCCGATGGCGCGGATGAGCAGCGGCACGTCCTTCTTTTCCACGGGCGCGACGGTGACGGGCACCGCCTCCGGGCCGCGCGCTTGCTGCGCTCCTCCCTTGCACGCGGCGACGGCAACGAGGGCGCAGGCGACGATTCGCGTCATTGCGCCGCGCCCTCGGGAGCAAGCGCCAGCGCGCCGGTGTCGTGGGAGAGGGTGGCCACGGAGATCAGCCAGTCCGCCCGCACCTGCACCTCCTGGGCGCGAGCATTGGCGAGCGCGGTCTGGGCGGTGAGCAGGTCGAGGATGCTGCCAACGCCGGCCTTGTAGCGGCCCTGGGCCACCTCCGCCGAGGCCAGCGCGGAAGCGAGCAGGTCGCGCGAGGTGCCGACGCGAAGCTCCGCCGTCTTCACCGCCTGGTAGCTCGACCACACTTGCAGGATGATCTGCTGCTCGACGCTCTGGGCATCGGCCTCGGCGGCGCGGGCCAGCTCGCGAGCCTGCAAGAGATCGGCGCTGTCGCGGAACCCGTTGAAGATGGGAATGCGCAAGATGACCGCGGCGGAATAGAGGTCGCCGTGAGCGCAGCAGTCGTCGAGGAAGTAGTTGCGCGAGGCGCCGGCGTTGAGCACGAGCGAGGGCATGCCGCGGGAATGGATGGAGCTTTCGTGATTGCCGGCCGCGATCGCTTGCGCCCGGGCGCGCGCGAGGTCGGGCCGCTGCGCCTGTGCCTGCTCGATGAGCTTTTCCACCGCGTCCGAGATGGGCCGCACCATGAGATTTTCGGGGAGCTCTCCCACGTCGACGGGAAGGTTGGCGGGGACGCCGAGGGAAGTCGCCAGCGCTCCGCGCACCGTGGCGACCTGACCTTCACTCTGCTGCAAGACGAGGTTCGCCTGGGAAAGCTGCGTCTTCGCCTGCAGCACGTCGGCGACCGTGGCGACGCCCGCGTTGCGACGTTCCTCGGCGGCCTGGTAGGCGATCTGCGCTTCCCGCACCGTCTCCCGGCCGGAGGCGACCAGGGCCTTGGCGGACAGGTACTGGTAGTACGCCTGCTCGACGCGCAGGACGAGGTCCTGGACCGTGGCGTTGTGGTTGAGGTTCGCGGCCTCGAGGAGCGCCTCGGCTTCGCCCACGTCGGCGCCGCGACCGCCCAGATCGAAGAGCAGGTAATTCAGCGTGGCGCCCGGCGTGAGCGTGAATTGGTCGACGGTGAAAAGTCCCTTCCCGATCGTCTGGTGCGAGTACCCCGCCTGCACCTGGCCGTCGATCTGCGGGTAATACGCGGAGCGCCGGGAGACGACGCCGGCCGCGGCAGCGCGCGCGGATAGCCAGGTCGAGCGCGTCTGCGGAGCGTTCTGCAGCGCGAACGAGATCAACTGGCGCAAGGTGATCGGCGTCCCCTGCTTGGGAATCTGCGCAAGCAGCGCCGGGTCGGCAGCCGCAGGCGGCGGAGCCGGAGGCAACGGGCCTTTCCACGCCTCTGAAGGAGCGCGTGGGACCTCCGAGGAGATGCGCGATTCGGGCAGCACGGGCGCGCAGGCGAACAGCGCAACGATCGGGACGATGGCGATGCGGGTCATCGGGAGCAGCGGTGTAGCCAAAGTTGCGGGCGAACGAAAGCCCACCGGACTGCTCCTTGGGACCGAGCGGGTGGCCTCGCCGCCTCGACCTGCGAGGGACTTACCGGAAACGCCCCCCTTCCCCATGATTCCGTTCATGGACCTCCAGCATACGGTTCGGTGCCTCGTGCGCGGCGTCCCTCACATCTTCCTGGGCGGCGTCCCCGCCGAAAGGGCCGGCGACGACCGGCTTGCCCTCCGCAAGCTGGGATTGACTCCGACCGGCCGGCCCGCCCTTTATTCGGACGCCTTTACGGAGGGCGCGCAAGTTCCCGCGGTCCACACTGCCGACGGGGAGGGAACGCCGCCGCCGCTCCGGTGGGACTCGCCCCCTCCCGCAGCCCGATCGCTCGCGCTTCTGGTCGAGGATCCCGACGCGCCGACGCCGAATCCGTTCGTGCACTGGATCGTGACCAACATCTCCCCGGTTGCCGCGACGATCGAGCAGGCGCTCGCGAAGGGCGCGCACGTAGGCCGCAACTCGATGTTCCGTAGCAGCTGGGCTCCCTGCGCGCCGCCCAGGGGCGACGAGGCGCACCGCTACTTCTTCCAGATCTTCGCGCTCACCCGCGAGCTGCGGAGCGGCGTCTCGGGGCGTGCAGCGCTCCTGTCCGCGATTCGCGGCCGGGTGATGGGAAGCTCCGTCCTGGTCGGGACGTATCGCCGATAAGGGCCTCTGTCCGATACAGTACGATCACAACATTCCTGAATCACGGCGGTTTACGGAACTGCTTCACGGAATGTTGCGTTCGGCGAAAGACGTGCGATAAACACGAGTACAGGTAGGACGCACTACCACCCGGGTACGTGCCGTCCGGATGAGGGGGGGATCAGGTCGGAATGCCGCGGCCTCATTGAGGCCAAATTCGACAATCGGGATACGGCAAGATCGCGGCATCCG
>VBKL01000255.1 GCA_005879805.1 Deltaproteobacteria bacterium | reverse complement strand
CTCCGGTTCGGGAACCGATACATCCTCACCGATCCCAACCTCGGCGGATCGATCTACGTCCAGCAGCGCGTGACGCCACCTTCGCTCACGCCCGCGCAGGTGCCGCCCTGCGACCTCGCGCTCATCAGCCACCCGCACTTCGACCACATGGATCACTGGACGCTGGAGCACATCGCGCACCTCGGGGAGATCCTCTACCCCGAGGGCGCGGAGAGCTACCTCAAGGGGATCCGCCAGCCGCACCACGCGCTCAAGCCGTGGCAGACGGTGGTGCGCGGGCCCTTGAAGATCACCGCCGTTCCCATCACGCACACCGGAGGAAGGTACTTCGTCGATACGCTCTGGAACCACGCGACGGCTGGCTACATCATCCAGGGATTCGGCCGGACGGTCTTCTTCGCCGGCGACACGGGGTACGACGAGAAGAAGTTTCGCGAGATCGGCCAGCGTTTCCCCGGCATCGATCTGGCGCTCGTTCCCATCGCTCCCGCGCGCGGCGGAAACATCAACCACGCCAGTCCCCAGGAAGCGGTCCGCATCTTCCAGGACGTCGGCGCGCGCTACATGATCCCGATCCACTTCGAGGCGTACCACAGCACCGTGGTGCCCATCGACGAGCCGCGCCGGGTCCTCGGCGAGGAGGCGGAGAAGGACGGCTTGACGGACCGGGTGTTTGCGCTCAGGACGGGAGAACGCTGGATCCTGCCCGACGAGGACGGAAAGCCGCCGTGGGTGACTCACGAGGACGCGAAGAAGGTAGCGAGCCCGTAGCGCTCCCGTTTCCCGACAGCCTCTGCCATCGCTGCGCCGCGCCGCCGCGCTACGTGCGGAGCGCGACCAGCGTCTTCATCCTCTGCCCGCTGTTGCCGGAGAAATACCCGCCGCAGCCGGTGCGAAGCTGTGCGCTGTTCCGCCCGCGGAACGAGGACCCCTAGTTGCGAACCTTGCGGTAGACGCCGATCACGAGGCCGATGATCTGCGTCTCGCGAAACTCGTCGCGGCTCACGAAGATGGGCTCGTGGTTGGGATTGGAAGGCTGGAAGCGGATGCGATCGCCCTCAGGGAAGAAACGCTTCACCGTCGCTTCGTCCTCGATGAGCGCGACGACGATCTCTCCGGGCGCTGCCTGCAATTGCTTGCGGACGAAGATGTAGTCGCCGTCGAGGATCCCGTCGCCCGTCATCGAGTCGCCGATGACCTTCAGGGCGAATACCTTCTTCGCGGTGTCCCCGATGAGGAAGCTGTCGATGCGGACGTGGTCGGTGATGTTTTCCTGGGCGAGGATCGGCGTTCCCGCCGCCACCTTGCCGACCACGGGGATCTCGACCACCTCGCCGGGAAGATCCGGCACCGCGTGGACGTCGGCGCGCTGGGGAAAGCGCGGGCGGACCTGCGGGCCGCCGTGCTTTCCGCCCTCGATGACGCTGAGCGCGCGGCTCTTCAACTCCCCTCGGAGCAGGTAGCCTTTGCGCTCGAGCGCCTTGAGATGGTCGTTCACGCCATTCGTCGAACGGATGCCGAAGTGCTCTCCGATCTCGCGAATGGTCGGCGGGTAGCCCTGTTCGAGGATCGCCTTCTTGATGAAGGCGAGGATCTTCTCTTGCCGTTCCGTGAGAGGCTCCGTCATGGGGCGCGCACCTCCACGATGCCTACCGTACTGAACGGGCGCACACTGGTCAAGCTTTCAGGCGCCCGCCGGTACGGCCGATCTTTCGCGCTCGTACGACCGCCGCTTCAGTTGCGGGGTTGATCGAGCAGCTTCCGCACGTTCCCGAGCAGAGCCATGGTGCTGAATGGCTTGTTGAGCAGCGCCGATCCGTTGGCCGATTCGACCACCGCGTGTTCCGTGTAGCCGGTCATGAACAGCACGCGCATGTCGGGCCGGCTGTTGCCGAGGCGGTGCGCCAGCTCGCGCCCGGTCATCTGCGGCATCACGATGTCGGTGAGCAACAGATGGATGGGCCCCTCGTGCTCGCCCGAGCGACGCAGGCCGTCCTCGCCGTCGCGGGCCTCCAGAACCGAGTATCCGTGGGCCACCAGGATGCGGCGCACGAGAGCGCGGAGCGGATCCTCGTCCTCGACGATGAGGATGGTCTCGCCGCGGCCCCGCTCGGGGGATGCCTGGGCGCGGCCAGCCTGCGTGTGCTCCTCGTCGGCGGCGGGAAGGAAGACGCGGAAGGTGGTGCCCGACCCGAGCTTCGAATCGACGTCGATGGCGCCGCCCGCGCTCTTGACGATTCCGTAGACGGTGGCGAGGCCGAGTCCAGTGCCCTTGCCGGTCTCCTTGGTGGTGAAGAAGGGCTCGAAGAGCCGGGCGAGGACCTCGTCGGTCATGCCGATTCCGGAGTCCTCGATGGCGAGGCAGACGTAGCGGCCCGGGACGAGATCGCCCCCGCGCAGGACGCGATGCGCCTCGATGCGGACGTTCTCGCTGCTCATGCGGATGCGGCCGCCCTTCGGCATCGCGTCGCGGGCGTTGACGGCGAGGTTGATGAGCACCTGGCCGATCTGATCGGGATCGGCGCGCACCGACCACAGCTCGAGATTGCTCGAGGCAACGAGCTTTACGTTTTCCCCGAGCACGCGGGTGAGGAGACGCTGCACGTCGGTGACTGCCTGGTTCACGTCGATGATGTCGTGAGCGACCGGCTTGTGCCGGCTGAAGAGCAACAGCTGCCGGGTGAGCGAGGCGCCGCGCTGGGCGGCCTTGGAGATTCCTTCCACCTCGGGGCTCGAAGGGTGCCCTTTGCCGAGCTGTCCGTCGAGGAATTCGGCGTGCGCCGAGATGACCGCGAGCAGATTGTTGAAGTCGTGCGCGACGCCGCCGGCGAGCCGGCCCACCGCTTCCATCTTCTGCGCCACGCGGAGCCGGTCCTCGAGCTGCGCACGCTCGCGCTCCGCGCGCACCTGATCGGTCGCGTCGCGCACGGAGAGGACGCGGAGGTCCTCCCCATTCAGCGTGAAGAGCGTGGAGCTCACGTCGGCGAAGAATTCCTCGCCGCTCTTCTTGCGATGCTTCTGCCGTCCTTGCGCGCGAGGCCCGAGCTCGTCGACGCGCATCTTGCAAAGGTCTGCTGCCGCAATGCCGTAGAGGGTCGCCGCGGCGGTATTCACCTCGCGGATGTGCCCCCGCGAATCGTGCACGAGGACGGCGTCCGGGGCCGCCTCGACCAGGCTGCGGTAGCGGACCTCCGCTTCCTTGAGGCGCTCGACGAGGGCGCGCTCGTTCCGGCGCAGCCGGCTCTTCTCGATCGCGCTCTGCACCTTGAGCGAAAGCGAGGCGTAGTCGTCGATGGGCTTCGTCAGGTAGTCGAAGGCGCCGATCTGCACGGCCTCGACCGCCGTCTCCAGCGAGGCGTAGCCGGTGATGAGAATCACCTCCAGCTCGGGCTGCAGGGTCTTCAGCTTGCGGGACAGATCGAGTCCGGACGCCCCGAGCAGGTTCTTGTCGACGAGCGCGACGTCGATGGGAAGCCGGTCCGCGATCTCGAGCGCGCCCTCGGGCCCGCTCGCGACCTCGACGTCCCGCCCCGGCTCCAGGAGCAGCCGCCGCAGCACGTCCAGGACCATCGGTTCATCGTCGACGATGAGTAGCCTCGGCATGTTCATCCTCTCACTGCGCAAATCGGAACAGGCGCGCCGCTGACGCGCCGTCGCCGGCGGCGACGAAGAGCTGCTCGCCGGACGGGAAGGTAAGGGCCTTGCCATCGAAGAATCGGGTCGCGCCGGCGCCCAGGCCGGAACCGCCGATGCCGGCGCACCCTGCCGTGTGCTGAGCGGCGTTGCAGCCCACCGCGCCCGCGAAGTCCCCCTGGTTGATGGGGGTCGCGGTCTGGGCGCGATAGAGCTGCACGCCGGCGGCGTTGTCGAATCCCACGTACAGGTGCGTCGCGGTGGCGGCGAGGAGCGAGATGGCCCTGTTCCCCGGGTCGTCGAACTGGCTCAGGTTCGGATCCTGTTTCACGTTGGCCACGACGAGGTTCCAGTCGCCCGAGGCGCACAGGCCGTCGGCGCCCGGATCGCACATCCACAATTGCGGTCCGGCCGTCGTGTTGCGCGCGGCGAAGAGCCGCCCGTTCCAGATGGCAACGGCCGGGAACGCCTTGTCGGACGGGAGGAGATCTCCGTTCTTGGTGGTCGTCACCGAGGTCTTGGTCGGGAAGACGCTGGCGGGCGTGCAGCTGTTCCAGGAACCCGCCGCCGGAACGGCGGTGCTGCTGCGCGCGCAGCCGCCGTTGTTGAAGAGGTAGAGCCGGTCGTTGAAGACGATCATCGAGTCGATGAGCGAAACCTTGGCCGACTTCCCGATCCCGGGGATGGTCTCGGCCTGGAGGTTCTCGACGTCCGTGCTGGTGGCGTCGATCCCGGGTGCTGCGGGAGCGCGCGTCAGCGCGACCAACCCCGGGCGGACACCGCCGGTACCGAGCACCCCCACGTACAGCTTGGAACCCATCACGACCGCGGCAGTCGCCGTCCTCATCCCGTTGCTCAGCGTCACCGAGGTATCGACGTAGGAGAAGTCCGGGGCCGTCATCGCGTCGTTCGTGGCGTAGAAACGGAAGAAGTTGTCCGCCGAAAGGGCGCCCGCTCCGATCAGCCACTCGTCGCCGAAGAAGGACACGGCGCCGAGGAATCCCCGGGCATTTTCGTTGTCGGGCCCGCAGGCGAGCGTGTTCGCCTTGCACCCCGCGGCGCCGAACGAGGTGTACGGTCCCGCGGCCCCGTTCCGGTTGGAGACTCCGATCGAGTCCTCGTTGAGCGTGAACGAGAGCGCTTCCCGCGCCGTCCCGTCCGGCTGCATGCGCGCGCCGCCCGTCCCGGCCGCGTTCGGACCCGCGTACAGATGGCCGCGGTAGGCGAAGAGATTGGTGAAGGTGCTGTTGTCTCCGAACGGCTTGTTGGCGACGAGCGCGGCCTCGCCGACGGCCAGCGGCGCGATGGCGGAGGCCGACAACGCGGTGCCCGTGTTGGTCGCCGTTCCCAGGATGCTCGCAGTGAGGTTGCCCGTGCCGGTCGGCGACGCGACGAGGGTCCAGGTGTAGGTCGTGCTCGCGCCGCCCGGCAGCGTTGACGGAGGCGAGAGCGGGCCGCTGGCGATGGTGGCGGCGCTGGAGTCGATCGCCAGCGCTGGGGCAAGGGCGCGAATCTCGCCGCCGCCGCCGTTCGTCACGGTGAAGGAGACGCTGAAGGTCTCGCCGGGCAAGGCGCCGGGAGGCGCGGACAGCGTCGCGGACACGGCAGCCGGGTTCTGCACGTCGAGCCCATTCGACGAGACCTGCGGGGCGGCGACGGTCACTCCCGAGTTGGCGTCCGTGCCCGAGGCGCCGAAAGCGGCCTTCAGCGTGCCGGGGCCGGTGCCGGTCTCCGCCAGCGTGGCCGTGTACGTCGCCGTCTCGCCGGGCGCGATGTCGCGCGAGGCGGGCAGAGCGCCGAGCGACCCGGCGGCTCCACCAGTACCCGTCACCGCGCCTGCCGCGAGCCCGACGCCGAGAGCAGCCGTTCCGCCTGTGTTCTGCACCGAGATGGTGACCGTGGCGGTCTGACCGCGATCGATGGCGGGGCCGCCCGACGAGCCGGAAAGCGACACCGTCGTCACCGAGAGCGCCGCGGCGGCTTGCACGTTTGCCGGGGCGGTGGAGATCGACGCGGTGGCCAGCGTGCTCGAGGTATTCGCGTCGGTTCCGGAGCCACGCGTCGTGAGTGCCAGCCCGCCCGGCGCGGATCCGTCCTCGACGTAGGTCCAGACGAACGGGGCGCTGCCGCCGGCGGCGATGGGGATCGCGGCGGGAGACACCGTCACCGTCGCGTGCGCCCCGCCGGTGGTGGCGAGGGCGGGCGGATCCGGCAGCACGGTGATGCCGCTGCCGCCCGTGTTGGCGACCGTGAACGAGGCGGTGAACGTCTGCCCGCGGCTGAGCGTTCCGGGAAGCGTGAACGACTGCGCCACGAGCACCGGCGCACCGACGACGGCGAGGGTGTTCGAGTTGACGGCCGCGACGGTGAGCCGAGCGGCGGAGTTCGCGTCGGTACCGGCCACTCCGGTCGATACTTGAAGACCGCCGGGCCCGCTACCCGACTCGGTATAGGTCCAGGTGAAGGTCGCGGAGGCTCCGCCCGCGATGGAGACCGCGGCCGGAGCGACGGGAGCCGTGGCCGACGCTGCTGCTCCGGTGGGCAAGAGCGCCGGGACGAGCGGGCTCGGCAGCACGTTCGTGGCCGTCGCCTCGCCATTGTTGGAAACGACGAGCCGGGCCGTGAAGGCCTGCCCGCGATCGATGGTCGATCCGCCGAGCGCCGAAGCGAGAGTGAGCGAGCCGATGGCGAGGACGGCGGGTCGCTGCACCGTGGTGCTCGACGACGCGGCCGTGGCGGTGATCGCAGCGCCGCTGTTGAGGTGACCACGACCGAAACGGTAAAGGTCTGGCCGCGGCTAACGGTCGCCGGCACCGTGATCTTCGAGAGCGTGAGCCGTCCCGGTTCCTGGACGGTCGTGGTCGCGGACGCAAGGCCGGAAACGACCTGGGTGGACGGCGAGTTCACGTCCGACCCGCGGGCGTGCGTCGCGATCTGGAGCGATCCGGCGGCCGTGCCGTCCTCCACCATCGTCCAGGTGAAGGTGGCCGACGCCCCCCGAACGATATCCTGCGCCGGCGGCGACGCAGTGATGGTCGCGTGCGCGCCGCCCGACGGCGTCAAAGCCGGAGCATCGGGAACGACGCCGACGGCCGTCGCACCGCCGGTATTGGAAACGACGAGGCTCGCGGTGAAGGTCTGGCCGCGGCTCAGAGACGCCGGGGCCGTGAAGGACGTCACGGCGAGGGCCGGCGGATCCTGCACGACCGCCGCGGCGGTCGAAGTGGCGTTGGCGGAGACGGTGAGGCCGGTGCCGCTGTCGATGGCGGAAACGCCTCCCGAGAAGGCGATGGTGCCCGTGCCGGTCCCGTTCTCGACGAACGGATAGGTGAAGGTGGCGACGGCCCCCGGGCCGAGCGAAGCGAGGGCGGGCTGGGCGGAGGCGGTGGCCGAGGCGAACCCGGTTGCGCTGAGCGCCGGCGGATTCGGAGACGGAGCGACGTTGGTGAGCGTACCGCTCGAGACGTTGCGCACGGTGATGGCGAGGTTGAACGCCTGGCCCCGCGAGAGCGCCGCCGGGATCGAGAACGATTCGATGGCGAGCTGGGCCGCATCGAGCACCGAGATATTCGACGAGGCGGAGGGTGCGTCCACCGTGGCGTTGCTGTTCGCGTCCGTTCCGGTGGCTCCGGAGGAGAGCTGCAGCGTTCCCGACGAGGTACCGCCCTCCAGGTAGTCGTAGGCGAAGGTCGCGGAATCTCCCGCGGCCAGGGTCACGCCGGCGGGCACTGGCGAAGTGAGCGTGGCGCTCGCGCCTCCGCTCAGCTGGGTCACGCTGGGCGAGAGCGGCGTCGGGTGAACGTTCAACGCAGTCGCTCCGCCGAGATTGGAAACCACCACCGTGGTGGTGAAATGCTGCCCGCGGGTGATGGTGCCCGGGGCGGAGCGCGAGGTGACGACAAGCTGCGCCGGGGCCACCACGCGCGTACTTGCCGTTACCGGGACAGCGGACAGATTGCCGCCGGTATTCGCATCGGTTCCGGACGCGCCGACCGAGAAGGTGATCGTCCCCGCGGCAGAGCCGTTCTCGGTCAGCGACCAGGTGAACGTCGCGCTCTGGGCGGCCGCGAGGTCAACGCCCGCGATGCATGCGGTCTGCGCCGTCGGAACCGAGGCCGGATTGGCCTGGCTGGTCTGCGACACCACTGGAACGGTGCCCACCTGGACGGAAGCGCCGCCGCTGAAAGCGATCGTCGGCGGTCCGGCAGTCACGCAGCGGGCGGTGGCCTGGCCGGCGTTCACCACTGTCG
>VBKL01000254.1:6551-12376 GCA_005879805.1 Deltaproteobacteria bacterium | reverse complement strand
TCTTTCCTTGCCGGCGCTCCATGATCGCCTGGCGCTTGTGCGGGTCGGTGAACTCGTCGCTGATGAGCACTCCGTCCTGGTCATGCTCGTCGGTCGCTACGACGTGGGCGTGGCCCGGCGTTCCCGGCAAGGCGCGCGGCGGGATGCCGTCGCTCGTCGCGCGGTACCGCTTGTAGCCGCCCTCGGGCGGTTCGGGCTCGCCGCCGTCGAGGCCGATGACGAGGCCGCGGTCGATGGACGGGTTGAAATCGAGCTCCTCCGGCTCGAAGGTGGCGAATCCTTCCGACAAGAGCAGGTCGGCGAGCACGATGGCCGGGCACTGGAAACGGTCGGCCAGGTTGAAGATCTGCGGAATCAAGTGGAAGCAGTCGGGGATGGTGGTGGGCGCGGCGATGAGGCGAGGATAGTCGCCCTGCCCGGCGCCGAGCACCTGCCAGAGATCGCCCTGCTCCGTCTTGGTGGGTACGCCCGTCGCCGGCCCGGCGCGCTGGACGTCGATGCAGACGAGCGGGATCTCCATCATCGCCGCTGCCCCGAGGCCCTCGGTCATGAGGGCGAATCCGCCGCCGGAGGTGGCGCACATCGTCCGGCAGCCGGCGTGCGCGGCGCCGATGGCCATGTTGATGACGCCCAGCTCGTCCTCGACCTGCCGCACGACGATGCCGAGCCGGCGGGCGTGCCGCGCCATCCACATGAGGACGCCGGTCGAGGGGCTCATCGGGTAGGCGCAGTAGAAGCGGACCCCGGCCGCGACGCCTCCCATCGCCAGGCTCTCGTTTCCGGTGGCGATCGCCAGGCGCTTTTCGCCGCTGGGAAGCTCGAATGGGAAGGGCTGGAAATTGGCCCCGGCGTACTCGTATCCCGCCCGCGCGGCGGCGACGTTGTCGGCGATGACCGCCTCGCCCTTGCGCGCGAACTGCTCGGCGAGCATCGCTTCGAACGTCTTCAACTCCACGCCGGCGAGGCGCAGCACCGCGGCGACCGCGGCCGTGTTGTAGTGCAGGACGCTCTTCACCATCTCCGCAAGGGGCAGCGGGCAGAGCTGCACGCCGGGAGCGGCGTCGCCGGGCGTCACCCGGCCCTTGTCGTAGAGCACCGACGACCCGCGGCGCATCCTCGGCAAGTGCCGATCCATCGAATCTTGATTGAGCGGAATCAGCATGTCGAGACGATCGCCCATGCAGCGGATCGGATCCTTCCCCGCGCGAACGGTGAGGAAGGTGTGCCCGCCTCGGATGATCGACTGGTATGCGTTATAGGCGTTCACGTGCAGGCCACGCCGCGCGAAGAGCTTGGAAAGGATGTTCCCGGGGGTAGCGACGCCTTGTCCGGCGGCGCCGCCGATTCCGACGGCGAAGTCGATGTCAGCCATGTTGCTCGTCCGTGTGAGGGAACGACGAACCCGGATCCGCCGAAACCGCACGGGCCGGCGCGAGCACTGTCGGACCTTAACGACCGTATTGCACGGACGTCAACGCCGCACCGCGTGACCAGCCTCACAGCCGCCGCTAGATTCAAAGCCAACGATGCGGGAGCAACCATGGAAAAGAAGCAGGCCGGCGGAGCGCCCACGGACACGGTTCCGAAGGGCCGATACCAGATCGGCGACGGTGCGCAGGTGCCGGCGCGCGAATTGGGAAAGACCGGAGAACAGGTCTCCATCATCGGGATCGGCGGCTACCACCTCGGCCTGCCTCCGGAAGCGGAGGCGATCCGCATCGTGCACCGCGCGCTCGATCATGGCGTGAACTTCCTCGACAACTGCTGGGACTACAACGACGGCGAGAGCGAGCGGCGGATGGGGAAGGCGCTCCTCGAGGGCCATCGCAAGAAGGCCTTCCTCATGACCAAGATCGACGGACGAACGGCGCAATCGACCCGGGAACAGCTCGATCAGTCGCTCGGTCGGCTGCGCACCGACGTCATCGACCTCGTGCAGATCCACGAGGTCATCCGCAAGGACGACCCGGAAAAGTGCTTCCGCAAAGGCGGCACCATCGAGGCGCTGCTCGAGGCGAAGAAGGCCGGCAAGCTGCGCTTCATCGGCTTCACCGGGCACAAGGATCCGGAGATCCACGCGCTGATGCTGGAAGTGGCGCGCGCCAACGGATTCCACTTCGACACCGTGCAGATGCCGATCAACGTGCTCGACGTCCATTACCGGAGCTTCGAGCGGGAAATCATTCCCGTGGCGCAGCGGGATGGAGTCGCGGTCCTGGGGATGAAGCCGCTCGGCGCCGGGCTCATCGTCCAGAGCGGCGCCGCCAGGCCGGAGGATTGCCTGCGCTACGCGATGAGCGTTCCCGGCGTGAGCGTCACCATCACGGGGTGCGACGGCGAAGGCGTCCTCGAGCAGGCGCTCCACCTCGCCATCGATTTCCAGCCGATGCCGGAAGAAGAGCGCAAGACCCTCCTCGCCCGGACCGCGGCCGCGGCGCAGAACGGCAAGTGGGAACGCTTCAAGACCACCCACGAGTTCGACGGCACCGAGCAGCACAAGCAGTGGCTCACCTCGGCGCAGCTGTAGAACGCATCACTTCGGCACCAGCAGGTAGCCGTTGGCCACCGCCTGCCCGACCTGTCCGTCGGTGCAGAGGATGCGGCCCGAGTCGTCGATGCTCAGCGAGGTGAAGAGCTTGAACGGCGACGGCGGAATGAGCTCGTTCAGGTCCCACATCTTCCCGTCGCGGAAGACGAAGGCGTGGGTGTCGTAGTCCTCCTCGCTGTCCTCCGCATAGACGTTGCCGACCACGATGCCGTGGTTGTTGAGGCCGGTGGCGGAGCTCCAGGGAAGATTGGGCAGGACGCCGAGGTCCCGCATCGACGTTCCGTCGTGGAAGAAGGCGTGCACCGGATCGTTGTGCGCCGGGTCGAGGGTGGACCATCCCGCGACCTGCCCGCTCTCGTTGATCGCCTGCCCTTGAGCAAAGTCGCCGCCGAGCGACCCGAGATCGTGCATCGATCCGTCGTATCGGAAGGCATGGCGCGGGCCGCTGGTAAGCTGCGCCGCCCCCGTCACCCATCCCTTCTCGTTGACGGCGAACGCCATGCTTTCGTTGCCGCCGAGTGTCCCGAGGTTTCGCATGCCAGAATCGAAGAGGAAGGCGCGGAACCCGCCGTCGGCCAACGTCGTGTCCCCGGCCACCAGCCCCGCCGAGTTGATCCTCACGCTGCCGGTCGCGGAATCGTAGATCCACGGGCCGCGGGGGCCGTTGCCGACCACCTGGCCGCCCGCGTTCATCGCGACGGGCTGGGAGCCGGGTCCGACCGCGTCGGTGACGATCACCACCGAATACCGGGGCCCGGCGACAGGCGGAGGCGGAGGCGGCGGGCTCTTCTTGAAGGTCACGAGCAACGTGGTGTCCTGCTGAATCAAGAAGCGGCACTGTCCGGGCCCCGCGCACGGTCCGCCCCATTCGACGAACTCCGAGCCAGGCTCGGGGATCGCGTCCAGCACGACGCGTGTGCCGGCGCTGAAGGGCCTGCGCGAGCAGGTCGTGTCGCAGTGGACCGTACCGTCGACCGTGCCTTCGCCGTCTCCGACCCACTGGATCTGGAGGGTGATGATCGAAGAGTCTCCGGCCGGCGCGGGAGGCGGGGGAGGATCGACCGCCGCGAACAGGGCCCGGACGTCGGCGTCGGTGTTCAGGGTGAGATCGCAGGCGCCCTTCCCCGAGCAGTCGCCGCTCCAACCGACGAAGGCGGCTCCGCTCTGCGCGACGGACTCGAGGTGGACTGCCTGCCCGGCTGCGAGCGCGACGTGGCAGTCGACCGGGCAGTCCGCGCCGATCGCCGCCGACCGGACCGCGCCCGGGCCGGTGACCGAGATGTGCAACGAGTGCTGGCCCGTGGCGACGGACCCGGTGCCCATGGGGCCACCGCAAGCGGCGAGGAGCAGCGAGGAAGCGGCGATCGCGCGCAGCGGTCTCATGTAGTTTCGACCTTCTTTTCAGGAGTTTGGCCACCATGGACGGCGGCAGGAATCGCCGCCGCCGTCGAGCAGGCAAGCGATCAGCCGGCGCGCGTTCTGCGAAGCTCGAAGAGGCCGATCCCGAACGGGACCAGGAGTCCCCCGATGCCGAGCACGACCGCGCCGCCCCACCCCGCATGCACGTACGCCGCGCCGGTGGCGCTGATCCCGGCGGCGCCGCCCAGATAGTAGAGCAACACGTAGAGCGAGTTGGCCCGGCCCCTGCTCTCCGCGACGCGGCGGTTCAAGGACCCCACCGCTGCCGCGTGCATCCCGAAGAAGCCGGCGCAGATCCCGGCGAGGCTGAGCGGGGCGACGATCAGCGAAGGCACCAGGGTGAGCACGATGGAGGCCGCGAAGACGACCGATCCGCACAGGAGCGTCGGGCCCGTTCCCAGCCGGCCGGCGACCTTCCCCGCGACCGGTCCGATGACGATTCCCACGATGTACGTCAAGTAGAGCAACGTCACCACGCGGATCGGAGCGCTCAAGGGCGGCGCGGAAAGATGAAACGGCATGTAATTGAACATGGCCGAGAAGACGAAGAAGCCGGAGAAGCCGACCGCGAACATGCGCAGGAGCGGGGGCCGCCGGAGCAGCGCCCCGAAGCCCACCGGCGTGGCTCCCGGCGGCCTCGCCAGGTCCTCTCGCGGAAGCAGGGCGACGGAGATGAAGGTGATGGCGAAAAGCAGCGCGGCGGCAATGACGAAGGCCCAACGCCAGTGCTCGACCGGCACGAGGAATCCACCGAGGAGGCGGCCGCCAAGCCCTCCCGTCACCGAAGCGGAAACGTAGGAGCCCATCACCACGTCGAGGCGCTCGACCCGCACGGTGCGCGCCAGGTACGCCGCGATGCAGGTGCTGAGCGATGGGATGAAGAGCCCTTGCACGAACCTCGCGGCCACGAGCAGGGTGAGGCTTCGCGTGGCCGCGCAGACGAGGCTCGCAGCCCCGACCACGCAGCCGCCGACGAGGATGATCCGCCGGATGGGAAACCGATCGGCGGCGACGCCGAAGGGCAGGTTGGAGATGGCGATTCCGAGGATTACCGCCGAGACGGTGAGCGAAGCGGCGCTGGCATTCACTCCGAACTCGTGCTCCAGCACCGGCAGCACGGGCTGAGTGATGTAGACGGTCGCGAAGCCCGCGGCGACCGCGAGGGAGACGACCAACTGGATCGCGGCCTCGGAAGCCGGCCGGCCAGATGGCATCGGGTCAGATCTCCGATCGATGCAACGATCGGACCCGCACCGCACGCGCCTTGATCCCCGCTGGAGGCGGACCGGCGAGCCGGAACTCGGGAGCCGGGCCGAGCACCATCTGGCGCATCCAGAGAGCGGACCCGGCGGGCATCCGCGCGAAGAGCTCCTGGTACGTCACGCCGGACGGCTTCGCGAACCAGCTCACCTGCTCGCCGATCGGCCCCGCGGTCATCCTCCGGTAGATGCCGCCCGCGCCGCCGGCGGCCAGCGTCGCCACCGCGTCGTGCGGGTCCTTGCGCGCGAGCGTCACCGCGGCCTCGTTGAGCACTCCGACGGCGGTGAAGTCGTCGACGAAGTACCAATCCTCGTAGAGGCGGCCTCGAGCAGCCGACGCTTCCGGCCACGGGTCGCCCTCGACGGCGAAGACCTCGCTTCCGTGGAACCCCGGGCAGGGCGAGGCGGTCATCGTCCGATGGAACGCGATCAGGCGCTCGACGTAGCGATCGGTTGCGACGTCCTCGGAGGGCCAATGCCAGAACACGTAGGCGAGCATGGGTCAGCCGAAGCGCACGGCGTTGCTCGTGAAGGTGACGCGGGGCATCGCAGCCATGGTAGCTGTTTCATGGGTCCGCGCGAATCCGATGCCCGGGAAC
>VBKL01000254.1:0-6520 GCA_005879805.1 Deltaproteobacteria bacterium | reverse complement strand
AGGCGCCGGAGTTGCTCTCCGATCCGCCGCAGCTCGAGCAGGTCGACGTGCTCGCGGCGAAGATCACCACCGGCTGAGGTCCCTCAGACCCCGAGCGCCTGCGCGGCCTTGGCGTAATCGTTCGGGGCCACCCAGAGAATGAGCCCGAAGCCGCCTGACCCCGCGGCACCGTTGGCCGCGCGCACGTTGATGCCGGCGGACGACAGCTTGCGCAAGACGTCCGCCGCGGCCCCGGCGCGATTCTCGCCTTGCACGAAGAACGCTTGCTTGCGCGGGGAAAGTTGAAGGCGGGCGTTCTTGGCGGCCTTCTGCAACGCCTCCGCATTCTCCGGAACGAGATCGACCTGCGCCTTGCCCGAACCCGTCGGGAAGGCAGTGAAGGAGAGCAGGTTCACCCCCGCTTCCTTCACGGCCATCAGAATGCGCACGCCTTCGCCCGGCTGATCGGGAACTTCGACGTAGAAATAATCGACACGGCGGATCTGGTCGGCCATGGCAGCCTCCCGGGCTCGTGATCGAGCCGGCCTCGATGCTACTCCAAACCGGAGCGGAGCGATCCGATGGGCTGGTCCGACGCCGTCCGAGTCTCTTCCCACCCGGCCAGCGCCTACACGGAGCTGGGCCGCGAGCCGGAGCCGGACCGCTTCCTCGAGCTTCCTCTCCTGGCAGCGCTCCTGCTCGGCATCGTCTTCGCCGTCGCCGATGCGGGGCGCCCTTCGCTCCGCCTCGTCGCGGGCTGCGCGGTCGCCTGGAGTTTCGTGCCCGCGTTGCAGATCGCCTCGGTCGCCGCTTCCTGGCTCGCATTCGCCCGCCGCCGCCTCTCGCTGCGCCGCGCGATCCATCTCCACTTCCTCGGCCATCTCCCCTGGTCGCTGTGGGTCATCGCGCTCGCCGCGATCGCCTCAGCCACCGCGCCACAGCACGAGGCTGACCTGTGGAAACTGCTCTTCGCCACGGTGGCGGTCCCGTTCCTCTGGTCGCGGGCGATCGGCTGGCATTTCTTCCGCCGCGTCTACGGACTCGGACAGGGCGGCGCGGTCCTTGCGAGCCTTTTCCACCTCGCGATCGTGCTCGGATCGATCCTCGGATTCTTCCTCGTGACCGGCCAACTCGGGCCGCGGATCCTGGGCCGGCAGTGAGGAACGCGCGGACGATCGCGGCGGCGCTCGTCATTGCGGGAGTGGCCGCGGGAACGGCCGCGGACCGGCTCCCCGAGACGCGCCCCCTTTCGCGTGGTGGATACCTGGTCCTGCAGGCGGACCTCCACGTGCATTCCTTCCTCGGCGACGGAACGCTCTGGCCCTGGGACCTCGCCCTCGAGGCCCGCCGTCACGGGCTCGACGCGATCGCCATCACCAACCACAACCAGATCCTTGCAGCGCGTCTCGGACGGTGGCTCGCTCCGCGCCCCGGCGGCGCGCTGGTCGTCGCCGGAGAGGAAATCACCGCGCCCCGCTACCATCTCATCGCCGTGGGAATCGACCGGACCATCGGATGGCGCGAAGGTCCAGCCCGCGCCATCGAAGAGGTGCACGCCCGGGGCGGCGCGGCCATCGCCGCGCACCCGACGCGATTTTTCTGGCCCGGCTGGGACGATGCGGCGCTGCGCTCGCTCGACGGCGCCGAGGTCTGCCATCCACTCACGTACTACCAGGGCCCCGAGCACCTGCGAGTATTTTTCAGCCGATTCAAGTCAGAGAATCCGGGCGGCGCGGCGATCGGCTCCTCCGACTGGCACGTCTTCGGAAGCCTCGGGCTCTGCCGCACCTTCGTCTTCGCGCACGAGGCCAGCGAGCGCGGCCTCGTCGAGGCCGTCCGCTCCGGGCGCACCGTCGCCTACGACGTGAAGGGCGTTCCGCACGGCGACGCGGCGCTGGTCGCGCTGCTGGGAACGCCTCCTGCTCCCCCGATCGAGCCTCCCGCGCAGGCCTTCCTCGCGCTGGCCGGTCGCATTTGCGCGCTCGCCGGAATGGCGGGCCTATGCCTGTTCCGCTCTTCGCGGCGGAGCTGATCAGAACATCGAGTTCGCGTTCTCCGACTTCTCCGGAACCCGCTGCAGCACGTCCCAGTGCTCGACGATCTTCCCGTTCTCGTCGAAGCGGAAGAAGTCCATGCCCGCCCAGTCCCGATCGCCCGGCCACTCCTGGCGGCAGTGGAGGGCGACGTAGTCGTTCTCCGCGACGGAGCGCACGATGTGCAGGCGCTTGCCGGGATACTCCTTTGCCATCCTGGTGAAGTAGGCGATGAAGGCCTCCTTGCCGTCGCCGACGCCCGGGTTGTGCTGCGTGTACCGGGCGCCGACGTACTTCTCGACCGCCTCCGCGGGACGGCTCTGGTTGAAGGCCAGATCGTAGAACGCCATCGCGTTCTTCTTGTTCTCGATCAGGCGGTCGGCCATCACTCGACCTCGAGACCGGTCGCCACCGCGAAGCGGGAGACCATGTTGTAGCCGGAGATGGTCCCGATGAGCTCGATGAGCTGCTGATCGTTGAGCAGCGACCGCACCCGCTTGAGCGTCGCGGGCGACACGTCGATGTTCTTCGTCATCTCGCGCGTCAGAGCCAGCACCGCCCGCTCGGGCTCGCTGAAGAGCTTCCCGTCGTTCTCCGCCCCGGTGATGTCCTGCTTGAGCGCGGCGAGCTGCTCCTTGCTGCCGCCGGTCTTCAAATACTCGGGCTCGTGCTGAATCCACTCGTAATCCGCCTTGTTGAGGACGCCGATGGCCATGATGGCCGTCTCGCGCAGCCTCCCGTCCAAGGAGAGCTTGTTGCGGATGGCCCCGAACATCGTGTTCCAGGCGGTGGCGTAATTCGGGCTGTGCAGGAGCATGCGGTCGAGGTTGAGAAGCTTGCCGTTCGGCCGGCGCGCCCGGATTGCCTGGAGGAGCTCCGGCGGACCCGCCTGGTCGTTGTCGGGAAGGTACGGAATGCCCGTCTTCGAGACGGTCTTTGCGGCGCTCTTCGGCTGCGCCGGGGACTGGGCGCAGACCGCGAGCGCCGGAGCGAGGACGACGAAGAAAATCGCGAGCTTGAGAGCGGGGTCCCTGCCTGGGATCATGCCTTCCTCCGGGGAAGCGCGCCGCAAGTCGGCGCAAATCTGACCGGCGCACTCTAGCCGAACGGCGGAGGCCTGGACCTTGCTCCACACGGCAAGCCGGAGTCCTGGCTCTGGGCGGCGCGGCTCTACGACGGCGCCTCCACCTGCTCGGGCGCCGAGCGCGCCCTGGCTCACGTGAAAGGAGCGGAGAGCTCCCAGATCCTCGCCGACTGCAAGCGCCTGCGGCGGCTCGTCGCCCTGCCCGCGCGTGGCATCCCCCTCGATCGCGAGCACGAGTACGTGAGCGCCTTCGAGCGCGCCCGGCAAGAGGCGTTGAGCGGGCGGCACGAGGAAGCGTTACGCGAGGCGGACGCGCTGCAGAAGACGTTCCCGGGAACGCCGGGCGCGGCGGTGATCGCCTGTCTGGTGGATGGCCGGCAGAAGCCGCCCGGGGTAGCGCGCAAGGCCTGCGAGAGCGCGCGAAGCGCGGCCCCCGAGGCCTTCCTGCCTCGCTACGTCCTCGGGCTCTTGCGCTTCGCGGAAGGCCGCATCGCCGAGGCCCGCGCCGAGCTCGAGAGCGCGCTCGATCTCGAGGACTCGACGACGAGCGCCTGGTCGTCCCTCGCCGCCGTCTACGAGAAGCTCGGCGACCAAGCCTCCGCAAAGGATCTGGCCGCCCGCTACCGCGCCCGCTTCGGCAGCGACTTGCAACCCGCCCTCTGGCCGGCGGGCTGGCCGCATTCGAAATGACCCGTCAAGCCCCCTCGACCACCACCATCATGGTCTTCGCGCTCTTCTGCCGGATCTCTTTCGCTTCCTTGTAGTCGATCGACGCCCACCACGCCTTCGCCTTCTCGACGCTCGGGAACTCGAGCACGACGAGGCGCTTCGGCTGCCACGACCCCTCGAGCACGGTGGTCGCTCCCCCTCGCGCCAGATACTTGCCGCCGTGCTTCGCCACCGTTGCGCCGGCGAGCTCCTTGTAGCGCTCGTACAGAGATGGATTCGTCACCTCGATGTCCACGACGACGTAGGCAGGCATGAGACGCTCCTTTCGCGACGCGGGACAGTACACCCCCGGGGGATGATTCGGCCCTCCCGTTTGCGGTAAACCGGTCGCGCTGGAGGAGAGGAGCCATCATGAAAACCTGGATTGCGCTCGCGCTTTGCGCGGCGTCGTGCATGAATGGCCGTTCGAAGACCTCGTCGGATGCGATGGATCGGGTCGACCGCGGGCTCGCCGCCCTGGGTGGCGCCGACAAGGTCTCTTCGCTGCAGGCACTGACCGTCAAGGGGACGGCGCGCCACTGGGAGCCGGAGCAGTCGGTGAAGGCCGGCGGCGAGATGCGGCTCGCCTCGGATTCGACCTTCGTGGCGCAGCGCGATCTGGCGAACGAGGCTGCTCGCACCGAGTGGGACCGCAAGTTCGTCTACCCGTCGCCCCGCGAGTACAAGTTCACCGAGATCGTGACGAAGAAGGCCGGATACGTGGAGGGCATCGACTCGACCGGCCGCACCAAGAAGGACCAGGAGGCGAACCCACCCCGGCACGCGATGTCCGGAGTTCGCCTCGCTGCAGCGCAGCGGGAGCTGGAACGAAGCTCGCCGCGCCTCTTCGCCGAGATGAAGGCGCACCCGGGTGAGGTCTTTGCCGACGAGATGGCGAACGGTGACAAGCGCATCCCGGCGGTGCGTTACAAGGCGGACGACACGACGTTCCTGGTCGCCTTCGACGACTCGGGGCTCCCCTCCCGCATCCGCACTCTCGACGCGGACAGCATCTACGGCGACTCGACCTATGACCTCGTCCTCTCCGACTACCGCGACGTCTCGGGGGTGAAATTCCCCTACAGGCAAAGCTACGAGCTGAACGGGAAGGAAGTCATCCACATCGAGGTGGAGGAGGCGCGCGCGGAGGCGCCGCAAGCGAAGCTGGAGGTGCCGGCGGACCTGCAGGCTCCGTCTCCCGCACGGGGAAATGTGCCGTATCAATGGGTGATCCGCCGGCAGTTCATCGGGACCTATCTGGACTCGGACGCCATCACCCATGACGGACAGGCGGTACCCGGGCTGAAGCTCGCCGAGGTGGCGCCCGGCGTCGGGCTCATCTCGGGCGGCAGCCACAACTCGCTCGTGGTGGAGATGGCCGACCATCTCGTCGTCTTCGATGCCCCGGTCGGCGAGATCCAGTCGCGCTTCACGCTCGACACGCTGAAGGCGAAGTACCCCTCGAAGCCGGTCAAGCTGCTCGTGCTGACGCATCACCACATGGACCACGCCGGCGGCGCGCGCACCTTCGTCGCGCAGGGCGCCTCGGTCCTGGTGGGGCAAGGGAACGCCGCCCACTTCGAGAAGATGTTTGCGGCGCCCCACAAGATCGACGGCGACGCGCTGGAGAAGTCGCCGCGCAAGGCCAGCATCGAGGAAGTCGCCGACCATAAGATCATCGACGACGGCAAGCGCAAGGTGGAGATCCTCCGCATCGACAATCCGCACGCGGACGGCATGCTCATCGCCTACATCCCCGACGCGAAGCTCGGCTACGTCGTCGACATCTGGAGCCCGGGCCGCGACAAGCTCGGCGACAAGGCGACGCCCGGGCAGCAGGCGCTCGTCGCCGCGGTCGCGAAGCTCAGCTCCACGCCGGAGCGGTTCGCGGGCGGACACGGGACGGTCGCCGACTACGCGCCGCTCGCCTCGCTGGCCGGAGCGCAGCCCCGCGCGGAACGCTAGTCCTCGTTCTTGAGGACGATCTCGCCGTCGACGGCGAGATAGGCGCGCAGCTTGCGCTGGAACCGGAGCCGGGCATTGAAGAGCCGGCTCATCACGGTTCCCTTGGGGATCTCGAGCACGTTGGCGAGCTCCTCGTAGCTCAGCCCGTCCACCTCGCGGAGCAAGAGGATCGCGCGGTGGATGGGCGGAAGCGACTCGAGGGCCTCGTCGAGCTTGTCGAGCAACTCGCGCCGCAACGCCTGCTTGTGGGGGCCGGCGAGAGCGGCGGAGAGCGGCCCCATCGCCACTTCCACCTCGGCATCGCGCGAATTGCGCAGCGCCTCCTCCCGCTGGCGGCGGCGGCGCCCGTCCAGGGAGAGGTTGGCGGCGATGCGATAGAGCCAGGTCGAGAATGCCGAGCGTCCGCGGAATCCCGGAAGCGCGACATGGGCGCGCAGGAAGGTTTCTTGCGCGATGTCCCAGGCATCGTCGCGGTCCTTCACCATTCCGAAGGCGAACCGATAGATGCGCGCCTGGTACTTCTCGACCAGCTTCTCGAACGCTTTCGCGTCGCCCTGCCCCGCCGCGAAGGCCAGGGCCGCGTCGTCGGAAGTGCTGGCAGGAATACCGCCGGGAAGGGTCATATGGGTTCTTTACTCCATCCGGCAAAGTCCCGCGAGGGGGGGTCCCGATTTCGTTCGGAATGCGAACGGCGATGCTTTCCTGGGTCCGGGACGTTGCGCGCCAGGCAGGCCTTGGGCCACGATGGGCG
>VBKL01000099.1 GCA_005879805.1 Deltaproteobacteria bacterium | reverse complement strand
AGGCGTTCTCCACCTCCGCGCTCGCAGCCCCGGCGCTGGCGGCGGCGGCGCTCGATCCGGCCATCAAGAATTCGCTCGAGGTCGGGGGCCGGCTCCTCGTCGTCGCCGAGCTGGCCGTGGACGAGATGCTCGCGGAAAAGACCGTCGCACAGCTGCGCGACGAGGCGGCCGCGCTGGTGATCCACGTCCGCAGGGCGGACGGCTCGGTGCTCTTCGATCCGCAGGGCGCCGTGCGCATGAGTCCGGGCGACAGGGTCACCCTGCAGGCCACGCTGGATGCGTACCGGTCGCTCCGGTCGAGGATGGAGCGGGCGGCATGATGACCTCTGCCGAGCTTCTCGTCGCAAACCCCGAGACGTTCGAAGCGACCAACCAGAGGGCGCTCGAGCAGGCCGAGGCGCTGGTCGCGAAACTCAAGTCGCAACCGTCGCCGCGGCGGACCGTGGCGACCCTCGCGGCCTTCGACGAAGCCATGGCGACGCTGTCGGACGCGTCGTCGCGGGCGAGCGTCGCGCGCAACGCCCATCCCGACGCCGCCATGCGGGACGTCGCGGAGCGGTGCGAGCAGCAGGTGGACGCCCTCGCCACGCGGCTCTCGCTAGATAGAGGGATCTACGACGCCCTGCGCGAGCTCGATCCGCAATGGGAGGATCCGGCGACGCGCTTCTACCTGCACCGGACCTTGCGAGACTTCCGCCGCGCGGGCGTCGACCGCGACGAGGCGACGCGCAAGCGAGTGCAAGCCCTCAACGAGGAGCTGGTGCGCATCGGGCAGGAATTCAGCCGCAACATCCGCGAGGACGTGCGCAATATCGAGTTGGACCCGGCGGACCTCGCGGGGCTGCCGGAAGACTACGTCCGGGGCCATCCACCGGGCGCGAACGGCAAGGTGACGATCACCACCGACTATCCCGACTACGTCCCGTTCCTTTCGTACGCCCGCAGCGAGGCGGCGCGCGAAAAGCTCTGGCGCGTATACCGGCAGCGCGCCCACCCGAAGAACCTCTCCGTCCTCGCGCGCATGCTGGAGAAGCGGTACGAGCTGGCGACGCTCCTCGGCTATCCGTCTGCGCAAGGAACGCCACGGCTACGACGCGCAGTCGGTCCGGCCCTATTTCGAGATGTCGCGGGTGCAGGACGGCGTCCTGGAAGTGACCTCGCGCCTCTTCGGTCTCGAATACCGCCGTCTTGCCGGCGCTCCCGTCTGGCACCCGGACGTCGCCTGCTATGACGTCGTCGAGCACGGCGAGGTGGTCGGGCGCTTCTACCTCGACCTCCATCCGCGCGACGGCAAATACAAGCACGCCGCGCAGTTCACCTTGCAATCGGGGCAAGCGGGAAAGCGGCTTCCCGAGGCCGCCTTGATTTGCAATTTCCCGCGCCCAGGCTCGCTGCTCGAGCACAGCGAGGTGGTGACGTTCTTCCACGAGTTCGGGCACCTCTTGCACCACCTGCTCGGCGGCCGCACCAGGTGGGCGGGGATCTCCGGCGTGCGCACCGAATGGGACTTCGTCGAGGCGCCCTCGCAGATGCTCGAGGAATGGTGCTGGGACGCGAGCGTCCTGCAGCGATTCGCGAGGCATGTGGAGACGGGCGAGCCGATCCCGGCGGACGCGGTGGCGCGGATGCGCGCGGCCGACGAATTCGGCAAGGGCCTGCGTGTCCGGCAGCAGATGTTCTACGCGGCGACCAGTCTCGCGTTCCACGATCGCGATCCGGCCGGCCTCGACACGACCCGGCTATCCGCCGAGTTGCAGGAGCGTTACACGCCGTTCCGCCACGTGGACGGCACGTACTTCCAGGAATCGTTCGGGCACCTCGAAGGGTACTCGGCGATCTACTACACGTACATGTGGTCGCTCGTGATCGCGAAGGATCTCTTCACCGTGTTCCGTCGTGAGGGAGTGCTCGATCCCAAGCCGGCGTCGCGGTACCGGCGAGCGATCCTGGAGCCAGGCGGCAGCGCGAAGGCGGCCGACCTGGTGCGGTCGTTCCTGGGGCGCGACTACGACTTCCGGGCCTACGAGGAGTGGCTGAACGCGGGCTGAGTGGCACCGGGTTCAGAACGGTTGCGATCCGGGTGGCGGGTCCGGCTCCCAGATCGAGGCGAGGAACCGCACCGCGCCAGCGTGAGCGGGCGAGTCTCCGGAAGTCGCAGTCCATTGCACGGCGACGAGCGCCGCGGCGAGCCCGCAAGCCAGCGCGAATCCGCGAGCGCTGCGCGTGGGCGTGCGGAGGGGAAGGATCAAGAGCTGGGCGATGCCTATCGCCAGCGCCGCGAAGGCGGGGAGGGCGCTCCATGCCCCGGGGACGCCCGCCATCTGCAACAAGTTGCGCGGCACGTATCCGTGCGCAAGGAGCGGCGCCACCACCTCGACGAGCGGGTTGTAGACCTCGAGGGGGAAGCCCTGGCACACGAGGGAAGCGAGGCCCGTCGCCGCGATGGAAGCCGCGCCGGTTCCGCCGAGAACCCCGAGGCCGAAGGCGCTGCGCGTTCGCGCGAGGCCAAGACCCACGCACAAGGCTGCGAACGGCACGATCGCGGTGATGTACCGGGGCCCCACCGTCCATCCGCTTCGCCAGAGCGCGTGCGTGATCTGGAAGACGAGGTAGTAAGCGACGACGAGGATCGCCACGCGCTCGCGCGCCTCGCCGCGGCGCCAGAGCAACGGCCCCACGCCGACGGCGACCGCCGTCCACGGGGCCCAGAAGAAGAGCCCCAGGAAGGGAGCGAAGAGCGATCCCCAGATCCGTTCCCAGGTCGGGAGCGAGATGCCGAGGATCCCCGGCGCGATGTCGCGCACGAAAGAAGCGTTCTCGAGGTGCGAATAGGGCGTCGACCACGGCGCGCCGAAGGCGATCCAGTGGAAGTGGGCGAGGGCGGCGACAGGGGGCAGCGCGCAGAGCGCCGCAATGGCCACCCCGCGCGGGGTCGCGCGGCACGAGAGCAGCCATCCCGCCCCGATGATGGCCGCCGCGGGCAACGAAGGATATTCGCAGCAGACCGCCAGCCCGGAGAAGAATCCCAGGAGCGGTGCCGCCGCGCGTCGCTCGGGGCCTGGCCAGAAAGCGGCCAGATATGCCGAACCAAGGCAGAGCGCCGCGAGCTGGTGCCCGGCGAACATCTGCCCATAGGTGAAGGAGAGCGAACCGAGTCCCCCGGCGATCGCGACTCCGAGCGCGACCGGCGCGGTTGCTTCGGCAGCGAGCAGGAAGCGGCGCATCACGACCCAGAAGATCGCGGTCGGAAGGATGCACATCACCCAGCGCAGCAGGAGCACGTCCAGCCATTTCAGCGCGAGAGGCGCACCCAGCTGGCGCATCACCGCCAGGACGGGGACCGCCAGGAACGAAGGGCCCGGCGCCTTCGCTGCGTAGAGCTTTCCCGAGCAGCCGGGCGGCGACCGTCGGGGATCGGCGCAGACCAGCGCCTTGTCGTTGACGTAGCCCCATTCGAGGTAGACGGGTCCGAGATCGCGGGGCGGCAGTCCTGTAGCGGCGACGCGCTCGCCGATCGCATACGTTCCATGCTCGAGCATCGCGCGCGCCATGTAGAGGCGCACCATCTCGTTCGGGTTGTTGAGCCTCTCGAAGTAGACGAACAGCCACCCGGAGGCGACGACGACAAGCGCGCAGAGCCCGAAATCCGTTCTTCTCAGGGCTACCCCTTCGCCGCCTCGGAGATCTGCAGTCGCGCCGCGCGGGCCGCCGGCAGGAAACCGCCGAGAAGGCCCATAGCGACCGCGAAGACGGTCGCAGCAATGGCGACGTCGGGACCGAAATGGAAGCGGAAATTGATCTCGGTGAAGGAGGAGAAGTTCACTGTGGAGAAAGAGACCGCGCCGAGCAGGGAGGCTAAGACGCATCCGGCCACGGCGCCGATCAGCGCGAGGAGCAGGCTCTCGACCAGGAAGCTGACGAGCACCCAGCGCCGCTTGAAGCCGATCGCGCGCAGCGTGCCGATTTCGCGCACGCGGCCGGCCACCTGCGCGAACATGGTGATCATCGCGCCCAGCGTCGCGCCTACCGCAAAGAAGACCGCGATCACGCTGCCCAGGGCTCGAATGAACGTGGCCATCGGCCCGCTCGACTCCTCGTAGTAGACGTCCTCGCGCTTTGCTTCCAGGTTGAAGCGCGGATCCGCATCGACCGTCGCCTTCAGTTGCGAAAACTCGGACGGCGACTTGAGCCGCAAGGTGATCTGCGAATACCCGCTTCGATGGTCCGCGCCCATGATCTGGTCGGCATCGCCCCAGACTTCGCTCTCGAATCCGCTTCCGCCCGCCTCGAAGATCCCCACTACCTGCCAGTCCCGGCGCGCGATGTGGATGGAAGATCCCACCTTCGCGCCTCCATAGCGCCCGCGCACAGCGCGACCGAGCATCACCTCGCTCGTCGCCGCCCGCGGAAGGCGCCCTTCCACCACGTGGACGCTCTGGTAGCGGACGAGGTTCAAGCCGTCGGGCGTGATGCCGCGGAACCCCACGTTGGCCGTCCCGTTTCCGTCGGCTCGTTCCAGTTGGAAGATGACGAAGCTCTCTGGCGAGGCCACGGCCTTGCCGCCCTGCACGGCGACCGTGGGATCCGCGGCGAACACCTTGGCTGCTTCGCGGGGAACGAAGCTCGTCAGCTCCGTGGTCGAGCCTTTGCGGAGCAAGATGGCGTTTTGGGACGACCCCGTCGACTTGAGCGTCTCCTCGACGCCATTGCCGAGCATGAGGACGGCTGCGAAGACGAAGACGACGAGACCGAGTCCCAGCGCGGTCGCGATGGCGGAGACGGGCCGCCGCAGGATCGATCGGACGCTGTAGGAAAGCGGGATCACTCCTGCCTCCGTAGTGCCTCGACCACTTGCAGGCGGCCCGCGTTCCAGGCGGGAAGGGCGCTCGCGGTGATGCCGATGATGCCCGCCAACCCGAGGGTCAAGGCAGCCGTCGCCGGCTTCAATCCGATTCCGGTCAAGAACCCGAGGCCGCTGAACTTCCCGAACAGGATCAGCACCGGGGTCGCGATCAGAAGTCCGATGGCTCCCCCGACGATTCCCAGCAGGCCTCCCTCGAGGGTCGAGATCGCCCGCACGTGTCTCGGCAAGAACCCGATCGCGCGCATCGCGCCCAGTTCAGGCGTTCGCTCCCGCAGACCCATCGCCAGGGTATTGCCCAGGATGAGCGCCATGATGGCGAGAATGACGCCGCTCACCGCCTCGAGCGCGAAAAGGATCGCCGACGACCCGATGACGAATTGCAACCGGAAGGATCGCTCCGTCTCGGTGTGCGTCTCGTACTCGCTGTTCGCGAACATCGCATCGATCCTGCGCCCGACCTCGGGAGAACGGGCCGCGTCGGCCACCGTGATGGTGTAGACCCCGACCACGTTCTTGATGCGGTCGGGAAGCGTTTCGTTGAGACGCTGCCAGTGGAAATACATGGTGCTGGCCACCGACGAGTCGTCGGTGCCTTCGACGATTCCGGCCACCTTGAACCGCCAGTCGCCGGGAAAGATCTCGCTTGAAAGCGGGATGACGTCTCCCACCTTGAAGCCGAACCGGCGGACCAGGCCGCTACCGACGATGCAAGAATTGCGGTCCGCGAGGAAGTCCGCCTTGCTTCCGGCGACGAAGCGGATGCTGAAGACGTCGAGCGCGCTCTTCGCGTCGATGGCGAACTGGGCGAAGAAGTTCTTCCGGTCCTTGTAGACGCCGCCGAACCAGTTGGAGAAGGTGAGCTTGGTGACGCCTTCGACGTTGGCGATCCGGTCCCGATAGCTGAGGGGCAGGAAACTCGTGATCGAGATCGCGTTGCGAGTGACGAGCCGATCGGCGGCGCTTGCCTCGCTGGAGGCGTACCAGGCGGCGAGCACGGTGCGCAGGAAGACGAAGGCGAGCGCGGCAACCATCGTCCCGAGGATGGTCAGCACCGATCGCGTCTTATTGCGCAAGAAGGCGTTGCGAAGCGCGAGGCCGGCGAGGGTCACGTGAGCAGCCCCTTGTCGAGGCGGCGCTGGATCTTCGCGCTCGCCGCCGCGTGCGGGTCGTGCGTCACCATCACGATGGTCTTGCCGAGCGTGGTGTTGAGGGTGGTCAGGAGCCCGAGCACGTCCTCGGCGCTCTTGCGATCGAGGTCTCCCGTCGGCTCGTCGGCGACGATGATCTTCGGGTCGGCGACGATGGCGCGGGCGATGGCGACGCGCTGCTGCTGCCCGCCGGAAAGCTGGCGCGGTGTGTGGTCCGTTCGATCGGAGAGATCGACGAGCCGCAGCGCGACTTCCACGCGCCTCATGCGCTCCTTGTGCCCGAGGTTCGTGAGGAGGAGCGGCAACTCCACGTTCTCCGCGGCGGTGAGCACGGGCATCAAGTTGTAGAACTGGAAGATGAAGCCCACCGTCCGCGAGCGCCAGGCGGCGCGCTCGGTCTCGCTCATGCGCCCGATCTCGTCGCCGGCTACCCGCACCGTGCCGCTCGTCGGCGTGTCGATCCCCGCGATGAGGTTGAGTAGCGTCGTCTTCCCCGACCCGGAAGGACCCATGAGCGCCTCGAACGATCCCTCGGGGATGTCGAGGTCGATGCCGTCGAGCACCGTCAGTTCCTGCCGCTCGCGGCGGTAGACCTTCCGCAGGCCACGGATCTCGACGACCGGCCGTCCGGTGGCGGCGGCCGGTGCCCGTGCTTCGCTCATTGCTTCTCCTTGATACGCATTCCCGGGCGCAGCTCGCCGTTCGGACGGCGCACCACCTTCGTTCCGGCGGGTGGTCCCTCACGGAGCGCAACCAGGCCTCCCATCGGGGCGCCCGTGACCACCGGAGTCGCGCGCACCTCGTCGTTCGCGCCGACCACCCAGACGACCTTGTTTTCGCCTCGCTCGACCACCGCATCCGACTGCACGGCGGAAATCGGGGCCGCCTTCGCCTGGGCGGCATCCAGTTCCTTGGCGAGGAAGGTGACCTTGGCGCCCATGTCCGGGAGCACGTCGCGAGGGTCGTCCACGAAGGCGACCTTCACCGTGACGGTCGCCTTGGCGCGATCCACGCGCGGCCGCACCTCCGCCACCTTGCCCCGGTAGCGCCGGTCGGGAAAAGCGTCGAGGACGATCTCGGCCGGTGTTCCCAGCGCCAGCTTCGCTACCTGGCTTTCGGAGACGTCGGCCTCGACCTGCAAGGTGGAGAAATCGGCGAGCGAGGCGATGCCGCCGCGCCCGCCCGTCCCCGCGCTGAAAGCGCCGAAGACGATCTCCCCGATGTCGGTGAGCTTCTGCGTGATGCGGCCGTCGAACGGCGCCCGGACGTAGCAGTTGTCGAGGTTCACGCGGGCGACCTCGACGCGAGCGTCGGCCGCCGCCGTCTCCGACCGTGCCGCGTTGAGCTGCGCCTTGGCGCCGTCGAGCCGCGCGGTCACCGTGTCGAGCGCCGCCGGCGTCGAGACGCCCTTCGACTGGACGACCTTCTCGCGATCGAAGGCGCGCTGCGCCTCGAAGAGGTCCGACTCGGCCCGCTTCTCCCGCGCCTGCGCCGCCGCCACGTCGGCCTTGGCCTGCAGCACCTGCGCCCGGTAGTCGGCGGCCTCGAGGACCGCAATGAGCTGGCCCTTCTTCACCACCGTGCCGTCTTCGATGAAGAGCTTGGCGACGCGGCCGCCGATGCGCGGCGAGATGTTCGCCTGCCGCTGCGGGACCACGTACCCCGTCGCGACGAGAAGTTGTTGCGCCTGGGCGGGGCTCACCAGCGAGACTGCGGTGGTCTCGACCTCGGGGACGAAGATGCGCGGAGCGAGGATCTTCCAGGCCGCTCCGAGCACCACCAGCACGACGACGACGGCGATCGCGGGTCCGGCCCAGCCGGGGAGCCGCGAGGCTGGCTCGTTGCGCTCGATGCGCAGGCTCTTCAGCTCGTCCGCGACCGTCGGCACGAGCGTGGAATACCACAGGTGTCCGACGGTCCGCGGCGCGGAATCAGAGGGCGACGATGCCCGGAGCCAGCGCGAAGAGCACCGAGAACCAGAGGACGGCCCAGGCGGCGAGGACGGTGATGGCTCCGAGGTGCGAGTTGCTGAGGAAGCGGCGGTCCATGTCTCTAACCTCCTTACTTCGATCTTGACGGTTATATAGCGACGAGCTATCTAACCTGTCAAGTGCATTTTGGAGGTTAGCCAGTGTCGCCTGCTTTCGAGCTCATCGCCGGGGATCCGTCGCTCGATTTCGCCAACACGCTCTCCGGCGATCGCTTCCATGCGCCGAGGGAGAACCTCAACGAGTACGGCGACCTGCTCGCCTTCGCCCGGCAGGCGGGACTGGTCGACGCGTCCTGCGCGCGCGGGCTCGCGGAGCGCGCTGCACGGGAGCCCGGCGAGGCAGCCCGCGTCCTCGCCCGCGCCATCGAGCTGCGCGAGGCGATCTTCCGCATCTTCTGGGCGCTCGGCTCGCGCAAGAAGCCCGCGCCGGCGGATCTCGGCTTGCTGAACGGGGAGCTCGCCACCGCGCTCGCGCACCGCGAAATCGTCGCGCGAGGTGGCAGCTATTCGTTCGGGTGGACGGAGTGCGACGATCTCGACCAGCCCGTCTGGGCCATCGCCGTCGCCGCCGCCGACCTGCTCGCCGACGAGGATCGCGGTCCCATCCGCATGTGCGGCCTCGCCGAGGACGAAGAGTGCACCTGGATCTTCCTCGACGAGACGAAGAACAAGTCCAGGCGTTGGTGCTCGATGAGGGATTGCGGGAACCGGGCAAAGGCGAGGCGGCACTACGAGCGGGCGAAGGGAAGTTGAACCCCTGGTCTTGATCGCGTTCTTCGCGGTGTGCGCCTGGTTCGCCGCTTGGCGATTCGCGAGCACCGTTCCGCCGAGCGAGCGGCGGAACTTGTTCCTGGTCGAGCTTGCCATTGCAATCGGGCTCCTCGCCGTACCCTTCGCCGGCGAAGATCGCGTTCCGCAGGCGGTCGCACCTTCCTCGACGACGACGCCGCCAGCTCTCGACCGCCGATGGAACGCGCATCTTGATTTCGCGATCATCGCCTGGCGCCCGCAGGCATCTGCTTGCGTTTCTCTTGCTTGACCCGGCACGTCAGAGACTGATACCCGCGCCGAGTGCCCGGCCCGGCGACGACGAACCAAGCTCGCTTCCGCCGAACCCTTGTGAATCCGCGACAACCAATCCGGACGCCCCTCGTCTGCCTGGTTCTCGTCGTCTCCGGATTCGCCTGCGCGTCGAGCGCGCCACGTGCCGCGGCCGACGTACAGTCAGTTCTGTTTTTCGGACTGTCACGCACTTCTGCACCGGACGTCTCGGACGACGAGTTCCAGGCATTCGTGGAACGCGAGATCGCAACGCGCTTCGACGTGGCCGCCTCCACGTCATTGAAATGAAGAGACGTACCAGGGTGTTTCCGATCCTTGCTGCCTTCATGATTGATGTATAGGAATCATCCACATGAAGGCCATCCAGATCACGTTCGACGAGCGGCTCTTGAAGGAGCTCGACGCCGACCCCGAGGTCAAGCGGGACGGCCGGTCGCTGGTCTTGCGCAGGGCCGTCTACGACTATCTGAGACGAAAGCGGAGGCGCGCGATCGCCGAGGCCTATCGCGAGGCTTACGGTAAGAGAGGCGCACCCGAGTTCGCTGGCTGGGCTGCCCAGGGCTCATGGCCCGGCTCGTGAGCCGCGGCGAAGTCTGGACCTACCGCTTCAAGGAGCCAGACAAGCGCAGGCCGGTCGTCGTTCTGGCCCGCAACGAGGCCATCGACGTGCTCAGCACCGTCCTGGTCGCGCCGGTGACCTCGACCATTCGCAACCTTCCCAGCCAGGTCGTCATCGGCACGAACGAAGGGCTCGATTACGACTCCGCGGTCAGCCTCGATCACGTCCAGTGCGTCGACCGCGCGAAGCTGATCCGCCGGCTCGGCCGTCTCCCTCCCGCGCGGATGCGCGAGGTGTGCGCGGCCTTGGCCGTCGCGACCGGTTGCGAGTGACCTCGAGCGATTTGCCCATCTCGTCACTCCACGAGCGCCTTCGCCGGGTCGGGCCTCGCCTCCGCCGCGACACTTCGGTCCCTTGACCGGGCCCCTCGGAGACTGATACCCGCGCGACGTGCCCGGTCCGACGACGACGAACAACTCGACGCCCGGTCCATCCCTCGCGCCGCCGCAGCTGGAAGGCACCTTCCTCTACCTCTCCGAGCTTCTCGGCCTCGCCGCCCGCGGTCCCTCAGGCGAGAAGCTCGGCTCCATCGTCGATCTCCTCGCCGATGCCGCCGGCGCGTATCCGCGCGTGTCCGCCCTTCGCGTTCGACAGGGGACGCGCGGCGAGGTCCGGCGGGTCGAATGGGCCGACGTGCAGGAATGGGATTCCCGCTCGCTGCGGCTGCGGCGCGGCGCGGAGGCGCTCGGCCCGCTCCAGCTCCACACCAGCGAGATCCCGCTCGCCCAGGACGTCCTCGACCGCCAGATCGTCGACACCGACGACGCCAAGGTGGAGCGGGTCAACGACCTGCACCTCTTGCGGGCACGCGGCGAGCTCCGGGTTGCCCACGTCGACGTCGGCTTCCGGGGTCTGGTGCGGAGGATGGGCTGGCAGGAGCTGGTCGACGGACTGGTGCGAAGGTTCCGGCCCGCTTCCACCTACCTGACGCGCGAGAAGCTGGTCTCCTGGAAGCACGTCCAGCCGCTCGCTGCAGGGTCGCCTCGCGTCCGGCTCGACGTGGCGCGCAGCGCCGTGGCGGAAATGCATCCTGCCGATCTGGCCGAGATCCTCGAGGATCTCGACCGCCGCGAGCGCGCCGTCCTCTTCCGAGGGCTTCCGGTGGAAGCGGCGGCGGACGCGCTGGAGGAGGTCGAGCCCGAGCTGCAGCGCGAGCTCCTCGAGACCCTCGAGCCGGGGAAAGCTGCCGACGTCCTCGAGGAGATGCAGGCGGACGACGCCGCCGACCTGCTCGCCGATCTGCCCAAGGAGGAATCCGCGGAGCTCCTCGCCGAGATGGAGCCGAGCGAGGCGCGCGAGGTCCAGCAGCTTCTTGCCTACGGCGAGGACACCGCCGGCGGCCTCATGAACCCCGAGTTCCTCCGGCTCGAGCCGCAGTTCAGCGCGGCGCAGGCCCTCGAGCAGGTGCGCAGCCAAGCTGAGACGGTTCCGCATCTGCACGACGCGTTCGTGGTCGGTCCGGACGGCAAGCTCGCCGGAGTCCTCTCGCTCCGCGACATCATCGTGGCAAAGCCCGAGGTGCTCGTCCTCGGTCTCATGCACGAGCATCCCGCGCCGCTCAACCCCGACGATCCGGTCCGGCAGGTCGCCGAGCAGGCCGCGAAGTACAACCTCTTCTCGCTGCCCGTGCAGGATGCGAACGGCCGCCTCCTCGGCGTCGTCACCGTCGACGACGTGCTGGAGAAGGTGCTGCATGGCTGACGCCGGGGCTCGCGCGACGACGCCGCACGGCGGCGCCCGCGCGCTCCGTGCCCGCTCGGCCTCCCGCTGGACCCGCCTCGCCGCCGCCCTGGCGGTGATCGGGCCCGGCATGATCACCGCCAACGTCGACAACGACGCGGGCGGCATCGCCACCTACTCGCAGGCGGGCGCCGATTTCGGCTACTCGCTGCTCTGGACCCTCATCCCCATCACCCTCGCGCTCATCCTCGTGCAGGAGATGTGCGCACGCATGGCGGTGGTGACCGGCAAGGGGCTCTCCGACCTCGTACGCGAACGGTTCGGCGTACGGACCACCTTCTTCATCATGCTCGCGCTGCTCGTCGCGAACCTCGGCAACACCATGGCCGAGTTCAGCGGTGTCGCGCAGTCGCTGGAGATCTTCGGGATCCCGAAGTACGTCTCGGTTCCCATCGTCGCCGCCTCCGTGTGGCTCCTCGTCCTGCGCGGCAGCGCGCGCATCGTCGAGCGGGTCTTCCTCGTCGCTTGCCTGGTCTACGTCGCGTACGTCGTCGCAGGCTTTCTCGCCCATCCCGACTGGCGCGACGTCGCGGAAGGATCGCTCGTTCCGAAATTGCAGCTCACCGGGCCGGCGCTGGTGATGGTGGTCACCCTGGTCGGCACCACCATCGCTCCTTGGATGCAGTTCTACCTACAGTCGGCGATCGTCGAGAAGCGCGTCAGCCTCGAGGACTATCCGCTCTCGCGCCTCGACGTGGTCCTCGGCTGCATCGTCACCGACGTGGTCGCCTTCTTCATCGTCCTCGCCTGCGCGGCTACCATCTTCAAGTCGGGCGGCCACATCGAGAACGCCAAGGACGCCGCGGTGGCGCTGCGCCCGCTCGCCGGGAAGTGGGCGAGCACGCTGTTCGCGTTCGGGCTCTTCAACGCCTCGCTCTTCGCAGCATGTATCTTGCCGCTCTCGACTGCCTATTACCTGTGCGAAGCGTTCGGCTGGGAGAGCGGCATCGACAAGCGCCGCAACGAGGCGCCGCAATTCTATTTCCTCTACGCCGCGATCGTGGTGCTCGGCGCTGGCCTGGTGCTCATCCCCAGGCTGCCGCTCCTCAAGATCATGCTGCTCTCGCAGACGGCGAACGGCGTGCTCCTGCCCTTCATCCTCATCTTCATGCTGCTCCTCGCCCGCGACGAGCGCCTGATGGGGCGCTACCGCAACGGCCGGGTCCTGGGAGCGATCGCCTGGGGCACGACGGTCGTCCTCGTGCTCCTCACGGTCGCGATGATCTGGTTCACCCTGCGCGACGCATTCGCCTAGGGCTGATCGGGCGTCATCTCGGCCCCCGAGGCGAGCGGCAGCTTCCACTTCTTCCCCTCCGCGAGCAGCGCGGCGAACTGCGGTCCCTCGAGCCCGCGAGAAAACCAGAACCCCTGCGCGGAATCGCACTTGAGGATCTGCAACTGCGCCGCCTGGCCTTCGGTCTCCACTCCTTCCGCCACCGCGGCCATCCCCAGGGCGCGGGCGAGGCTCAAGATGGTGCGGATGATCTCCACGTTCTTCTGCGAAGTGTCGATGCGCGAGACGAAGGAGCGGTCGATCTTCAGGGTGTCGAAGCGGAAGTTGTGCAGGTAGGAGAGCGAAGAGTAGCCGGTGCCGAAGTCGTCGATGAGCAGATGGACGCCGAGCGCCTTGAGCTGGGTGAGGAGCAGCGAGGCCGGCCCGGCGTTCTCCATGATGATGCTCTCGGTCACCTCCAGCCGGAGCTGGGCGGGAGCGATGCCGGAATCGGCGATCGCGGCCCGGACCTGATCGAGCACCTCCGGCAGGAGCAGCTGCCGCGCCGACAGGTTCACGCTGACGGTCGGGGCATCCTTCCTCATCTCCGCCCACGTCTTCGCCTGCTTGCAAGACTCGCGCAGCACCCAGTTCCCGATCGGGACGATGAGGCCGGTCTCCTCCGCCATGGGGATGAACTCGGCCGGAGGGATCCGCCCGCGGGTCGGGTGCTGCCATTCGACGAGGGCCTCGCATCCGGTGGCCGCGCCGGTCGCGAGCGAGACGATGGGCTGGAAGACGATGCGCAGCTCGTTGCGCCCGAGCGCACGGCGCAGGTCGGTCTCGAACTGCAGTTGCTCGCGCGCCCGGGTCCGCATGCTGGGGTTGTAGAGGACGTAGCGCGAGCGCCCCAGGTCCTTGGCGCGATAGAGGGCCACGTCGGCGTCGCGCAACAGATCGTCGGGCTTCGACAACTCCGGCTTGCCGACGGCGATGCCCACGCTCGCGGAGGTGAATACCTCGGTGCCGCCGAGGTCGTGGGGCGGCGCCATCTCGGCGATGATCCGGTCCGCCACCCGCCTCGGTTCCTCCGCCGCCGTGTAGTCCTCGAGCAGCACCGCGAACTCGTCGCCGGAGAGCCGCGCCACCGTGTCGCCCGGACGCACGCAGCGCCAGACGCGCTTCGCCACCGACGCGAGCAGCCTGTCGCCCATCGCGTGCCCGAGGCTCTCGTTCACCGTCTTGAAGCGGTCGACGTCGAGCATCAGCACGGCGAAGCGGTAGTCCGAGCGGCGCGCCTGGAAGGCCATGGCCTGTCCGACGCGGTCCATGAAGAGCGCGCGGTTGGGCAGGCCGGTGAGCCCGTCGTGGAGCGCGTCGTGGAGGAGCTTCTCCTCCGCCCGCTTGCGCTCGGTGATGTCGGTCTGCGACCCGGCCATCCGGGTCGCCTTGCCCGCGGCATCGCGGACCGCGACCCCGCGCAAGAGCATCGTCCGCCAGGTCCCGTCCGCGTGACGGATGCGATGTTCCAGGTCCAGCTGCGCGGTCTTCCCTTCGACGTGGGCAGCAATGTCCGCGGTCAGGCGCGCGTGATCGTCCGGATGCACGCGGCCGAGCCAGTCCTCCGGGTCGTTTCCGATGTCGCCCTCCGCCAGCCCGAGCATTCCCTTCCAGCGCGGCGAGAGATAGACGCGGTTCGCGGCCAGGTCCCAGTCCCAGAGTCCGTCGTTGGCGCCGCGGGCGGCCAGGGCGTACCGCTCCTCGCTCTCGCGCAGTGCATGCTCGGTGCGCCGCCGCTCGGTGATGTCGAGCAGCGTCCCGATCACCGCCGGGCGGCCGGAAAGCTCGGTAGGCGCCCCGTGGGACTCGACGTCGACGGGAGTCCCGTCCTTCCGGCGGCCGCGGTAGGTTGCCTGGATGCCCTGCCGGTCCCCCTCGAGCTCCCGGCGCACCACCTCGCGAACCGCGGGAAGGTCCGGCTCGTAGGTCAGCTGCTCGAGCGGGATCCCGCCCTGGGCGAAGTCCTCCTGCCGATATCCGAAGATCTCCGCGAACTTCGGATTTGCGTAGACGACCTTGCCGTCCTGGATGAGGAAGATCCCGACGATCGACTGCTCGACGAGGGCGCGGAACCGATCCTCGGTCGCGCGCAACGCATGAGCGACGGCGCCTTCCGGCACCGCCCGCCCTTCCTCGTCCACGGTCGGAATCCTCCTGATGGAGAGGAATTCTCGCCCGGCGGGCGGGAGATGGCAAACGCCTCATGCTACAAGCGCGCGCGGAATGGCTCCCTGGGTCCGAGATCTAGTGTCCTTCAGCGTCCTCTCGCTTTCGGCGGTCTTCTTCGTCGTCGATCCGATGGGAGTAGTACCGATCTTCGTCGCGATGACGCGCAACGACAGCGAGGAGAAGCGCGCGCGCATGGCCCGCCGCGCCTCGTGGACCGCCTTCTTCATCCTCACCACCTTCGCGCTGACCGGCACGCTCCTCTTCAAGGTGCTCGGCGTCAGCCTGGGAGCGTTCAAGGTGGCGGGCGGCATCCTGCTTTTGCTCACCTCCATCGAGATGCTCCGTGCCCAGCAGGCGCGCACGCGGGTCACGCCGGAAGAGGAGCAGGAGGGGACGGACAAGGAAGACGTGGCCATCTTTCCCCTCGCCATCCCGCTCCTCGCCGGGCCCGGATCCATCGCCACCGTGACCGCACTGATGGGCCGTGCCGGTCACTTCGTCTTCATGGTGCCGGTGGTCGTGTCGATCGCCGTCACCTGCTTCGCGAGTTACCTGATGCTCCGGGCGGCGGGCAGGATCTCGCGCTTCTTCGGCGTCACCGGTATTACGGTGATGAACCGCGTGATCGGGCTCATCATCGGCGCCATCGCCATCCAGTTCGTCTTCGACGGGATCAAGGACTCGTTTCCGGGGCTCATGCAGTGAAAGGTCCGCTCGTCGCGCTGCCACTCGCGCTGCTGGCTTCGTGCGCGCTGCCGGTGGTGAGTGCGGGGACCTTCCTTCCCGCGGGCGACCTGCGGCGCGGCGATGTGCACGCCAGCGTCTCGATGGAAGTAGGCCGCGTGCTCGCCGGTCCCACCGACGTCGGCGACCTCGGCCAGCGCAATCCCGTTCCGCCCGAGACGCAGCAATGGGAAGTCCTCACCTGGATCGCTTCCGACCTCTCGATCCGATGGCAAGCGCTGGACCGCCTCGCGCTCGAGGCGCAGCTCAAGCTCACCGACCCGGTCGTGCCCGGCTATCCCGTACCGGTGGGTGGAGCACTGGGGTTCCGCTTGCGGCTCCTGGACCTCGGGCCGACGAGGGAAGGCCTCGCGATCGAGCTCGGCGGCCGCTTCGTCGGCGTGGGCGTGACGGAAGATCTGAACCGCCAGACGCCGGACGGGCGGACGCAGGTCGATCGCTGGACCTATCGCGCGCTCGGCGCCGAGGTGCCGCTCATCATCACCTATCGGGTCGCCCAGCCGCTCGCCTTCACCTGGTCGCCGTTCCTGCGCGCCTACTGGATCCGCGCCTGGCACGAGACCTTCGCCCAGGACGGCTCCGAGCAGCTCACGCGTCTGCAATGGACTCCGGTGCTTTCCGCCGGCATGGGCCTCGCCGCGGCGCTCGACTTCGGGCCGGTGCAGGTCTCGCCCGGCTGCGCCCTCGAGCTCGCAACCCGCGCCGGGCCCAATGCCCCGACCAAGCTCATCGTCGAGCCCGGGCTTTCCGTCGGGCTCCGATTCTGATGCCGATCCTCGCGGCCGCTCTCTCCTGGATCGTCTTCCTGCTCGCCTTGCCCGTGCTCCTCCTGCACCCGCGCGTGCGCCAGGGGGTCCGGCGACGGCTGGGACTCTACGACGGCGATCCTCTCGCCGGCGCGCGGCCTCGCGTCTGGCTGCACGGCGCTTCCGCCGGCGACATCCTCGGGCTCGTCCCCATCATCCGGGAGCTGAAAGCGCTGCGCCCCGACGCCCGCGTGCTGGTTTCCGCCATCACCGATTCCGGCGCCGCCATGGCGGAGCAGCGGCTCGTCCGCAGCAAGCTCGCCGATTACGTGACCTTCCTGCCGTACGATCTGCCCGGCGCTTGCAAGAGAGCGATCGCGGCGCTCCGGCCGGATGTGCTCGTCCTCGAGTACACCGAGCTGTGGCCGCATCTCATCCGCGCCGCCTCCGGCGCCGGGACGCGTCTCGCCTTGACCAACGGCCGCATCTCGCCCGAGTACGTCAATCGCTACCGGGCGCTCTTCCGGGTGGCCGGGAACCTGCTCCGCAGCTTCGACCTCCTCCTCATGCGGGCCGAGGACGAGGCCGAGCGCGCCCTCGCTCTCGGCGCGATCCGCGAATCGGTGCACGTGACGGGCAATACGAAATTCGACGCGCTCGCCGTGAGCGTGCCTGCCTCCGAAGACGATCGCCTGCGCGAGGCACTGGGACTGCTCCCCGGAGAGCCCGTCTGGGTGTGCGGATCCACGCACGAAGGAGAGGAGGAGCAGCTCCTCGACGTCTACGCGGCCCTGCGCAAGGAGGTCCCGGAGCTCAAGATAATCATCGCGCCGCGCTACATGGAGCGGTCGGGGCGCGTGCTGCAGCTCGCCCTCGATCGGCGGCTTCCGGCGCGGCTGCGTACTTCCCCCGCGGCGGGTCGCGAGCCCGTGGTGGTTCTCGACTCGATCGGGGAGCTCGTCCGGGCGTACCAGCTCGCGACCGTGGTCTTCGTGGGCGGCAGCTTCACCGATCGCGGCGGCCAGAACATCCTCGAGCCGGCTGCCTGTGGAAAGCCGGTCCTGTTCGGGCCGCGCATGGAGAACTTCCAGGACAGCGTCAACGTGCTGGTCGGACGGGGCGGTCTACAAGTGAAGGACGCCGCCGCGCTCCTGCGGCTCCTGCGCGATCTGTTTGCCCGGCCCGAGGAGATCCGCACCCTGGGACAGCTGGCGCGGGAAGCCGTTTCCGCGGTCCGCGGGGCGAGCAAGCGGGACGCTTCCCTCATCGCCGGGCTCCTGCCGGAGGCGGCGTGAGGTTCCTCTGGCGCACCGACGAGCCGCTCTGGCTGAAGACGGCGCTCTGGCCCCTGACCGCGGCTTCCTGGGCCTACGCCGTTGCCGCGTCTTTGCGAAGTCCTGCGGTCTTCCGCGCGCCGGTGCCCGCCATCTCGGTCGGGAACGTGGTCGCGGGAGGAGCCGGGAAGACTCCGGTGACGCTGGAGATCGCGGGCCGTTTGCTCGAGCGCGGGCGGAAGACCGCCCTCTTGAGCCGGGGCTACGGGAGGCGGGGACGGGGAGATCTGGAGGTGACGGCCGCGACGCCGACGGACGAGGCCGGCGACGAGCCGGCGCTACTCAAGAAGCGCCTTCCGGAAGCGCTCGTGCTCGTCGGCCCGCGCCGTGCTTTGCTGGCGGCGCGGGCCGTGTCGCAAGGAGCGGAGGTGCTCGTCCTCGACGACGGCCTCCAGCATCTTTCGCTCGCCCGCGATCTGGACGTGGTGGTGATGGACGCCTCGAATCCGCTCGGCAACGGTAGACGGCTTCCGCGCGGACCCTTGCGCGAGCGCCCGTCGACCGCATTCCGCCGCGCGGGAAAGCGGGGCCTGTTGTGGCTCACCCGCTGCGATCTCCCCCGCGATGGCCGGACCGATGCGCTCGTCGCCGATGCTCGCGAGGCCGGGCTGCGCGGGCCGGTAGAAAGCGCCTACGCGACGGCGGCAGCGATCGGCAAGGAATCCGCCTTCCTCTTCGCGGGGATCGCGCGGCCCACTTCTTTCGAGGCGCTGGTGCGGAGTGCGGGGGCAAGCGTGGTCGGCTCGCGCTGGTTCCCCGATCACCACCGCTATTCGAGCGCCGGCCTTACGGCCCTGCGCCATGCAGCCGCCACGCAGGGTGCGACGAGGCTCCTCACTACCGAGAAGGACCTCATGCGCATCCCCGCGAGCGAGCGCGAGGCGCCGCCGTCGATCGAGGCCGTTCCGATCGATCTGCGCATCCTCTCCGGTGAAGACGCGCTCGTCTCGGCGCTAGACTTCGCCCTCGGTGCGCGGGCGTGATCCCTTTCTCGCGATTCGGCCTGCGAATCGGGACCGCCATCGGCCACCTCGCATATCTAATAGGCTTCCGCCGCAAGGTCGCTCTCGATGGTTTGCGCCGCGCCTTTCCCGAGCTTTCCGAGCGCGAGCGCCGCCGCCTCGCCCGCGCCGCCTACGCACAGCTGGGCAGGAGTCTCGCGGAGGTCGCGCTCGTGCGCAGGCTTCCGGACGGTGATCTGGAGGACCTCGTCAGTTTCCGCGGCTGGGAGCGCTTCGAGTCGGCGCGGGCGCAGGGCAGGGGAGTCGTCGTCGCCGTGGCCCACTTCGGCAACTGGGAGCTGCTCGCCCGGGCCGCCGCCCGGCGCGGCGTGAAGCTCACCGCCATCACGCGAAAGCTGCGCGGGGTCGCGAACCGCCGCCTTCTCGCGGCGCGCAGGGAAGGAGGCTTGCGCGAATTGCCGGACAAGGGCTCGACGCAGGCCGCGGTGGCTCTCTTGCGGCGCGGCGAGACCCTCGCCGTCGTCATCGATCAGAACATGCGCCCGCGGCGCGGCATCTTCGTCGAGTTCTTCGGCGAGCAGGCCTGCACGACGCCGGCCGCCGCCGTCCTCGCGCTGCGCAGCGGCGCGCCGCTCATCGCCGCCTTTCCGGTCCGGCAGCCGGACGGAACCCACGTGGTCGAGGTCCACGGACCCTTCACGACCGACCTCCGCGGCCACGCAGCGGTCGTGTCACTCACCCAGGCGGTCACCCGGACCGTCGAAGCAGCGGTGCGCGCGCACCCCGATCACTGGTTCTGGGTCCATAGACGGTGGAAGACGCGGCCTTCCCTTGCTCCCGGGGTGCTCCCGTGAGAGGTAGCGATTCCATGCGCAACGCGGACCTGCGCTCCGTCGTCGATCGGTTCGCCGAGGCTCGCATCGCCGTGGTCGGCGATCTGGTGGCCGACGAGTACCTCTACGGCGAGACCGATCGCATCAGCCGCGAGGCGCCGGTCCTCATCGTCCGCTACGAGGACAGCGAATTCCGCCTGGGCTGCGGCGCGAATGCCGCCGCCAACGTTGCCGCGCTGGGTGCCCGCGTCCTGCCCATCGGGCTGGTCGGAGACGACGGCATCGGCGAGCGGCTGCGGGGCATGTTGCGCGGCGTGGGCGCCGATCCGGAGGGCGTCCTCACCGCCTCGGGCCGGCCCACCGCCACCAAGACCCGCATCCTCGCGGGCGGCAAGAACACGCGGCGCCAGCAGATGCTGCGCATCGACCGCGACGGACCCGGCCCGGTGCCTTCGGCGCTCCTCGGGAAGCTCTTGCGGGCGCTGAAGGAAGCTGCGGAGCAGTCGGACGCGGTGCTCGTCTCGGACTACGGCCTCGGGACCCTCTGCGAGCCCGTCGTGGAAACGATCCTGCGCATCGCCGCGCAAGGAAAGCCGGTCTGCGTCGACGCTAGACATGGCATTGCCCAGTATCGCGGCGTCGCCATCGCCAAACCGAACGAAGTCGAGTTGGAGCAGGCGGTGGGGCGGCCTCTCGGAGGCGATCCGGCTGCCCTGGAGGAGGCCGGGCGAGAGCTGCTCCGCACCTGTCGCGCCAAGACGCTGCTGGTCACTCGCGGACGGGCGGGGATGATGCTCCTGCGCGCGAACGGGCCGACCGCGATCTTGCCCGCGCACGGATCGTCCAACGCCGTCGACGTGACCGGCGCCGGCGACACGGTGATCGCGACCGTCACCGTGGCCCTCGCCGCGGGCGCCGATCCCGCGCAGGCGGCGCGCCTCGCCAACGTCGCCGGCTCCCTGGTCATCTTGAAGCCGGGCACTGCGACGGTCTCTCCCGCCGAGCTGCACCGGGAGCTCTCCCGCAGCGAAGTCGCGAAGGGAGACGTTCTCGAGCCGCGCACCGAGCCGTCGCGGCGCAGGAGGGCGCGCAGGTGAAGGTGGTTCCGCTCGCCGAAGCGGTGCGGGCGCGCGAGGCGGCGCGCGGCGAGGGACGCAAGGTGGCGGTGGCGAACGGCGCCTTCGACCTCCTGCACGTCGGCCACGTCCGCTATCTGCAGGGTGCAAAGGACCTCACCTCCGGCGGACTGCTCGTCGTGGGGGTCAACACCGACCGCAGCGTTCGCGCCTCGAAGGGACCGGGCCGGCCGGTAGTCCCCCAGGAGGAGCGCGCCGAGATCGTTGCTGCCCTCGGCTGCGTCGATCTGGTGGTCCTCTTCGACGAGACGGACGCAGCGGCGCTCCTCACCGCTTTGCGTCCCGACCTGCACGTGAAGGGAACCGATTACAGCGAGGCCTCGGTCCCCGAGGGCGAAGTGGTCGCGCGCCTGGGAGGCCGCACCGCCATCGCGGGCGACCCGAAGGACCACTCGACGACCGATGTCCTCTCCCGCATCCGGGAGCTTCTCCGTTGAGCCTCTCCGCGGTGGTGGTGGCCCAGGACGAGGAGGAGCGGATCGCGGCCTGCATCGCCTCGGTGCGCGGATTCTGCGACGAAGTGCTGGTCGTCGACGGCGGCTCGCGCGACGCGACGGTGCGCATCGCGGAGGAGGCGGGAGCGCGCGTCGTCTCGCGGCCCTTCGACGACTTCGCCCGCCAGCACGAGTTCGCCCGCAGCGAAGCGCGGGGCACCTGCATCTTGAGCCTCGACGCCGACGAGCGGGCCTCCGACGACCTGGCCCGCACGGCGCGCCCCGCCCTCGAGCGGGGCGCCGCGGCGTACGCCTTGCCCTTCCGCAACCATTTCCGCGGGGTCTGGCTGCGCCACGGCGGATTCCATCCCGACTTCCACTTGCGGCTCTTCCGGAAGGATCTCTGCCGCTACGATCTCACCCGTCCGGTGCACGAGAAACTGATCGTCCAGGGCGCCGTCGAGAGGCTCGAAGCGCCCATCCTGCACTTCACCTGTTCGTCGCTTGCCCAGTGCCTCGCCAAGATGGAACGGTACGGCGAGCGCGCCGCCTGGTCGCTCTTCGCGCAGGGGCGGCGCGGCCAGGCCTGGGAAGTCGCCTTCCGGCCACTCTGGAGGTTCGTCCGGGGATACTTCCTGCGGGGCGGATTCCTCGACGGGGCAGCCGGAGCGGCGATGGCCTGGGCCCGCGCGTATGAGGCCTATGCCCGCTACGCGCGCCTGTGGGAGCTCAGCCAGTTTCCCGAATCTCGCGGCGACGCGCTCCGCTGAGGGCGTATACTCGGCCAGCGCATGCCCATCGATCCCGGCCTCAAAGAAATCCTCTGTTGCCCGAAGTGCAAGGGCGAGCTCGAGTTCCGCGACGAGCAGGATCGCATCGTCTGCCACCGCTGCAAGCTCGTCTACCGCGTCGACGACGGCATTCCCGTCATGCTCGTCGACGAGGCCGCCCCGCTCCAAGGCTAGCGATTGGCAGAGCCCCGGAGCCTTCTAGTCATCCAGCCTGCGTTCCTGGGAGACGTGGTCTTCACGTCGGCCCTGGTCGATTCGATCGGCGCCCGGTTTCCCGCGGCGCGGATCGACGTTTGCGTGACGCCGCGTGGGCGCGACATCGTGCTCGCCATGCCCCGGGCGGCGGCGCCCATCGTCTTCGACAAGCGCGGCGCCGACCGCGGCCCCGGCGGCTTGTTGCGCGCCGTTGCCCGGGTCAAGGGCCACGAGCTCGCGCTCCTGCCCCACCGCTCGCTGCGCAGCGGCCTCCTCGCGCGGCTCGCGCGGATTTCGCGCCGGATCGGTTTCCGCGGCGCGCCGGCGTCGATGCTGTACACGGAACGGGTGCCTTCCGTAGGCGATACCTTCCTCGGCAAGGAGGCGCAGCTTGCGCTGGCCCTCGGCGCGACGCCCTTGCCGATGCGCCTTCGCACCCGGCCCGAATGGATGGAAGCCGTCGACCCGACCATCCGCCACCTCGGCGCCTTCGCTGCCCTCTGCATCGGCTCCGAGTGGGCGACGAAGATCTGGCCTGCCGTCCGATTCGCGGGGCTCGCCGACGCGCTCTGGCGGCAGGGCCTCGCGCCGGTCCTGATCGGCGGCCCCAACGACCGCGAAAGCGCCGCTGCCGTGAATTCCGCCGCGCGCGTGAAGTGCATCGACACGACGGGGAACTCCGTCGGCGAGGCGCTCGCGCTTCTTTCGCAGGCCGCGCTCTGCGTCGGTGGCGACACCGGCCTGGTCCACGCGGCCCGCGCCCTCGGCACTCCCACGGTGGCGCTCTTCGGGCCTACCGCGCCGGAGCGACATGTCTTCGGCCCGCGCAGCCTTTCCGTCTCCACCGGCCTCGAATGTTCCCCGTGCAGCGAGCACGGCCAGGAGCGATGTCCGCTCGGCCATCACAAATGCCTGCGCGACCTCGACGTGGAGCGCGTCGTCGACGCCTGCGAGGCGGCGATCGCATGACCGATCCGCGCCTCGACGCCCCACCCGGATTGTTCGCGCGGATGCTCGCCGGCATCGCCCGCCGCGCGGTCCGGGTGGAGGGGCGTCTTCCCGGCTCCGAAGCATTGCGGCGCATCCTCGTCGTCCGCACCGACGACAGGGTGGGAAACGCGCTCCTCACCATCCCGCTCGGCCTCGCCCTGCGCGAATCGCTTCCGGGAGCGCAGGTGGATCTACTTCTCGCCGCGCGGCGCGCGCACCTCGCGGAAGGCCTCGGCCTCGGCATCGTGCCGTTCGAGAAGACCGACGCCTTCCGCCATCCGCTACGGTTCCTGCGCTTCCTCCGCGCCTTGCGCGCCCGCTACGACGTCGTGCTCGATGCCGCGCACTGGCATGCCTTCTCGCTGACCTCCGCGCTCCTCTCTCGCTGGGCTGCCAGGGCGTTCGTGGTGGGATCGCGACGCGGTCCGGACCGGATCTACTCGGCGTCGGTCGACCTCCCATCGGTCGATGCTCCGGAGGCGGAAGCGAAGCTCCTCCTCCTGCGGGGCCTCGGGCTTCCGGTGCCGGCTTCCGCGCCGCTCCGCACGCGCGCGGGCGAGGACCTTGCCCAATGGGCAGCGGGCGTGCTCGGGGGTTCGGCGGTGCTCCTCAATCCCGGTGCGCGCAAGGCCGATCACCGCTGGCCGCCCGATCGGTTTGCGGCGCTCGCGCGAGGCATTCATGCAAAGCACGGGCTCCGGTCGATGGTGACGTTCGGCCCTGGCGAAGAGCCTCTCGCCCGCGCCGTCGTCGAGGCCGCCCGGCCCTCCGCCTTTCTCGCCCCGCCCACCGACCTGCCTCAGCTCGCCGCACTTCTACGACTGGCCGCTCTGGCGGTGGTGAACGACACCGGTCCCATGCACCTCGCCGCCGCCTGCGGAGCACCCACGCTCGCCCTGCTCCACGCCCCAGAAGGCGCGCGCTTCGCCCATCGCGACCCGCTCTTTGCGGCCCTGGTCTGGCCCGACGTCCCGCAGGCGCTCGCCGCCGCGTCGCGGCTCCTTGACACCGCACAGGCCGCACGCGAACCTCCGCCCTCCTCGCAGGAGCATCATCGGTGATCCGCTCGATGACGGGATTCGGCGCCGGCCGCGCGGAGCAGGGCGGCGAAGCCGTCGCCGTCGAGGTCCGTTCCGTCAACGGCAAGTTCTGCGAGGTGCGCGCGAGGCTTCCGCGCGAGCTTCCCGGGCTCGAACCCACCATCGCGAAGGCGGTGAAGGCCCGCATCGCCCGGGGCGTCGTCGACGTCACCGTGCGGCGCGAGGGCGCCGGCGCGCTCGCGGGGTCCGTGCCCCAGATCAATCTCCCGCTCGCGGCCGCTTACGCGAAGGCGCTCCGGGAGATGCAGAGCGAGCTCGGGCTGTCCGGCGAGCTGGGCCTCTCCGACCTCGTCGCGCTGGATGGCGTCGTTGGTCTCACCGAACGCGCGCCCGATACGCGCGAGGCGGAGGCGGCTGCGCTCGCCGCAGTCGAGAAGGCCATCTCGGCGCTCGAGGAGATGCGCGGCCGTGAAGGCGAATCACTGGCGCGGGATCTGCGCGCCCGGCTCGATGCCATCGAGGCCCACGCCGGTGCCGTCCGCGAGCTGTCGCCCAAGACGGTCGAGGCCTATCGCGACCGGCTCGCCGCGCGCGTCTCCGAGCTTTCCCGCGGCACCGCCGCGGACCCGGCCCGCCTCGCGCAGGAGGTGGCGTTCTTCGCCGAGCGCGTGGACATCGCCGAGGAATTGACCAGGCTGCAGAGCCATCTCTCGCAGATGCGCGCGCTGCTCGACGCGGGCGGTCCGGTCGGACGCAAGCTCGAGTTCCTCGTGCAGGAGCTGAACCGCGAGGTGAATACCGTCGGATCGAAGTCGCAGAACACCGCCATCTCCGCCCGCGTGGTCGACCTCAAAGCCGAGCTCGAGCGCGTCCGCGAGCAAATCGCCAACGTCGAGTGAACGTGCCCGCGACGCTGCTCATCCTCAGCGCTCCCTCCGGCACCGGCAAGACGACGCTGGCGCGAAGGCTCGTGGCCGCGCACCCGAACGCGATCTTCTCGGTGAGCTACACCACCCGCGCGCCGCGGGAAGGCGAGGCCGACGGCGTCGACTACCATTTCGTCGACGACGCAACCTTCGACAAGATGATCCAGGCGGGCGAATTCGTCGAATGGGCGTCCGTGCACGGACATCGCTACGGCACTCCCCGGTCGGTGATCGACGAGGCGAACGGCAAGAACGCGCTGGTGGTCTTCGACATCGACGTGCAGGGCGGCACGGCCATCAAGCGCCAGTATCCGGAAACGGTGCGCGCGCTCATCTTGCCCCCGTCGATGGCGGAGCTGGAGCGGAGGCTGCGCGCCCGCTCCACCGACGACGACACCACCATCCGCCGCCGCCTGCACGCCGCGCGCGTCGAGATCCTGCTCGCCCGGGCGGAGCGATACGAGTACTGGGTGGTGAACGACGCGCTCGAGCGCGCCTACCAGGAACTGGAGGCCATCGTGCGCGCCGAAGGGTGCCGGGCCGAGCGGCTCGATCTCTCCCGTATTCTCGCGGACTGACGATGGCGCGCATCGAGGTCCTGCCCGAGACGCTCGCAAACCAGATCGCCGCGGGCGAAGTCATCGAGCGCCCGGCCGCGGTGGTGAAAGAGCTTTGCGAGAACGCCCTCGATGCGCAGGCGCACCGGGTGGAGGTGGACCTCGGCGACGGCGGCTGCACGCTGGTGCGCGTCCGCGACGATGGCAGCGGCATGTCGCCGGGCGATGCGCAGAGGAGCCTCGAGCGCCACGCGACGAGCAAGCTGCGCAGCAAGGACGATCTCTTCCGCATCACCACCTACGGCTTTCGCGGCGAGGCGCTTCCTTCCATCGCGGCGGTGTCCCGCTTCACGCTCCTCTCCTGCGAGCACGGCGCGCTGTCGGGCACGCGCATCGAGATCGAAGGGGGCCGCGTCGTCTCCCTCGCGGAGGCGGGAGCGCCGCCCGGCACCACCGTCGAGGCGCGAGACCTCTTCTTCAACGTACCCGCGCGGAAGAAGTTCCTGAAGCGCGTCGCCACGGAGCAGGCGCACGGCATCGAAGCGGTGCTGCGGCTCGCCGTCCCGCGATCCGACGTCGACTTCACGGTCCGTGAATCCGGCCGTGTCCTTCTGCGGCTCCAGCGTGGCGAAGGTGCCGCGGTCCGCGAGGAGCGCGCGGCACAGGCGCTCGGCAGCGAGGTCGCGGGCAGGCTCCTTCCCTTCGAGGCGACCGTCCGCGGGATCCGCGCGCACGGTCTCGCCGCCTCTCCTTCCGTCGAGCATTCCAGCGTCCGCGCCGTCTGGCTCTTCGTCAACGGCCGGGCGGTACGCGATCGGCAACTGGGCCACGCGGTCTTGCGCGCTTATGGCGAAGTCATGCCCCACGGCCGCTTTCCCGCCGCCCTGGTCTTCGTCGAGGTGCCGCCGTCGGAGGTAGACGTGAACGTCCATCCGGCGAAAGCGGAAGTGCGGCTCGCCGATCCCCGCGCCGCGTACGAGGCGATCGCGGCCGGCCTTCGCTCGGTGCTCGCTCCGGGCGTTTTCGTCGCCCTCGAGTCCCAAGCGGCTTCGAGACCGACCGGGACATACGCTTCCGTGGAGCGGACGGGCTTGCGCGCCGCCGAATCCGCCGGCCCGCCGCTAGCGGTCGCCTCCGCAATCGCACCGGAGCTCTTGCAGCCGTCCCGCTACTTCGCGAGCTTGCGCTACCTGGGCCAGCTCCACCGGACCTATCTCGTCTGCGAGGGGCGGGCGGGCCTGGTCCTCATCGACCAGCACGCCGCGCACGAGCGGATGAACTACCAGCGGCTCCGCCGGGCCGCGCACGATCGCGGACCCCGAGCCCAGCCGCTCCTCGTCCCGCACCTCGTCCAGCTTTCTCCGGCGACGGCAAGCTCGCTCGGGGGTTCGATCCCGGCGCTCGAAACGATCGGAATCGAGGTGGAGCCCTTCGGAAACGGCACCGCCGCCATCAAGGCGCTGCCAGCGCTCTTGTCGCATCTTCCCGCGGCGAAGCTCTCCGGCCTCCTCGCCGACGTCGTGGAGGAACTGGCGCTGCACGGAAAGGGTGAGTCGGCGGCGCAGATCGAGGACGCGCTGCTCGCCCGCGCCGCCTGCCACGCCAGCGTTCGCGCCCACGACGATCTCGCCGACGGCGAGGCCCGCGCGCTCCTCGCCGCCCTGGACGACACCGACTACGGCGCGCGCTGCGCCCACGGACGCCCGGTGGTGGCGGAGGTCGGCGTTCCGGAGATCGAGAAGCGGTTCGGCCGCGATTACGACGTTCGCCGCGGGCTCCTCGAATGACCGCCGAGGTATCCGCCGCGCTGCATCGCCCCGGCGAGCGGCCTTCCGCCGGCCCGTTTGCGTGACTAGCTTCGCGCGCGTCCGGGGCCCGCTGGGGTTATAAGCTGTCCAGGCGGGCCCTTTCTCCCGGGGAGAAGCTCATGCACGTAGCGGTGGAGGGGATCGTCGAGACGCTCCGGTCGGTTCCGGCGCCGCGGTTCCAGCCGGC
>VBKL01000041.1 GCA_005879805.1 Deltaproteobacteria bacterium | reverse complement strand
GCCACCGCGCCGCTGCGGCTCTTGCCGCGCAAGCGGCTGACCGAGACCTATCTGCGCGATCCCTCGCTGCGCGCGCGCGTCGAGGCCGAGGCGGAGAAGGTCGTCACCCGGCCGCCGGCAGCTTGACGATGAAGCGCGAGCCCTTGCCCACTTCGGACTCCACGGTCAATTCGCCACCGTGCTGCGAGACGATTTCGCGGCTGATGGCGAGCCCGAGGCCCGAGCCCGACTCGCCGCGCTTGGTGGTGAAGAAGGCGTCGAAGATGCGCCGTTGATCGGCAGGCGCAATCCCCGGACCGTTGTCGGCGATCATCACCCGCACCTCGTCGCCGCTTCGCTCGGTGGTGACGCGAACCCGGGCGTCGGGCCGCCCCGCCAGGGCCTGTCCCGCATTGACGAGCAAGTTGAGGAAGACCTGGCCCAGCCTCGCCTCGTCTCCGCGCACCTGCACCCCGTCGCCGAGCGAGGTGGTGATCTCGGCGTTCGACACCTGGAGCGCGCTCATGCGCAGGGCGAAACGGACGGCGTCGTTCAGGTCGCAGGTGGAAAGCTCCTTCTCTTCCCCGCGCAGCGCCCCGCGCATGTCGCCGACGACCCGGGCGATGCGCCGCGCGCCTTCGAGCGCGTCGCGCGCCGCTGCCAGGCGCTCGGCCGCTCCCGGCCCGCTCGCCGGGCGCAGCTCCTCGAGGAGGAATTCGAGGTTGGAAATGACGAAGGCGGCGGGATTCGCCACTTCGTGGGTGAGCTCGGCCGCGAGCCGTCCGGCGAAGGCGAGGCGCTCGTTGTGCACCGCCTTGCGGACCAGGGAGACGTTCTCGAGGGCGAGGAGCGCCTGCGATGCGAATACCGAGGCGAGCTCGAGATCGGCCGGGCGGAAGGGAGTGTGCTCGTGGACGCGGCTCATGTTGAGCACGCCGACCAGCCGCGTCCCGGCCAGGAGCGGATAGACGATGCTCGAATGGACCCTGCCGTGGGCGCGCACGCCGCGGAAACGCGGATCTTCGGAAGCGGGCCCGACGATGAGCACCGGCTTCCCCTCCTCGGCGACGCGGCCGGCAATGCCCTCGCCGATCCGCACCACGTAGGAGCCTCGCGCGCTTTCGGGAAATCCCTTCGAATAGGCGACGACCAGGTGGTGCGGTCCCTCGGGAACCATGAGCGAGGCCTGATCGGCGCGCAGCGCGCTCGCGGCGGTCTCGACGATCACCTGGGGGATGGCGCCGGGATCCTGCGAAGCGAACACCGCGCGGCTCGCGTCGTAGAGGGTGGCGGTGCGGAGCAGGCGCGAGCGCTCGACGGCGTGGGCGACGGTGCTGAGCAGCAATCGCGAGGAGAACGGCTTCTCGAGGAGCTCGAAGGCGCCGGCCTCGAGACACTGCCCGGCCATGTCCGACTCGGGATAGGCGGTGACCACCACCGTCTCGCTCTGCACGCCCATCTGCCGCGCCTCGCGCAAGAGCTCGCAGCCGCTCTTTCCCGGCATCACCAGATCGAGGAGCAGGACGTCGACGTTCTCGCCGGCCAGCTTCTGCAGTCCCTCCTCGGCGCCGGCTGCGAGCGTCACGTCATAGCCGGCATCGACCAGCTCGCCGCGCACGAGCGATCGAAAATCCGCATCATCATCGACGACGAGAACGGACGCGCGGGACATTGCCTCCCCTTCGGGCGGTTCCCCAACCGCTCAATTTACTAACCATGGTTTTGCAGACCGCCATGGTCAGGTAGCTGGCCCGCGCGGCCAGGATCCTGGCCACAAGAACAGCTACTTACTGACCTGGTCTTCATAAACGCGAGCACTTCGCGAGTGATTATCGAATCGCGTGCACCCGCCGGCGCGTCATTTTCGGAACGACCGGGCGCACCCTCGCCCGAAGGCGGGCCACCCTGCGCCGCGCCCGCACGTGGCTTGCCGCCCGGTAGCGGCCCGCACACGATGGCGGCCGAGAGCGCCTCGAAGGTCGAGTCCCGCCGCGAAAGGCCCGTCCCGCCCGTCACCAGCGCCACCTGGGCTCCGGCGGCCTGGGCACGGGACAGCTCCGCTGTGATCCTTTGCGGATCATCCGGGACGATGGCCGACCCGGCCTGGAGGTGTCCATGGCCGGCGAGCTTCTCGCGGATGATCCTTCCGCGCCGTCAGGCCGACGAACCGACCGATGCGATGGACGTGCGTATCGAGGGGAACGACGAGGGCGTCCGCCGGAACGTCCCAGAGACCGAAGTCGACGCCGTCGGGTCCGCGCACCATCCAGCGCAGGTACAGGTTCAGCCGCTTGCAGGCGCTGCCTCGCGAAGGGTGCGGCAACAGGTGCTTGAGGCGCCGCGTCGGACCGCTCTGCCCGAGGAGGGGAGTGAAATCGGCCGCGCACAGCTCGTCCACGAGCGCGGCGAGCGCCTGTTTCAAGTCCTTGCGCTCCCTGTACGCCGCGGCGAAGAAGGTCCCGAGGGAGCCGTGCTCGCGCTGGATGCGCCCCGCTCCGTAGAGCAGGCAGGCGACATCGCGCGGACCGGTCATCCGGTAGGAGAACTCCGCGGCCCGCCTGAGGAGCTCGGCGGGCTTCGCGTCCCGGGCCACCGCGGCGGGAGACGGTCCGAGCGCCTCGAGCAGGGCGGAGAGCCTCGGCTTGAAGAGGTCGACGCGCCCGTAAGCGAGCGCGGCGCAGAGAAGACCGGCGACCTCGATGTCGAGCGGATCGCGGTAGCGGTGCACGAGCTCCACCGGATCCGAGCGCATGCGCAACGGCGCGCTCGTCTCGGCGAGCAGGCGCTCCAGTGCGGGTCGGACCCGGGCGGCGCGCGGCCACGTTTTCACCGAGAAAGCTCCTCGATGAGATGCCCCAGCTCCGGCAGGATGAGCTTGTCCATCGCCAGCCGGACCGCGCCCGGGCTGCCCGGCATGGCGAAGACGAAGAGCCCCGAAGCCGTCTGGCCGGCGATCGCGCGCGAAAGCATCGCGGCGCTTCCGATCTCCGCGAACGAAAGCGACCGGAACAGCTCACCGAACCCGGGCAGCGGGCGCACGATGGCGGCCGAGAGCGCCTCGAAGGTCGAGTCCCGCCGCGAAAGGCCCGTCCCGCCCGTCACCAGCGCCACCTGGGCTCCGGCGGCCTGGGCACGGGACAGCTCCGCTGTGATCCTTTGCGGATCATCCGGGACGATGGCCGACCCGGCCTGGAGGTGTCCATGGCCGGCGAGCTTCTCGCGGATGATCCTTCCGCCGTCGTCCGTCTCCTCGGTCCGGCTGTCCGAGCAGGTGATGACGTACGCCTTGACCGAGCGCGGCGCCCGCGCCTTGTGCTGCTTGGGAACGTCCATCGTTCACTCCTCGATCTGGAGGTAGACGCGGCCCCCTTCGACCCGGATCGGAAACGACTGCTGGTCGCCGCACAACCTGGGCCTCGTGACGTTGCGCCCCGACCGCAGCTCGAAGGCGTACTCGTGGCAAGGGCAGATCACGGCGGCCTTCCTGGCATCGATCCATCCGCCGGAGAGCAGGCAGCCGGCGTGATTGCAGGAATCGTCCATCGCGCTGATCTCGCCCTCGTGGCAAGCGAGCAGGACCAACCGCTCTCCCACCTCGAGCCCGCGTAGCTCACCTTCGTACAAATCGCTCGCAGAAACTTCCACCCAGTTGCCCATCCCATTCCGCCCTACCATGGAATCGCGTTGACGGCCCGTGGCTTTCCGCCTACACCCGAATCCATGCGTATCGCCGCAGCTCCTCTCATCGCTCTCGTCATGCTGCTCGGCGCGGCCTGCTCGCACAACAACATCCCGGGGACCCAGATCCGCGACGCGCCCGAGAACCGCGCCATCCTCGACGTCCTCGCCGCCTACAAGGCAGCGATGGAGGCGCGCGACTCCGACGCCCTTCTCGCCCTCGCCGCGCCCAACTATTTCGACAGAGGCGATCCGAACAGGACCTCGACGACCGGTCCTCTCGACTACGGTACGCTGCGCCGCGACCTTCCCGACGACTTCAAGGACGTGAAGTCGGTGCACCTCGACATCACCGTGAAGGACGTGCAGGTGGACGGCGACAAGGCCCACGTCGACTACTACGCCGTCCTCCGCTATGCGGTTGCCGTGGTGAGCGGGGAGAAATGGTTCAGCGAAGCGGACGACGCCCGCATGCGCCTCGTGAAGCTGAACGGAAAGTGGAAGATAGCTTCGGGTCTCTGACGGCTCAGCCCGTCGCCGCCTGGATCTCTTCCGCGTCGAGCATCTCCAGGGCGTGCAGCGGCGCGAGCGATTCCTTCCGTCCCTGGGAAAGTCTGCGCACTCCTTCCTGCGCGGCGGCGCAGCGGAGCGCCCCTCCGAAGGACTCGCGCTCCTCGGAAAGCAGCCGCCGCTCGCCCTGGTACCCGGACACCACCGCGCGGATGGCCGCGATCGGCTCGGGCGCCCCCAGAGACCAGGCCTCGGCCGCGCGCGCGAGATCGAGGACCAGCGGTCCGCTGTGGGCCGCGCCCGAGGGCAGCACGGCCGAACAACGATCGCCGAGATAGAGGGCCTGCCCCGGTCCCAGATTCCCGTGCGCGGCGCCCGAGGGAAGCGCCGACAGCTCCAGCTCGAGGAGCGCTTCGCGTAGCGGCGAGTCCTCCTCCTCCAGCTGCGCGGCGA